>CAZUTM010000075.1:0-21344 GCA_964623665.1 uncultured archaeon
CGGTCTTAAATCTTCATCTCTGAAGCACCGAGCGATTTGAAAGTATCGCTCCATCCCCGACATCATTAACATTTGTTTAAACAATTGCGGAGATTGGGGAAGAGCATAAAATTTTCCTTTATGAACTCTGCTGGGAACTAAGTAATCGCGAGCACCCTCAGGCGTGCTTTTCGTTAACATCGGAGTCTCGATTTCATAGAAATTTTTGGATTCGAAATATTTACGAACTTCGCCATAAATCTTGGATCTGATCTTTAAGATGCGTTGCAAATCCGGATTTCTCAGATCAATATATCGATAGCGTAATCGAACCGATTGGTCCGATTTTTCTGCATCCTTAAAATGATAGGGAACCGGTTCCGCTTTATTCAATACTTCAATTCGGTCGACTTGGACCTCAATCTCTCCCGTTGGGAGCTTTTTGTTTTCGGTTCCAGAAGGTCGTTTCACCACTTTCCCATGAATTGTGATCACAGATTCTCTGGATAGTTTGGTCATCTCAGCTAATTTTGCATCGTCCATCTTTGATTTCTTAAATAAACACTGGGTGATCCCGCTCACATCCCGGATGTCAATAAAAAAGGCATCTCCGTGTTCCCGGATGGTATGCACCCAGCCAGAAAGGGATACGGTCTTCCCATCATCGGAAGCCCGCAAATCTCCACAGCCAATTTGTTTCATGAATACTCTGCAAATCAAAAACACACGCTTTCTTTTCAAATTTGTGATATCGATTGATCTCATTATAACGCAAATTTAAAGCGAATTTGGTCGTAAAATGAAGCAAAAACAATTAAAGGGAAGAAATTAATATATGCAAAATAAAAATCAAAATGATAAATGAAAGAACAAAATCAATGTCAGATATAAAAAGAAGAAACAAAAAAAAATAAAAATATGCTTAAAGCGACTTAACCCAAATGTTTCCAACACCCACATTGAGATCCAAATAGATTGTTGGTTTGCTGGCACTATATTCGCTATTTTGATACACACCGTTTGTGATGTTGAGATTCCCTTCGGTTTGCACTTGGCCGGTTCCCACATCCGCACGGAGAACAAGATTTGTGTTCGTAACATTTATCTGCTCGCGGATTTGAACATCTCCTGTTATTTCTCTTGTTCTAATCGTTAAATTATGATTTGTTGAGCTGCTTTGAATGATTGTTATTCTTTGCTCACCAACTCCACCATCGATTTGTATGGTTGCGGGTGCATTTAATTTTGATTCTTTCAACTCGATTGCTGATTGTCCGGTGATGGAATAATTGAGATAGCCAAAGGATGAATTTTCTGCATAAAATTGCACATTTCCGACAACATCTTTTAATAAGAAGTCACCTAAATTTGCATTCTTTGCATTGATAATAAAATTCCCTACGATTGACCCCCCACAATCGAAGGAATTAACATTAGCGGAATTTAGATCGATAGAAATGGCACCAACATTACCTTCTTTCATGATTATTGATTCTATCGTTTGATTGGTCAAATCGATATGTATTTCACCAACATCATTTACGATTTCTAATTGGATGGGCAAATTTCGGTTGATGCTTACCACCACTCGTGAACTACAGATCATCATATTTGGCCCATTCACATCACCAGCATTGCATCCGAAAGTTCCCGCAATAGTTATTGTCATATTCGTGCCTTCAACTTGTCCCGTAGCGGTGACATTCGGTTGCACTATTTCTTGATTGTACATCGCAAACACAAAATGTTTAATATCAATAACCGCGTATATTGAGTCATTGAGATCTGCTGATTGAACATATAAGTTAAAAGCACCGTCTTTTTTGATGATTACCCGATCTGCGATACCGTAATCCGGTTCTGAGAATATGAATTGATTATCATACTTCATATATGTTCCGTAAAGTATAGATGCCCAAAACGAGAATACTAAAACACTGAGTAATCCAATACCCACAATTTTTCCGGTTTCCATGATTTATTTTTGGTTCCCGAAATATACAAAAAAATTGGAGGCCTTTTGTTATCGTTAAATATATTGATTGAGGGAAAAAAAGGAATAAATATTGAAGCAATTATTGCTTATCGTTGTCGTCCAAAACCTTCTCAATTTGATCTAATTCATTTTTCGGATCTGTTGGCGGTTTTGGCGTGGATTGAGTTATTTTTCCTCCTGCCGATCGAGTATTTGGTTTGGGTGTTTTTGAACGAGTCATTAAATAGAGGAAACTGCCGATTGCAAGAATACCAATACCACCATACATAATATATCTTAAAACGTCTTGATCGGATGGAGGCTGTGACGATTGGTCTTGCTTAATCGTCCCGACGAGCGCAATCGTTAACGAGTGGTTTAATGCAAAAGAGATTACGTTTCCCGTAGTTTGTATGTTTATTTCTTTCCACGTTTGACTTTGGCTGTCATAATAATACACTTTAAACTGCCCGGATTCGTATTTATCCAGAACTGATTGATTCAACACGATATTTATTATCGAGGAGAACGTTTCCGAAGCGTTTTTGAGACCAAGATCAAATTTATAATATCTAAGGACACCAGATCCGCTGTAAGGTGTTAATATTTGAGGATTTTCATTAACGGATAAATTAAACGGCGTATTCACCACAATGTTCGTGATATTCAAGGTCTCGGAAATCACGATGGATCCTTGATTTGGGAGATAGTGCTCATCGGGAAGACCGATTGTGATTAAGAGGGTTTTTTGATCCGAATATCCGAAATCATCTTCTAATTGGATAGTGAGATTAACGGTTCCTATAATTGTTGCTTTAAAACTATACACCGTAGCGGAATTATTGACAAAATATTGCCACGAACGAACGATTAAGGGAGTTCCGGTGATATTGCTTATGATTTGATACCGTGCGGCCACTTTGTCTTGGAAGATCCACCCGAAAACGTGCAGATCATGGAATTTTAAATTGAGCGTGGGACTGTAATTTGTGAAATTGGGCGGAGAGCCATCAATTCGGAATTTGAAGAATTCTCCGCTATTATCGGCCAAGGTGCTTAGTCCTTGTGTATCGTTCGCCCAAATTAAGAATGATACCGTATTTCTATCATCGATCTGCGCACCCGGAATAATTGCCGAGAACATGCGCGTGGAGCCCGAATCTAATGTTGTCATAGCAATGGAATAATTGGTTTGCGGGTCAGAAATCGAATAATTTAATAGCACGGTATCAAATCCTACAAACTCCGTTATCATTACTTTAATTATGACATCTTCTTTATTCAAAAATTGGGACCCTGCTTGCAAGGTTGTGGAATTTAAGCTTAATTTGGAGGTAGTTGCATTGATTGACTGAACGATAATCGCCGGAGAGACTGCAGCGGTCACTGTCACCATCACTTCATCGGTTGCGACTCTTCCATTGGAATCATTCACCCATAATGTGTAATTGAACACCCCGATGGTCGATGTATCAATCGAATACGAAAGATTAATCGAAAATGCCACAACATTCGGAACATTATTCACATACACGATAACCGTATGCGGTTTTTCCTCCGTTATCTGCCAAACGATATTCGTTGAGATGAATTGCTCGATAGTTATATCCGCTGGTCCGATAATCGTTGGCGGTAAAGGATCATCTGGATGCCAATCAAGTTCATTCAAACCGTTGACCGTGACATATTGTGAGATAACATCTGCATCTAGATGAGTAGGTTTTACTCCTTGTTGATTCGGAATCACATCGAACGCACTTGTACTATCGCCATCTCCCGTCACGAACACCGAGATGTTCATTGCGTTTGCCGGCAAATCTATTTTAGAAACACGAAATTCCGAGTTAAAACCGATGGACATTCCGAAATTGGTGAAAGAAGCCTTGACATCAGCCCAAGCGGTGCCCGTCCAATTTAATATTTGGTAAACGGTTTGATCTTCCACAGCAATTATGAGATCCGGCAAAAAGGGTGCTTGAAAATTGATATTCTTTGCCCAAAAATTTGTTGTTCCACCGCCTTCTCGAAAATCAATGGCAATAAACAGATCCACGAGATAGGGAACAACATTTCGGGGATCTGTGCCATTCAAAGCGAGATACACATAATCTTGAGTCCATGTGCAGAACAAGGTATCGAGATCGGCGTTATAGGCAATAGTATCACCCATCTCAGAAATATAATAATCCGAAATCACCCAATCCGCAAGATTACCATCGCATATTATGTCATTGGGAGCACCGCTCACAAATGTCGTATAATTTGAGAGAGTATCAGTATCATCATACCATTTATTGAGACCATTATCGTTGGGGAACACATCGATAGCGCTCATAAATTCGTTTCTACCCGTTACTATAACGGAAAAATTAAATTGAGTTGGATTCCCGATACTCGAGAGAGGAATTCCGACTTCAGTCGTATAATTTGTTCCGAATGCCAGAAAATTTAATTCTACATCTTCTTTATACTCGAATTCGAATGATGCATTCACTTCATAGAGATGCGCGATCAATGGATCGACCGTATTTTGCCTACCTAAACACACAACAAAGTTAGGGCGAGTATCTCCGGGTGAAAACAAGACATTTCGGTTCCAGGGTAATGCCGCACCACCACCACTACCGGTGTCCAAAGCGATAAACATCGTATGCTGTCGAATACTTCCGGCGTCATTCAATATGGGCCCATTGATTCCAAAGAAGATATGCGTTGAATTTTTGGCCGTAGATACATTCCATATATCTCCACCATCGTTCGATGTGTCAGCGATGAGATCCTTGGCAATAATTTCATCTTGTCTGAAATCACCCAAATTTCCATCCAAGGTTATGCTTCTTTCGGAAATTCTGGATGTTCCGGTTAGCGAGAGATTATACATTGTAGAAATAAAATCGCGATCATCCCAAATATTTCCGGTAGTATTAACGTTCGGATCATTTGGTGCGATATCTATCACGGCTTTCCAATCTTCCGTAGCGGTGACGAATACCGAGAGATTTATCCATGGCGAATTTCTCAAGTCTTCCAGTCTGATTTTGACTTCTCGGAAATTGGTTGTTATTGCGGCTTGCATTTGACTTTCAATAGTTCCATTGCGGGCAACCGAACCCGAGAATCTGTCCCATGCTTGAGCGGCCTCATCATCCAAAACAATTATAAGTTCCGGTCTAACCCAAGGTAAGAATTCAACATTTTTGCTCCAAACCATATCTTGGATTTCTTCTGAGGAACTTTCTTTATAAGAAATTGCGACAAAGAGATCTCCAACATTTGAGTTTACCTCGATACCCAGATATAAAAATGTATCGGACACATTTGCGTACACATTATAGATCTCAAATAAAGGGTTTCCCGCCGTGTTATCATTGGGTGGATCGTTCATTATAATCAAACCGGAAGACCAATCGTTATTGCCATCAATGTCAATTTTATAGAACGAGGCAGATCGGCCCATGGAAATAGCGAACATCGAAGATAGAATTATCAGCATTAAAAGCGTTATTGCTTTACTGATTTTTCGAAAACTTCCATAAATTTCACTTTTCATGAATAAGATTTATGGATTCTGATATAAAAACTTTGAAAGATTGATTAATTTATGCGCGATTTGAATCAAGAGCCAAGCGATTTGAACAATTTCGTTGAGTTTAGAGATGTTGTGAAAATTTATCAGAATTCTAACATCAAGGTTTTAGATAACATTTCTTTTACGATTCGTAAAGGTGAATTTTTAATATTGGTTGGGCCTTCTGGATGCGGAAAAAGTACGTGTCTAAGGCTGCTTGCCGGCTTGGAAAAGGAAAGTTCCGGTGAAATTATAATCGATGGAAAAGTCGTAAATGAATTGGAACCGAAAGAACGGGATATCTCGATGGTGTTTCAATCGTATGCGCTTTTTCCGCATTTAACGATTTACGATAATCTTGCATTTGGCTTAAGAATAAAAAAGGTTCCTACCGAGGAAATCGATAAAAAAGTGAAAGAAATTGCAAGATTATTGAATTTGGAAACCCAACTTCAAAAGAAGCCCGGGCAATTGAGCGGAGGACAGAGGCAACGAGTCGCTTTAGGGCGGGCAATCGTTCGTGATGCGAAAGTATTCCTTTTGGATGAGCCGTTGAGCAATTTAGATGCAAAGCTAAGAGGAAAAATGCGGGCCGAAATCAAGAGAATCCAACGATCTTTAAACGTGACAACGATGTACGTAACCCACGATCAAACTGAAGCCATGACGATGGGGGATCGAATTATAATTTTGAATAATGGAAAAATCCAACAAATAGGGACCCCGGATGAGATCTACAATAATCCGATAAATATCTTTTCTGCAGGATTTATCGGAACGCCTACAATGAACTTCTTTGATATGAAGTTGGAAAAATCCCAATCCGGACATCGAATGCGTTCAGATGATTTAGAATATGCTTTACCGGCCGAATTAATTCCTTTTATTACCGAGAACATTGATGTTGTTCTGGGTATTAGGCCCGAAGATGTGATTATCACAGAGGCGGGAGCAGATTCCAATGGTTTCGAAGCAGTGGTAGAGCTTATCGAACCAATTGGGCCTTATTTCATAGTTCATTTGAAGAAAGGGGCAACCGAGATCGTCAGTCAATGTTCTATCATTTCCGCGAAAACGGGAGAAACTATTCGATTTAAATTTCGGGCGGAAAAGGTTTATGTATTTGATAAGTTGACCGGGCAATCCATTTCGTATTTGCAAAAAACGGCTCAAAAAGGGCAAGGTGAAGGTCGATGAGTATTGCTTTAACTCAAATAATAGAACAATCATTGAATGCCGGCTATATATTTAAAAGATATTCCAACAAGCGTGCAAGATATGTGGCTTTCAAAGGGATCGCAAATTTTCTATTGATAATTATTGCATTAAGCAGTATTTCCACTTCATTGGTTTCACTTACAAATACTATCAGTGGATTTCGATATTCCGATGATAAATTTAACTCGATTCTGGCGGAACTTGATGCCCAGTTGAGTTTCGGCTTGAAGAATCCGTATTATTTGCGACCTTCTTCGGAACCCGAATCGGATCATCTTGAGGCATTCCGGGATTCTGAAGATATAATCATTGATGGTAATTTCTTTGAGTGGCGTTTTTCCGATGTACTAGGAATTGATTCTGGTGAGGATGTTATGTTATTGGATCCATCTACTCCTTATCTTGATATTCTTGCAACCTATTCTCGATTTCGGTCACAGACCGGTGAGATCTTTTTTCGCGTGGACTTTTCAGAAATAAACAAAATTGATTGGGGAACCAATTTTGTGCTTATATTGGTGAAATTGGATGATATTCCCGAAAGAGATGAGAATAATGCGTTAATTCGATTGATTTCTCATTTGGAATTGGATCGAGCACAGTATTATTCGGATTTTGGAATCGAATATGCTGATTCATTGATTTTTCTTTCAAATCCCGATGTGAACGCACCCGATTTTACTGGATTGAAGAATATTATGATAAAAACCGATGGTTCGATAACAAAAATTCAAAAGATTGCATATAGTACCTTGGTGGGAAGCATAGAGTTTTCTGTTTGCTATCCGGCCATGAAGGACAGAATGATATCGCCGAAAATGAATGTATTCACATGTAGAAAATCAATGGATGTTGTTGTTGATGAGAATCTTGCTGATGATCTATATTTCTCCAAACCGGGTGCCGGGAAATTAAGTATTGCGGATGTGCATTTAACATTTTCAACATATTCGATGAGATATCCGTTTGCTTCACAAAGCAGCGTTCAAAAGGTGAAAATTTCATTTATTCAACACGGAAACCAACCATATCGAGCAACCGATTGGTATGGCCATCCCGATTGGGTTCAAGGTATCATATATGATCCCACAGGTGTTGTGGATCACGACAACGGGATTGCCGATGGCTATCATTATTCGCTTAAAGCGCATGAGGATTACAGAATTCCGATGGATTTGGAACTTACCGCTTCGTTGCTAAGCGCTTTGCAATATGAGAGTCCGGATTTTTTGGATCGAATTCGACAAGACATTCAAGATGGCGTGGTAGATATTGTGGGCACGGTATATGCGCAACAGAAACTTCCGTATTATCCTGAAGATATGAATGAATGGGCAATTGCAACATCTAAACAAATGATTCGGGAAATCGTGGATCCCAACAGCGAATTGGATTTGCCGTTGAATGTGATGTGGGTGCCCGATAGAACTTGGACCGATATTCCAAATGTTGTTCTCCCCGTTTCGAGACATTATCGGGCAATCGTATTGGATGATCGGCCGCATTTTGAGGATTTTGGCAGTTCGCCCGATTACCACGAGCCGCATCGATTAACTTCGGAGGTATCAAGCTACGGGAATAATTTAACTGTATTCTTTATATGTACAACATTTAGAGATGATATATTTCAACCTTCAATCCTTCGGAGCCATTGGGCAGCGTTGGCTCAAAAACCTGAAAAGAATATCGTTTGTTTATACGGAGATGATTGGGAAAAATCGGCGGGCAACGGGTTTTTCGATAATAAAGATGATTACGCTACGATGTATCGAAATTCATTGATGAATATCGCTTCTACTCCATGGGTCGAGCCGACGACGCTCACCAAGATTACAAAAAACATCACCGAAGGTCGTTGGCCATTACGGTACGACATTCGGGTTATTTCGGATACGGCGCCTTATATCGATGGAAATGGGTATTTCGCGAAGGCAGATGCCTTCTATTATGGCTTATCCGGCTATAATGACGAATACAATCATTACGATTATTGGTACAAGGTTTGGAAAGAATGGGTACCGAATAATTTGAACCCGTATTTCAGTTATACAACCAAAAATCTCGAACAATTGTGGCAAGATGCCTATAATGCGCTGTATAAAACTTCGATAAATAATGAATTGATCGAATTGGGAAAGCATATTCTGGCAGCGAGTCAACATGAGACCGCTTTCGGGGCCGGCGAGCTGAACTGGGGAAACGAGCGGCTCTATGATTGGCAGAAACGACAATCTGAACATGCAAGATATGCGATGGTATTTGCATATGCTGCAAATTGGGCAAACGGAGTAAAAAACGGCACCATTTCAAATACAAGCACGACAGCGGTTCTTGATGTGGACAACGACCAAGCGATGGAATATGTATTATTAAACCGGCAAATTCTGGCCATTTTTGACACGGTGGGAGGCAAGCTTCAATGGTTGT
Source organism: uncultured archaeon (assembly GCA_964623665.1). GTDB lineage: Archaea > Asgardarchaeota > Lokiarchaeia > Sigyniarchaeales > Promethearchaeaceae > CAZUTM01. The sequence continues at coordinate 9,168 of CAZUTM010000075.1, forward strand.
TCGGTTATCAAAATAATGTTCCGCTGTTATTGGCCGGAAATAGTATCGTGTTTTTTGATGGCAATGATTATCATACTGGTGGTATTGAAAGCGGATTTGGTGATTATTGTGACTATGGCCATCAATACCCCTTGTCCGATTCGCGAGTAAGCAAAGTGTTGGATACGCTGCCTTTTGATTATGATTTAAACCATGTGAGCCAACCCCGTTCACAATATGACATTTTAAGACTGGATAATTTCACATATTCGTTAAATTTTGTTTCATTTTCCGGGGGTGTGAAGCTAAATGCGGTCTGCAGCCAAACCGGGCATTCTAAAAATATTACCTTGAGGGATAATTCAACAACTCTTGAAATAGATTACAATACCGGTTCGATGCCAGTATATGTATTCAACGGATTTTCACCGAACTTGCTTTCGCTGATTTATCGAGGAAATAATCTGAACATAACACAAAATAACACCTCATTCATGATAGAAAATTCGGAATATCCCGCCCGCGTTGGTTTGAGTTGGAATAACGCAACTGTGAACGCGTCGTATCGAGAAAGTATGTTATTTGAAGAGAGGCTTGAAATATATGGAACAGGCATATTTTCGTTTAATATAACAGCAGAACCGGCAAGTCCAATACGAATTCACGATATTGCATTTAGAAAACCGGAAATTGGTGAAGGCCTAAACGTATCGGTGAAGGTATATTCCTTAATCCAATCTTCATTGGATGACGTTTCGATTTACTATCGTGTATTCAACGGTAGTTGGTCGGAATTTAAAAATGTATCAATGAATTTCGTGTCCGGAACAACATATCGCGTTGAATTACCTTCGGATGCCTCTGCGGTCGGAAATACCATTGAATTTTATATCTTCGCAAATGATACTTTGAATCCTTCGAATTATAGAGTCTCTAGGCGATATTCTGTGAAAGTTTCTGATCCTCTGTATCGCAGCATCCAAGTTGATGGCAAAAATGACTTTTTGGCAACACAATTAATTAGTATCGATCCCGTCGGAGATAGCGGAGATGCACAAGTCGACCTTGTTGAATTATATTGCTCTTGGGATGCGGAGTTGCTGTATTTCGGCCTTAATATCTATTCTTCAACCAATTTGATGAATTGGGGTGGCTCGAACCCGACTTCCATATTTTTAGTAATAGATAGCATAAAAAATGCGGGATATTCAAATACTTCGGATACCGTGCACGGAGATATGTGGAATCGAGCCATTCAATTTAATGGTTCTCAATTACCCGATTTTCAATTACACGCTACGCTCAATAAAGATGGGCCTTTTATACAATATGGAATCTTCAATAATGCATCACAAATATGGTCGGAACGAAACCAAACGGGTGTGGCCTATGCCTATGCGCCGACAACACGTGGGATCTTTATGGAATTTTCGATTGAATGGCAAATGGTTAGAAAAACCGGATCTATATTACCCAATTTAGCGGTTTCTGCGGGGGTGTGCGGAGGAACTGATGGGGATTCCGCAATCGATTCTGTCCCTCATGATCCCACGACCAATGCGTTGGTTGGCGGATCCAGTGAATGGGTGGATAAAGATACGTTTAATTCCGACCGCTTTGCCCTCATTGATTGGGATAAAAATAACGATTCGATTCCCGATTTCATTCCCGGAATCGTTGAAATAGTAGAGCCGATGAATAGCAGTACCCAAACCGGAATGGTATTGTTAGATATTTCGGCAAGAGCAAGCATTATAGCATCATTTCTCAATATCTCGATAAATGGTACGAAAATCCATTCCGCCGTGTGTAAAACCAACACACAAAAATTGAAATATCTGTTTGATTCGACCCAAATCCCGAATGGATGGTATGAGTTCAAAATAGACTTCCAACTTTCCGATTTAAGCGTGATTTCGACCTCTTTGCGGCTATATATTTTCAATTTATATGAAACTTTGATTGATACATTCCATTCTTTGGGTTCGCAAATATACATTGATGAAGTCGATACTTGGGTGGTGTCAATTCGCGTTCGGGATAAATTTGGTGAGCCCGTAAAGAATGCGACAATCGCTGCAAAATTAGATTTAATCTCGTATTCAAACACGACCCAAAGCATATATGTTTCTGCAACGGATGAAAACGGCAATTGTTCAATCAGGATCCCGATAATGGAGATTGGATTTTACAGTCTTAAAATTGAAGTCACCCATGAAACGATACTAAAAAACAGCACCGAAATCGGAATACGGGTTATCAATAAAATCGAGGCTCCGAATTATCTTTCTTCTTCGATTGCTGCCGGAGTCGTAATCGTTGGATTTATTATTCTCAACGGTTATTGGATAAGAGAGGAATTGAAAAAAGGGGGTAATATACGATGAGCATCGAAAAGATCAAACAAATTCTCAAAGGGAAAAAGAAGATATTTGCGGTTAGCTTGCTATCGATGTTTGTATTTAATTTAACACTGACTTCATATGGAATCTCTCTGGTATATGGACAATCGGCCCAAAAAATTGAATTAACGCTATGGTACACTCAAGATCCATCAAGCGATGAGGGTTTATTGCTAAAAACGATGGTTTCGGAATATGAACAGAAAAATCCCACGATTACTGTAAAATTAGTTCAACAAAACTTCTTTACCGCACACGATACCTACAAAAACGCGTTTCTTTCGAACACACAACCCGATATCTATCGAAGTAGTGAGGGTGATGTCACGGAATGGATATTTTTAGGCGCGATAAAAGAACTCTCCGAATTTATGAACGAAAGCGATAAAGATGACTTTATTGAATTTTCAAAATATACAGCAGTTTTTAAGCAAGGTGAAAAAGAGTTTTGGTATGCCATTCCCGAGGTGATGGATTTGCTCTTTATGTTCTATAATAAGAAGATCTTTCAAGACGCGGGTATTCCGGAACCGACGGGCAATTGGTCATGGAGTGAATTTCGCGAAACATGCAAACAAATTACCAAATTTATGCGAGATAATTCCTTGGGATCCTACGGATTTAATATATACAAGGAGTTGCAATATTCCTTCAATGTATTTTTATGGGGCTTCGGAGGCGATTATTGGGCTATGGACGAGCAAGGTGAATATAAATTAAACAAAGGAAATGTGACAATTAATTCTTCTGCGGCGATTGAAGCGTTAAATTTCATGCTGGATTTGAAGAACAATCAATCTTACGATAATAGGGTTATGCCCGAACAAAATGCGGGCTCCGAAACTGGGTTTAAGGAGGGTCAGCATGCCATTGTAATTAACGGCCCGTGGGCGATTAACAGCATCTTGAAAGGAAGAGCGTTCCAAAATGTGTATAATCAATTGGGGATTGCTCTGATTCCGGGTCGAAATTCTAGCGATCCAACACCCCGAACGCCTGTTGGAGGTCATACGTATGTAATCGCACATAACTGTCCGCATGTAAAAGAAGCCTACAATCTAATAAACTATCTCACCAATTCGGATGCCAATATCAGAAGAATGCTGGAATTGGGACTGATGCCGGTGCGAAAAAGCGCATATAACAGCAGCCAGATACAGAATGATCCGAAAGCAAAATATTTCATGGACTTATTTATTAAATATTTACCGTTAGCAAGGGTTGGCCATCCGAAGCTCGTAAATTGGAAGCATTTTGCCGCCGATCAGCTCGGAAATCAACTAAAACGCATTTGGACGGATCCTACACTCACTCCGACGGAAATTCTTTCAACCGTACAAACGTTGTGGGAAAACAATCTCTATCTCACCCTAAGCGGCGGAGAAGAAATCCGCCCGGTATCCTACTGGTATCTGATTATCAGCGTTATCATGGCAATAGCGCTCATTCCGATGCTTCATTTGATGATCCGAAAATTAAAATTTAAAAAATCGTGGAAAGAAACCGTTGATCAATACAAGAAAGAAATGAAAACCAACAAGCTTGCATACATTATGATCATCGGCACGCTAACTGTTCTGATTCTTGAAGTGTTCCTACCGCTACTAATCACCCTTGATACCAGTTTCCGAAATTATACGCCCGCCGCTGAGTCCATTAATCCATTGAGTTATAAGTATCCCGATTTAATCGGATTTCAAAACTACGTGAATATATTTACAAATGAGTTGTTTTTCCAAATCCTTTTCAACACAATCTTCTGGACCGTGGCATGCGTATCGCTTCAAGTGATTCTCGGGCTTGGAATTTCCATCCTTTTAAACAAACAATTTAAAGGGAGAACCTTATACCGAACGTTGCTCATTTTGCCGTGGGCTGTTCCCAGCTATGTTACCGTGTATATTTGGAGGGTCTTCATACTTCAAGACTCTTCGCTGGGCTCCGGCGAACCCGGCTTGCTGAATATTCTCGCCCAAAATCTCTTCGGTACGCAGTTCCGATTCTTATCTGCTAATGTTGCATTTTCTTTGCCGGGATTATCCACATCCGGAATCGCAATGTTTCCGGTAACCAACCTCATGCTTTCGGCGATCCTTGTGAATGTGTGGCTCGGCATTCCGTTTGTAGTCGTATCATTTACGGCGGGACTAAGCAACATACCCACGGATTTATACGAGGCGGCCGATATTGAAGGTGCCTCTACGTGGTATAAGTTTAGAAAGATAACTTTACCGTTACTTAAGCCCACGTTTATGACGGTGACCCTTTTGGGAACAATTTGGACATTTAATATGTTTAACGTGCTATTCATTCTTGCGCTGAACACAAATATTCCGCTGGATTCCTATAGCATCCTTGCGGTGTGGGTGTATGAATTAGCATTTCATAATTTTACGAAAGGAGCGGCGGCTGCGGTTTCATGGGTGATTTTCGGCATGTTGCTCTTATTCGCGGTCTTCTATAAGAAAACGCTGAACAGCGAGAAGATGTATTCATAAAACTTATGGAGGTAAATCAAATGGAACATTCAGAACAAAAGAAAGCGGAACATTCAGAACAAAAGAAAGCAGCTTCAGGAACAAAGATTGAAGAAAGCAACGCTCAAGAGAATAGTCGTTCGGACTTCGAATCCCATCAGCCGGTTCAAAAAATTGGATTAAGACAAATAAAGACCATTTCAAAGACGATCGGATTTTATATGCTTTTAGTGATCATCGGTATCTTTTGTGTGTTTCCGATTGTGTGGACTATCGTTATTGCCCTTAAACAAGATCTTTACACGGGCGAGTATGGTGCACCCGTACCCGACCAAATTCCGGATAATTGGAATGCATTACTGCCCGAAAATTGGGTGAATTTCACTAACTTCACATATATTTTCAAAGAAACGAACTTCATGCTTTATTTAGGTAATAGTTTAGCAGTTAGTATCGGAACCACAATAATCGGACTTTCTGTATCGATAACTGCGGCATACGCCTTTTCGAGGTTCGAATTCATGGGCAAAAAAGTGCTCTTGGACTCAGTGTTGGTTACGCAGATGTTTCCGAACATTCTGATAATTATTCCGATCTTTTTGGTATGGGCTCAGCTCGGGCTCTTGAATTCGATTCCCGGGTTGATTCTGGTGTATATCAGTTTGGCAATTCCATTCTGTACATGGATGATGAAGGGCTATTTCGATGCGATTCCCAAAGATTTGGAGGAGGCCGCGATGGTTCTGGGGCTAACGCGGGTGCAAGCGTTTTATAAAGTAATCCTCCCCGCGGTGCGACCCGGAATCGTTGCCACAGCGTTATTCACTTTCATTACTGCGTACAATGAATACATGGTTGCTTTGACCTTCAACGTCATGCCGGAATCCCAAACCTTGCCCGTCGCAATAAACGCCTTCTTTCCGCCATACCAAGTGCCGCAATACATCTACATCGCAACTTACGGAATTCTGGTTTCGATTCCTATTGTTATAATCTTCTTTATCCTTCAGAAACATCTTGAGAAGGGCATTTTGTCGGGGGCGGTGAAATAATGGATATGAGAAACAAAATAAATCGGAAAAAAAGCGCGGTAATAGTGCTTTTAGTGCTTCAAATCGCAGCTCTTTCCATTGGGTCTTCTCTCAGCATAATGATTACCGGTTTAAAAACATCGGAAATGATTGGCAGTATAGAAAACGTACCCTCGAGCAGTTTCTACGCATCGAGGCCGGATCCACAATCGCTAACTACGGAACAATTGGTATTGACCGCCGATGCTTCAATTCAACGGGAATTTGTGTACAGTAATAAATTAACCGGGTATTTTACCGGAAACACAAAGAAAATCAATACAAGGCATTGGCACGGATTGGTAGTGCGACATGCAAAATTCATGGAGAATTTCTTTCTCAAAATGGGAGACCATTCCAGCAATTTAGTGCTAAATGAAAACTCGTTTTATAATGCTGAGGTGTATCCGGAACGGCTTGTGAGAAGATATAACCTACGCGGAATCTATCATCCAAGCGAAGAAATATTCATGCCTGATTCTATAGACGGACTTGCTATCGCATACGATTTGAATTATACCGGGAATGGTGTAATTTATATTCAATTTGATATTCATGACATCTACAGCGGCCCCGGGTCGTACTCATACGCGTGGAGCGCGCCGGAATCTTGTTTTTGGGTGAAAAATACAGCAAGCAATGATTATATTGTGGTAAAAAGCAATGTGTCTCTCAATTTTGTTACCGATGAGTATTATGCACCATATACATATCCATTGGATCAGCAACGAGGCGAACCCGGAACAGCAACGGTATTTCAACCCGGGAGACTCACGTTTACCGTACCATCGAATGGAAAAGTCTACTTTTCTTTCGGAATCGCGCCGTCAATAGCAGAAGCAAACACGATCGCATCAAATATTTTGTCCAACTATAGCGAACTCTTACAAGCAAAGAAGCAGCGTATCACGAATCTTTTATCGCAAAGTCCCATTAATACCGACAATCCAGAATTTGATAAGGCGCTAGCGTGGGCGAAAGTTTCGATTGACAGTCTTATAATGCAACAATATGTCGGAGGGAATCCCGCAGGTATAGGAATTTGGGCCGGACTTCATTGGTTCCCGGAATCGTGGTCACGAGATTTGTTTATCTCATTTCCGGGAGCCGTTCTTTGTACGGGATCCTTTAGCGACGCGAATCAGCTGATCGCAATGATGTCCAATCTTCAAGATACAAATACAAGCAGCCCAACATACGGACGGATCCCGAACCGCATGCTCCCCGGAGATCCTTCTCCTGCCTATTCATCCGCTGATGGCACGCCGTGGTTTATTCGAGAGATTTACGAATATTTCCAATACACAAACAATCTCACATTTCTTACAACGAATTGGGCGGTATTGGAAAGAGCGATCGATGGAGAAATAACAAAACGCTCGGATTCGAATAACTTTATAAAACACGGATCTTCGATTACAGGACACAATATCGAGACTTGGATGGATGGGGCGGTGATGATCGGCCCAAATTTGGTGCCTAACTCTCCGCGGGATGATCGGGCCGTAGAAATTCAAGCATTATGGTACACCGCCATTAAAAGTGGAGCCGAACTCGCCCAAATTATGGCAAAACCGCAAAAAGCACAAGCATGGAATCAATTCGCTGAAAAATTAAAAATGAGTTTTCAATCAAAATTTTATAACAATACGATAAAATATCTTATCGATCATCTCAATGAAGATGGTTCTGAAGATCATCGAATCCGGCCGAACCAACTTTTTGCGATCTCGGTTCCTTGGGACAATATTCTCAATGAGACACAAGAAAAAGGCGTTCTGGATACCGTTCAAAAATATCTGGTCTTCCCGCACGGAATCACCACGTTGAATCGTGAAGATATTTACAATTGGGGCGATGAAGATGTCGGCTATAGAGGCTATGATTTCGGCGGACTGCACGATTCCGGATGCTATAAAGATCCGAATGGCCATTGGGTCGGAAATTCGTGGAGTTATCATAACGGGATGGTATGGCCATGGCTTTCGGGACCTGCGATTAGCGCATTCACCAAGCATCTGCGCATGGATGTTGCATCTAATTTAACACGGTATCTTACGAATTTGCTGCTCTATAGGGGCACATTGGGCTCGCTATGCGAAGTATTACCCGGAGATGAGGACAGACCAACGGGCGCAACAAGTCAAGCATGGAGCCTCGCGGAGTACATAAGAGTTTTCTATCAAGCATATCTCGGAATTCGGCCTAAGACATTGAATAAAGAGATTCTTATTAATTCGAATCTCCCCGATTTTATTACAAATGCATCCGCTAAAATTCCGGTTCAAAACGGATCGATTACTTATTCCATAGACACCATTTACAATACATCTATTTCATTACAGCCGATTCAGAGAATAAATATTAAGAACAACGGTTTAAATTCGTTTACATACAACATTACCTTTCAACTTCCCTTGGATCGACTTAATCACTCACGGCAGTCCCTCGAGATTTATGTAAACGGACAAAACATCACGAATCAATGCGTTTACAATATGCATGTCTATGGCCATTCGTGGAATTTTGCGATGTCTCCAAATGTAAATGAAGAAACTATAATTTACATCATCATCATAAAAAATTCTCAAGAACAAACCACAACGCAAAACCAAGAGAATCAATTGATCCTTGGCTTAGCAATAACATTAACCGTTTCCTTGATTGCGGTGGTTTTATTGTCGATTTTTAACATTCGAATTATATATTTAGAAAAAATGAAAAAATTGGGCCAGAGCAACCGAATCATTGATCTCAAACCAAGCGAACCTCGATCAATCCAGCACCAAGAACAACCCGCGAAGAACGGAGGTAGTGAAAAATGAATAGTAGAAATTTAAAAATAACATTAAAGAAAACGGAAATTCACCGTGTAAAGCGAATAATATTTACATCTTGGATTCTATCCTTACTTTTCCTATCTTTTTATGCGAATCCAAGTGCCATTGTCGATGTAAAAGACACGGCCGCTGAAATTAAGCATGAGCATCGGGAGAAAACGGCAATAGAAAAACAAGCGTTATCCGGTAACACCACAGAACAAATCTTCATTGATGGAGATCCGTTTGATTGGAACTCTTCGGATCTTATAGCAGCAGATACTGCCGGTGAAACCACGGCTACATCTTTAGATATTCTCTCGTTGTGCTATAGAGAAGTCAACGATTCGCTCTATTTTAGAGTCGATTTTCGAAATCAATGGATCCCGCTCGACGCGGGTTGGAGGTCTCCGCTGTTTACATATCTCTCCGAGGTTAATCTCCGATTACTGATTTCATTCGAAGGTACAAACGCCACATATAAAAGTACACCGGGAATGGGAACAGAATATGTAAATGTATGGCACCCGTGGCTCACTTCTATAGAACCCAAAGTTCCCACAACCCAAGGATGGGATTACGCAATCATCCTCGATTTCAAACGCAGCCAATTCAAGGTGATGACGCCGCAAACGCTCGCAAACCCGCAACCCATGAACGCAACCGATTACGCAGCTAATCCCGAATATGGAATGGTAGAATTTCGAGTCCGAACGACCTTTGCACAGCGGCAAAAAATGTTTCATGCCGTCGTATATACAATAAACGAATCGACAAACCCATGGAGTCCCGCAGATATCTGCCCGAACGGATTGGGTAATAATATTAATGACTATTTCCAAGATGGTGATATTGATGCATACGCGGTGTCCACCGTTCGAATCCAACCCGCTAAATTCGCAATCGTGTGGCATGCGAATCAAGCGCTCGGCAAAAATCAAATAGAAGGAAAAAGTATCGTTGATACCTATATTGATAACCAAAGAACGGGATTCAGTCGCGTGTTAGGCGCCCATCTGAATTATAAAGCCCCGGTAAATTTGCACTGGAGCGGAACACTGCTAACGGGAATGCAATGGTTCACACCGGACTTTCTCCCCGTAATACGGGAATCCATTGACTCGGGAGTGGTGGAAATTATGACCAGCACTTTCGGACAAAGCATTATGACATGGCTCCCGGAAGACTTCAACATATATTCAATCCAAACAGAATCTGCTTTGATAGAACGATTATTTGGAGTTCGTCCCACCACCGGATGGGTTCCCGAACGCTGCTGGAATCAGTTTATCTTTGATGATCTTCTGCAAGCCGATATAAAAGCCGTTGTCCTTGATCCGCAAGAAATTGGACACTTTCTGGGATATAGCCCGCCGGAAGATGTCATGTATGCAACGCCGACACAAGGATATTTATCTTTAAACGGAACCGGAAGGCTTCACGGCGGCGCTAATGATCCTAACGGCATTCCCGCAGCAGTCCAACCAGGAGATCTAAAAATCTTCATCATCAATAATGATGTGCAAGGAATGTTCTGGGATACTTGCGTGTCCAATAATTTCCAACGATATGTGGACATGAAATCGAAAATGGCCTATTATGCATCTGCATCCAACCCAAATAATATTATTGTCGTCGCTTCGGATATGGAGATTCCCGGCGGCCATCCCTACGGATTTTCGTGGGACGGAAATATCGGAAACAGATACGAGCATATCATAAAAGGTTTGGCGGCAGCACCATATATCTCGTTGGAAAAACTTTCGGACAATCTCGATTTGGATGTTTACGATACTATCAATCCCGGCTTCAAGAATGCGGGTGAACCGGATCATTTCAGCTCTTATGGACAACCCAAAGATGATTGGTATTACGCAAGATTTACGCAAGAAAGCCCAAATCGAACGTCTGCGGTATTCCGGGATTCTTCAACATCAATAGAAACGCCGTTGTATCCGAAAGTTCCGACTCCAATTCATTCCAAAGCGGATACGCGGAATTATTCAACGATTTTCTATGATGCATATAATACAATCAAACAAATCGAATCGATTACACCGGTTAATAAACAATCTACCAGAAAATTGCTTGAACTTGCAAATTTAACGTTGCTCTGCTTAACCTATGAGACTGCATGGTGTGATGTTTACGTGGATCCTCAATGGGGTAACGGAGAATGGCTGGCGAGTTGGGGTAAAACGCTCTGGGCCAAGATGCACTATGCACAAATGATCGCACACGTGGCGAATTGGACGCTCAATCCACCCGCTAATATTATAGCCCAATCTTGGGATATTGATGGAGATTCATACGACGAACTCGTGATCAAAACACCACAAATATTTTGCGTCATGGAAAAAGAGGGCGCACGAATTTCGTTTTTAGCTAATATTAATGGCTCGGTAATCATCGGAAATCCGATGGCAAACCCACAAGTGACAAAACCCTTCGGAGAAGGCGGTGCACAATCAGCCGTCGAAGACTTTTTCAATCCAATCACGCTGAATCCAAATGATATTGTCGAATATTTTGAACATAACGATGTACCATCCGGACTTCTCAATTTCTTCGCATATAATGCCAAAGGCGGGTATCCTGTAAATAATGGAAGCGGAGGATTTTATTATGCCGTCCCATTCAACATTACGACCAACAGCCAAAGCGATTCCTTGACTTTGGAACTGGTTTCGCAAGATCTGCCGGACACCCCCGAAAACGAATTCCAGCAAATTAAAAAAATATTTTCATTCGGAAAAACGCAGAGTTATATCGCCGTTCGACACCAATACAAAGACGCAACATCTTCCGATATCTATCTCGGATTCAGCCCGGATTTGCTCTCTCTGTTCCATCACGGAAAAAAAATCCTACACACAATTGCATTCGACCACAATAACACCCGCATGAGAACATACTTCAATGGATATTCGGGAACTTTAGCAGGCGTTTCGTGGTCATCCGACCAAGATATTATTGATAAAACACCAACCGACTCAATACCGAAATCATTGAAAATCGATTTCTCAACCAACAATAACACAAACCAAAATATCCAAAAAATGTACCTCGATTATGGTAAACAAAAAATTTTATCCATGGAAATCATTTTAAACGTGAAAAATAATACGGAATTCCTTCTCTACGCCGGACCTGATATGAATATTGATAAAAGTATCCCTTCGACCTTGAATACGCCCGCACCCATTGAAGCCTCAAAAATACTTTTAACCATGGATCGTTTAACCGCAAAAGTGCTAAATAACGAATCGATGCGAGCACATCCGAAATGGAACGCAATACAATCGATCCTAAACTACGCAACCACCATGAAAACACAAATCAAGGAAAATCAATTCTTTACCTATCGCTATGGAGAGCAAGCAATTGCCGCACTAAACTCCATCAATTGGATATTAAATCCCTCACCAAA
>CAZUTM010000076.1:0-4671 GCA_964623665.1 uncultured archaeon
GGATCGCGAATTGATCCGGCGTGTTTGATTAATTATATGGATTTATTTAAGTGTTCTTTTTCGTTTGTTTTATACATTGCTCGTAGTATTTTCGATAGCCGGTTGATTATTTTGATTGAAATACTCCAGAACTTTATTAATATTAAGATTCACAACTGAGGTAACTCCCGCTTTGTTTGTAACTCCCAAGATATGGTCCACTCTTGTCATCGTGACGTCCCGATGTGTGATAATTATAAATTGGGATTTCTCTGATAACTGTTTAATCAACTCCGCCACCAAAGACGCATTAGCATCGTCCAAGGCGGCATCGATTTCATCCAAAATATAATACGGGCTCGGTTTATACATTTGAATTGCAAGCACCAATGCAATGATCGTAAGCGTCTTTTCTCCCCCCGACATTGCTTGTGTTAAGCACCATTTTTTCTGTCCGGGTCTCGCCATAATGTCCAAGCCACCAATAAAAGGATTTTCTTTATTTTCCAATTCCAACTTGGCTTCTCCATCGGGCGATAACTTAGAGAATATGCTCTTGAAATTCTCATTGATATTCTCGAAACAATCCATGAAAACACGATATTTTTGAGATTCCAACTCCGAAATAAATTGAAGAATTTTTTCTTTTTCTTTTATGATTGATTCGTTCTTTTTATCGAGTTCAACAAATCTTGCTTTGATTTCGTCGTATTTTTCAATGGATTTCAAATTAACTGCGCCCAGTTTTCTTATTTCGTCGCCGATCTCCGAAATGCGCTGTTCAATTCTTGTTTCCGTGTCTTTCATATACTCTTCAATGATAGGTATTTCCGGATTGATTTTACAACGATAATCGCCAAGCTTTCCTTGCATCTCTTCGATTTTCATTTGAGCGGTATTAATTTTGATTTTGATCGGGTGATAGTTGTTCTCATTTTGAGAGATCTCGAGTCGGACCGCGGAGATCCCGTTTAACAGATCTTTTTTCTGTTTTAACAATTCACTTAACTTCTCGCTCTTTTCAGAGAGAATGGCATCCAATTCTTTTATTTGGCTATTTAATTGTTGCTTTAAGCCATCTTTTTGAACGATTTCTTGCTTAAGTTCTTCAATCCTCTTGTTTTTATTGATGAGATCTGATTCGATTGATTTGAGCCTGCTTGAAATTTGATCTATAATTGCATCGTTTTTCACAATTTCATTTTCGAGTTTTCTTAATTCTTTTTCATTCTGTTTGATTTTTTGTTCAATCTCTTTTAATTTCATTGCATCTTCGTTTTGAGAATTTTGAACTAATTGGCTTTCGATTTCGGTTTTTTCCTTAAGAATTTGGTTTTCGATTTCTTTCTTTGATTGTAGGTCTAATGCTAAATCATTTATAGTTTTAAATATTAAATCGATTTGTGTGTTAATATTGACGATTTCTTCGGAAAAGCTTTGATTTGATAAGAGATTTTGATCGATCTTAGATTTAATTACAGCAATTTTTTGCGAAATTTCGTTAATTTTTCCCGAATTTGAAATTTTACGGTTGTATATTCTATTGATTTCCGTTGTTAATTCTGCGATTTTTCGCTCATTATTTTCGATGTCACGTTCGAGCTCTGCGATACTTGATTCAAGCTCTATGATTTCGTTATCGGAAATTGATTTAAAACCGCTGTTTGTGTTTTTTTGGGATTTACCTCCGGTCATTAAATTCGAAGATTCAACCACATCACCATCCAAGGTAATCTTTCTAAATGGAACTTTCAAACGTTTCGCAGTTTCGAGATCTTCTACAATCAGCGTTTTACCAAAAACAAATTCAAACGCAGGTTCATAATATTCATCGAATTTTATGAGATCCACTGCTCGACCTATAATTTGCGGGTCGTTCGGGAGACTGTAATCATTTTTTGAATAGAGAATGTCCCGAAGCGGTATGAAAGAAGCTCGACCAATATTTTTTGATTTTAAAAATTCAATACAAGCAGAAGCGGTATCTTTATCCTCGACCACAAGAAATGAAAATCGATTTCCTCCCGCTTCATTCATTGCAATCTCATATTCCTTTGGACAGGTTCCCAATTGAGCGATCGTTCCATACACATTCTTGAATTCGCCTTTGGTTTTCATTTTCAAAATTTCTTCAACTGCACGATTTCCGGAATTCATTTGAGATTGAACGCTCATAATACTTCGCAATTCGGTTAATGATTTTTGTTTTTCATTGAGAATCCGTTGAGTTTGTTTGATTTTGGCTTGAATAAAACCGATTTCTTTTTGCATCTCTTTAATTTTTTCTTCTGCAGTTTGTTCATTCTTATTTTCGCCGTCAATTTGCTCATTTGAACATTGCTGATTTAATTGCTTCAATTCTATTTCATATTGGGCTAACTGGCCTCGTAAAGATTGGATTGTTGCTTCATTTTCTTTGACACGACGTTCTATCGATTTTTTTTGAGCTTGTGAAGATTCCATTTTATTCTGATTAATTTTCATTTCGGATTCAAGCGTTTTACAGAGTTCTCTTTGACTATCATATCTTTTTTTGATAGTTTCAAGATTTTTTCTAACTTCAGCGAATTTTTTATCGGTCTCTTCTATTATCTTTATCAATTGATGTCTTTCATTTTCCAGATTTTCTAAATTTGCTTTAATACTTTCAAATTTCACCCTATTTTCATTGGAACTGTTTTTATTCGATTCAATCGTTGATTCCATTCTGCTCTTTTCATTTGTTAAATTAACGATGTCTTTTTCAATGGTAGAAATGTTCTGTGTTGAATATTTTATAAAAGAAGCGGTTTCAGCCAACAAATCCTTCTTTTTTTGCAAATCTATAGAGAGAACACGCAATTCCGAATTTTCGATCTTTGAAATGTCTGTTTTAATACCTTCTAACGCTTCAACAAGGCCCTTTTCTTTTTCTTTAAGAGTAGAAGACACTAATTCAATTTCTTTCATCTGTTTATTATATGTTCGGATTTCCTCCATCAAACTATCAATCAATAATTGAGCACCGGAAATTTTTTTCTCATATAACGCACGGGTGCGCTTTTTTTGTTCATCAATTAATGCGAGATAACGCTCTGCATCTTTTTTCTCTTCTTCTAAATCTTGCATCTGTGTATATATTTCCGACAAAAGCAAAGCAATATTTCCTAAATTCGTCTGAACAGATTCCAATTCTTTCATTGCTTGCTGTTTTTTTTCCTCAAACGCCGAAATCCCCGAGAGCTGTTCCAAAAGTTCTCTCCTCTGCGTGCTATTCATATTGATTAATCTGAACAATTCACCTTGCATAATGAGGTTCGTGGAATTGGGAAGCATATTCGCCAAATCTAATAATTCCATGATTTCTTTTCGCGAAGATCTTTTGCCATTTAAACGATAATCCGATTGTCCGCTCTCGTCCACTTCTCTTGAAACACTCACATAATCCAAATTTCCAGGAATTCTATGATCGGAATTGTCAAATATAATTTCAACAAAAGCAGATTTTGCGGCCGGTTGTCCATTTCCTCCATTCGAAATTAGATCTTTTGTATTATTCGCACGAAGCGTCTTCGCAGACAATTCACCCAATACAAAGCAAAATGCATCAATTATATTGCTTTTTCCGGAGCCGTTAGCACCTACTATTGCGGTAAAACCTTTATCGAATTGTATAATCGTTTTATTTCGAAATGATTTGAACCCTCGACAGATCATCGTTTTTACATGCGTCACGCAAGCACACCTATGGAGATGTTATCCAGAAAGCATATAGAAGAGGGTAACATGGAGATAACATATATATAACATGCCGATTAAATAAAAAAATTAAAAATGGATTATTTAAATCGCAACAAATATTCCAATAATTTTTTGCCGCCTTCTTCAATGGTTCCTGTGTTCTCAACCACAAAATCAGCATCCGGAAGATCTTGCATGTTTTTTGCACGCTCTATCCTTTCTTTAAACACGGGATCATTTTCATTTTCCCTTCCCCTTGTTTTTACTCTTTCCATTGTTGTTTCAAAGGGCACTTTAACGAAGACCACTTTGCAATTTGGAATTCTTTTTCTTGCATCCGGAATGACTGCGCGGGAAATATTAATAATCGCATTATATCCTTGATTAATTTTTTCTACAACATCATATCCTAACCCATACGACAACCCATATATATGCCACTCAAGAACAAAATCGCCCCGTTTGCTTTTTTCTTGAAATTCTTCGGAGCTGACTGAAATGAACGGTTCAGATTCATGGGGAGGTCGGGTTATAAAGCGCTTAGGTATATAGATTTCTTTTACATCTTTTGGATAATTAGATAAGGCCCATGAAATTAGAGAATCTTTACCAGATCCACTATTTCCGACAATAATAAAGCATGTTCCAACCATCACTCAATTTAAATGCGCCTTCCAATAAAAAGCATTAAAATAAAAAAAAAGCCTAATAGAGTTAAAAATCGGACTATTCTAATCAGTTTTTCTTTTTAGATTCTTCCTTTTTTTGTATTTCATTATTTTTTTTTGATTTCGAGGTGTTTGGAACAATACTTTCTTTCTTTTCGCCGGTTGATGTTTGTTTATTTTTATTTTCGAGATCTGCTTGCTTCTTCTGTTCCGCATCCGCTTTCTTCTTCTGCTCCTCATCCGTTTTCTTCTTCTGTTCCGCATCCGCTTTCTTCTTCTGCTCTTCGTCCGCTTTCTTCTTCTG
>CAZUTM010000076.1:4771-21243 GCA_964623665.1 uncultured archaeon
TCTTCTGCTCCTCTTCCGCTTTCTTCTTCTGCTCCTCTTCCGCTTTCTTCTTCTGTTCCGCATCCGCTTTCTTCTTCTGCTCTTCGTCCGCTTTCTTCTTCTGCGCCTCTTCCGCTTTCTTCTTCTGTTCCGCATCCGCTTTTAGCTGCTTTTCTTCTTCATGGATTTTTTTCTCAAGAGCCTTCTTCTCTTCTTTAGTTAATTCAACACGTTGAAAGGTAATTTGAGATACGGAAGTTTTCTTTTGTTTTTTTGTTGTATCATCAAGGATTGTTTCGCTGAATTTTTTTCTGAGGTAATATTGCGCTTTTTCTCGGGACTCTGTGCCAAAATCTTCTGTAATTGCGATGAAATCGATTTCATAATCGGTTTGCCCTTTATTCAACACTTTTTTAATCTGTAAATCAACGAGCTGTTTTTTTAACTTGAATAAAATATCCATATACAACTCTTTCGGTAAACCGGATGCTTCTTTTAAGGGTTCTTCGATTTCAGAGAATAAAAATGCTTTTCCGCGTCGGATAAACTCCCGCCGTAAGAATTTCAATACGGTGTCAGCAGATTTGTCGCCCTCATCAATCGCATCACGAGCACTTCTCATAAAAATTGATACAGAGCGAGGTTTATAATAATATAAAACAATAGTCAATCCCAAACCTAAAATGATAAGCATAGGTATCACCAGATGATTATACGAAATAACCACGGAGATAACGGTTTCTCGGAGGTTTTCGTTGAAATAGAGAGAAACACGTGAGCCGGTCTGCGAAAAGACCAATCCCAAAAAGAACATAAGACTGCCTTCTTGATTGAAGAAGAATACCCCGTGAGGGTATTGTTGGCCCAGTTTAGCGATAATTCGGAATAAGAACACCATGGAAATTGCGAATTCTAAAAATACGAAGAACCCGGTTCCGCTATTATTTCCCATGAACATCTTAACCGCATTCACCGTTCTGGGATTTAATATAATAAATAAACTGATTTGAAACAACAGATATATAAACATAACAAACGTTATCAGAGAGAAAGTCAAATTATCAAATACTCCGGCCCGTTTTGTATTCGCCATGTTACCTTTATTGGTAAGAATGGTTTCAAGTAAAATTAAAGAGAATATAATAATTAACGAAATGTAAACAAATGGCATTACGATTCTCATAAGGATTTTATAGACTTCGAAGGATTCAAACGGTACCGTTGGCCCCAAAAGGTCTAAAGTGCCCAGTACCAAGAAATATCGATATCCCCATGAAAGGGCAGTGAGTAAAATTACTAATACCCATGGTGTAATAATGGCAGCGGCATATCTCACAGGAGAATAGACATTAACCCATTTAGACTCAATAGATGTTGCAAAACTTCTCGAAGCACCGTACAATCGAATCGATTGGACAATCAACCATAACGCTGCAAAAATAGCCAGAAAGTATGAGAAATCGATTCCCTTGGAGATTGAATAATCTACAATAATAAAATTAATCAGAAGGAGAGTTGGGATTATTAACATCTGCTTTTGCCATGTTTTTGTTTCATAAATATATCTTTTTGCCTTTTCATTGGTAATAATCATTCCATATTCGAAGAACATTAAACTAAAAGACACCGCGATTTGGAACGGTTTATTAAAAGTCACCATTTGTGAAATCGTGAGCAATAATCCATCGGAACTTCCGGATCGAATTAAATTGATGAGCAAGAAGTTCATTATAAGAAATAACACAATCAAGGATGCATTTTTTCGTGTAGGCACACCGTACTGCTGGCCATATTTTTGCCTATCCGTAGTGCCCAAAAAGAGTTTCCATAATAAATGAAGTTTGATTTTAATATGTTGTCCGAGAATCGCTAACTTTTCTTTTCCGCTCTCCGCATTCTTAAACGTTTCTGTAAAACTTGAGGAATCCTTAGGTTTTTTCTGCATCTCTTCTTTTTTTTTCTCACTATTCTTTGAAGATTCTAATTTCTTCGGAGTTTCATCACCCTTCTTTTTGGTCTCCATATTTTTATCCGATTCGGGTGATTTTACCGGAGCATGTTTTTTCTCCTCTTCTTTTTTAGCCATAATTTCGATAAGCGACTTGGCCTTTAATTTTTTACCCGAAAAAAATGAAAAAAACTCCGTGTTTCTATAACCACGAAAGATCTTTGACATAAATGGACGGAATTATTCGATTCGAGGAATCTAACACTTCTTCCAGCGTCGAAACACCGGTTCCCACGAACACTGAATGAATTCCGCTATTCATTGCTCCAAGAATATCGGTATCCAATCGGTCCCCAACGATGAGACTTTCATGTTTTTGTACGCCCAAGGAATTGAGCAGTATTTCAAAGCCCTTGGGAGAAGGCTTTCCGAACACGATCGAGGGTTTTTTACCGACTGCGGTGGCGATCGCTGCATTTAACGATCCGGAACCGGGCCAAAGGGTATCTCCAATTGGAAGCGTAGCATCCAAATTCGAAGCGTAATAAGTTGCACCCTTTAGAATGAGCCCCATCGCCCAACGCAATTTGTGATACGTAAAGTGTTGATCGACTCCTGCAATCACAAAATCTACATTAAGATCTTTCGGAATATTTACCGAATAATCAAACGAATTTGGAGGATCGTTGATAACGGTAAAGCCGGCATCTTTCATGGGATTTATAAGCCCCAACTCCCCAATCACAAAGCATTTTATGTGGTTTGCATCTTTATAAATTTCTTTTAATCCGTTAGCTGCAATAATTGACGAAGTAAACACATCTTTCGGGTTTACCGGAAACCCCATATTCGAGATTTTCTTCGCATAAAATTCTTGCGTTTTTGAGGAGTTATTGGAATAGAACACGATTTTCATATTTTTTTTTGAAAGGTGGTGAAGAAAATCAATACAGCTATCGATTTTTTCATCGCCACGATAGACAACCCCATCCAAATCGAAGATCCAAGTGGTAATTTTGGATACGTCGAATGTTTCATCGAAGATCTGGTGATTAACTTGATTGGTTTGAGAATTGCGTTTCATTATTTAAAGAAACGGTTTGCAATTTAATTATCTTTATTTTTCAACCAAACGACTAATTACGTATAAAATGTTAATCTTTAACGAATGAATAAAGACATTTTTTCAAAAAATCAAGGATTTCAGTAAAAAATGGTGAAATATAAAATAAGAGAATAATTTTTAAAAATATGAAAATCTATCAAAGGGAACAGAAAGTGTCTAAATTCGGTTCCGGCGAGAATGAAATCGTGGTCGGTGGTCAACCGGGTCAAAATCCCACGTGCTTAATCGGAACCATTTTCTACGAAGGACATAAAATAGTTTCGGATAGCAAAGCGGGAGAATTCGATAAAGCCGCCGCAGAGAAGGAAATCTCGGAAGCGGTTGAATTTTCTAAATCAACGGGAAACCCTTTAATCCTTGATGTTGTCGGAGAAACGCCAGAAGCCTTGATTAAATTTTTGGATTTCGTTTCTGAAAAATGTGAGGTGCCTTTCCTTGTTGATGGACTCACAGATTCAATAAGGATTCCCGTTATGCGTGATTTATATAACAAAGGGTTGAAAGACCGGGCCATCTACAATTCGATCACGCCGGATATCAGCCAAGCCGAAATCGATCTATTCAAAGAACTAAAGATCCCAAATGCATTGGTCTTAGCGATGCATTCAAAATATATCACCCCCGAAAAGAAGATCGAACTATTGAAGGGCAAAGAAGGCGGCCCCAAAGGGCTTATCCCAATAGTTGAAGAATTAAACGTTCCGAATATTATAGTGGATACCGGAGTTATGGATTTGGCGACTATTCCGCTTTCGGTAAAAGCATGCGATATGGTTAAAGAGACCTTTGGATACCCCGCGGGATGTGCCCCCGCTAACTCCTTGTCGTTATGGCCCAAAAAAGGACAATTCGGAAAAGAAGGAAAGTATTCAATGGTTGCTTCGGTGAATAGTTTTGTTGTGGCCGAAGGACAAGCGGATTTTGTTCTTTTCGGAGAAATTAACAAAGCTAAAGTGGTATTTCCCGCCATCGGAATCATTGATGCCTTTCGCTCCTATTATCGAAAGAGATATCTCAAGGGAGAAACCAGTAAGTCGGGTCCATTCTATAAAATGCTTTAAATCTCTAAAATATTCGATTTTTTTATTGATATTCTTTCAAAATAGAAGCAAAAGGATAAAAAGGATTGAAGAAAATACTATTAAGTATGAAAGCAGTGTACTTCAAACAGCATGGCGATATTTCCCAACTCGAATACGGAGATATCGACGTTCCAAAAATAGCGTCTACCGAAATCTTAATTAAAACGGCATACGGGGCTTTGAATCATTTGGATTTGTTCGTGTTGAAAGGCTGGCCTGGCCTCAATTTACAAATGCCACATGCGATCGGAAGCGATGGAGCCGGAACGATAGAAGAGGTAGGAAGCGACGTCAAAGGGTTTAAGAAAGGCGATCGTGTATTGGTGAATCCTGGGATCGGATGCGGAAAATGTATTCAATGTTATTCCGGTCAACAGAATTTTTGTTCGCAGTTTTCGATCTTGGGTGAACACACGCAAGGAACTGCGGCCGAATTTTTCAAGATTCCGCAAGAAAATACAGTTAAAATTCCGGATTCTTTATCTTTTGAAATTGCTGCAGCGGCACCGTTAACGTTCTTAACCGCTTGGCGTTGCTTAGTATCTCAAGGCAACATAAAACCAGGGGAATATGTGTTGATTCAAGGCGCGGGGGGAGGATTGGCAACCGCAGCCATTCAAATTGCTAAGCTATTCAATGCGATTGTAATTGCGACCACCGGAACGGATGAAAAGGTTGAAAAAACCAAGAAATTAGGGGCAGATTACGTCATCAATTATAACACAAACAAAGATTATAAAAAATACGTATTTACTGAACTGACAAAGAAACATGGAATCGATCTTGCTTTGGATAGCGTTGGTCAATCTACCTTTTCAACTTCATTATCCTTGCTCAGACAAGGCGGAAGAATCGTGGTTCCGGGCGCAACAACAGGTCCGAAAGCAGAATTGGACTTGAGACAAATCTTTTGGAAACAACTAAAAATTATAGGCTCCACCATGAGTAATCATGTGGAATTTCATGAAGTAATACAACACGTTGTCAGCGGAAAATTAAAACCGGTTATCGATAAAGTTTTTCCGATTTCGGAAGGAAAAAATGCGATGGAATATCTGAATTCGGCAAATCAATTCGGAAAAATATTGCTTAAACCATAATCCATTTGTCGGATCTTATCCGTTTTTATTTTTTTTCGCCATCTCAATTAATTTTTGCAGATATTCCCGCTCCTCATCTTGTTTCTTAAGGATATAATCCATGCTTAAATCTTTTTTGCGCACCTCATCGGGACTAAGAGGCAATTCGGGTTCTTCTTTTTCAATTTTAATCTCCGCACTCTTTTTCACGCGGGTTCCTTTCTTTTTCTTTGGTAAATTTACGCCCAAGGCTTCAATTTCTTGTTCGGCGTTGATTAATTCTTCTTCCTTTTTTATCTTTGCAATGATCTTTTGGATTTCACGATATTTATCATTCTTTATTTCTTCGATCTTCTCCAATAAAAGCTGTCCCTCGGTTTTCGGTTTGCTTTTTTTCTGAGCCTCTTTTTGTTTACCTTGTTCTCGCACTCGCTCGTGTTCGGGCGTTTTCTCGTGTTCGGGCGTTTTCTCGTGTTCGGGCGTTTTCTCGTGCTCTACATTTTTCTCTCGCACGAGATCTTTATCTATTTCTCTTTTTTCGCGTGTAATATCGTCTTTTCTGCTTTGTTTTCTTGATTTTTTATTTATCTCACCGGGCTCAACGTGTTTTCGTTCGATTTTTTCGCTGTCACTATCGGAAAATGAACTCGACATTCGGACTTTTATGCTTCCTTTTGAAAAATTTTTCTCTTGAGAGACTAAAAGTTCGACTTGATCTTGCAATTCTTCTTCAGATAGGGTAGGGATTTTATTTTGAGATTCATTTTGGTTTAGAGGAACGATGGGTGAGTCATCACTTCGGGATTGAATGGCCGATCGAGCATTAGACACTGAAATTTCTTTGGGTTTTGTATTTTCATTAATAATTTTTTGAGATGGAGGTTGAAGCGAATCGATTGATGAGGAGGATATAGAAGCGCTTTGATTTAAATCATTAAATTTTTCTGATAATCGATTAGTGGCTGCTTCGAGTCGCTTGGTCGCAGCGGGCAAATTACCTTTCGGAACAGCAGACCTCTTTTGAATCGGCTCCGGAGATACATATACAACACGAGACAACTCTTGAGAGGCGTCTTGCTCCGCACGATTATCAAAATAATCAACCACATTCGCAGATTTTCCTTTTCCTTTATATTTATAGATGCGTTCATCAATATTATCGATTTCGTATTCCAGTTCATTCATTAGTTTGAAACCCTCGGTAATACCAAGCATGATATACCCTCCTTTCTTCAGATGGGTATTGAGATTTTCGATGATTTGCATCTGATCCTCATATGAGATGTAAATGAGAAAGTTCCGGCAAAGAATTAGATCGAATTTTGAATCATAAGGGAGCGGTTTGAATAAATCATGAACTTCGAATTGGCAAAACTGCTTTGCTTCATCTCTGATTTTATAATTTGTATCAACTTTCATAAAATAGTCCTTTAAAATTTGTTCCGAAATATTTTTCATCTCATCGGAACGATATACACCGTTTCTTGCTTTCTCAATACTCGGTTTATCGATATCTACACCAAGAATCTCAACGGGACATTTAATCACGCCGCTTTTCACCATTTGATGAACAATAATAGCAACCGAATATACCTCTTGCCCGGTGGAGCATGGCGCGGATAAAATTTTTATTTTATTCCCCGCAGCGTTCGCAATGCGAGCCAAACGGGGTAAAATGGTGGTTTCTAAATAACGAAATGGATTGATATCCCGAAAAAATTCGGTTGTGTGAATGGTGAGTAATGCCTTTAAATTTTGAAGTTCTTGAGGATTCTGTTTGAGGAATTCTACGTATTCCTTTACACTGTTGATGTTCTTAGCCCGAATTCGATGATAGATTCGACCTTTAATGTAACGATCTCGGTAAAGGGCCAATTCAAAATCAATTTTATTTTTCATGATTTCGCGAATCTGATTGAAATATACATCAGAATTCTCTGCTTTCTCAAAAAAAGAGTCCCATTCGAGTCGAATCTTATCAAATAGTTCGAAATTCTTCACGCAGTGCCCCCCTAAGAATAATGATTATTTCGCACGTAAATACATTTCTATTTTAATAGGATTTCTCATTTTCTACAAAAAATAGCAGGCGTCTGTCCATGGAAAACCAAAAATAATGTCCATTATCTTCGAAACCAACATCAGCCTAAAGCTTCTGATAAGCAAGAACCGATTAACGAACAAATTATAATAGAAGAACCCATATTACCAAAAAACATTAAACATGAAAAAAAGCCCGAAAAAAAGATCCCGTGAACTGAGTTTTCCACGTTCTGTTTAGCACGTGGATATTCTGCGGGTTAGCCCGTTTCCCTTCTTTTTTTATGTTTAATTTAATTGTTAGAATACCCGCAATTGGGACATTTCTTCATATTTGCGGTGATAAGGAATTTACAATTCGGGCATTGAGTGAGTAATGGCTTTTTAAGAGGCCGGAGGTCGAGAATCCTTTCTTCGTATTTGGTCATCAACTGCTTTTGTTGGAATGTATCAAATATTTCGGTCCGTTCTTCGGCATCTCCATCATCTTCAATCGGCTGGCCATATAGATTATGTTTTTTTCGCTTTCGATTAGACAGAAGAGAAGAGAGTATAATAAAGATAAGGAGTAAAGAGGAGTAAGCAATCAATGAAATCAGAGTTTTTTTATCATTGGGGTTTTCTGTAAAATCTTGGATTGCAGATATCTGCAAATATATCAAAAAGAGAAGAATAATCAAAGAAATAATTTGAAAAAAAGGATTTTTATTTTTCCTCATTGATGCTCACTTTCCTTTCTCATTCCTTTTCTCCAATCCGCGTTTCGAGTGGAATGAAGGTGATTTTGGAAAATCTGTTATGTAATTCGATAGTCTCGAATTGATAGCCGTCTGCAAGGTAGAATTTCCCGAAAAATTCATATAAATGTAACCTAAGGGCTTGGATACCTGCTAAAATCGCTTCTATTAAAATAACAAATAAGTTTCCAAAGAAAAGCATGAAATATTTCAGAAATCCGGGCATCATGAGTGACATCTGCTCAACTACGACCATAAAACCGATATGGGCTAGTGCTAAAGCGAGTAATCGGGAATATGAAGCGACATTTGATAAAATTCCAAGATATGTTTCACCGGTTTCAATAACACCTTCTCCGATCAATGAGCCCGCAGATTCTTTTTTAAGATACGGGACTCTGAAAATTTTTCCAATGAGTTTTGAAAACACCAGTAAAATCCCGGGAACAGCAGGGTAGAGAAATGGCATATATGAATAGCCAAAAAGACCGGGTTGTGGTGTGAGCCACGATGAGATATTGAACATATAAGTGAAAATCAAGTATGTTCCTCCGACAAGCCCTAAAATTTTAAGAAGAGGCTCCGCAACCGCAAGATATTTTCGGTGATTCGTCCAATAATTAAAGAACTTTATCAGCCACCCAAATGACAAGTGCGCTACTCCGAGCAGAGTTACAATTTTTAGAAGATAAGTAAAGCGTTCCATTGGTTTGGCAAGAAGAAAGAAGGGCTCGCCATTGAGTATAAGTTCGTTTCCGAAAAATTCACCATATAATAATCCTCCGATCACAGATCCAAGGCCACAATATACAACTATACGACCAAAATCTTTCATAGTATTGTCATTTTTCCTTGAAACGATTAAAAAGATACCCCACGTGATTAAAACAAGCCCATGACCAATA
The DNA here is from genome assembly GCA_964623665.1 of uncultured archaeon. Lineage (GTDB taxonomy): Archaea > Asgardarchaeota > Lokiarchaeia > Sigyniarchaeales > Promethearchaeaceae > CAZUTM01. The sequence continues at coordinate 13,668 of CAZUTM010000076.1, forward strand.
TCTCCAAACATTAATCCGAAAAACAAAGGAAACGTAATCGCCACAAATACTGTAGGATCCAATTCTGCATAATTTGGCATTCCGTAGAGATCCACTAATAATTTAAAGGGTCTAATGAATGCATTATGCGTTATAAGCGTGGGCGGTTTGGTCCTTGAAACATCGGATCCATTCGGTTCCCTCTTTTCCCTCGATTTTTTTTGTCCAATCTCTTCATTCATTGGTTTTTGGGGTGATTCCTTTTCTTCTTCATGTTGTTCTTCTTGGATCAATTTACGTTCAATTCTTGTTACAGTTATTCGTATTTTTGAACCAAATTTTCGATGTAATCTATTAATAATATCGTATTCTAACCGGGTGGGAACATACGCATCAACATTTACAATATTTTGCTTTTTCGCAACATAAAATCTCTTCTCCAATTTGATAACAAGCTCAATATTATCGGTAATTTCCAAGATTGCCGCCAATTCTGGAGTTTTCTCTTTTTTTATCGCTTGAATTTCTTTTAATAAACGATCGATCTCTTCCTTTTCATTGTCTATGTCGTTCTGAAGAATTTTTGAATCCAAATTTGACGATCGAACATATTTCGGGTCTAAATTAATGATTTTACAGTTACCTTCCTCAATAGCGTTCTTCAACGATAATACTATCGCCCTATCAACAAAACAAAATACCAAAACATAATCTATATTATTAATAATGATAGTTTTAGTCTGAAATAGAAGAGAATCTAAGCCGGGGATACCGGAGAGCGTAATATATAAATTATTTATATCCGTTTTAGGACCGTAGAATCCAACCAAACTAAAAAGCGATAATGAATCGAGTTCCGAAAGATTAATGGAATATTCTTCCAACATTTTAAAGAACTCCATCGAGATATTTAGATCCTTGATTTTTTCCGCTCTTTCTTGAAGAATTTTCTTATAATCTAGCAGTTTATTTTTTAATTCCCGGGTAGTTGTCAATAGATTCACCGTTAGTTGGCTCAACGAATTTGTTTTAAATTCTATTGGTTTCTTCTCCGGCACAACTTCTCGTAGATTGATCTTAAAGTTATCCGAAATAAAAAGAAGATTGGCTTGGAGTTCTCGAAGGTCTGACTCAGAAATGATTTCTATTTGCTTAATTTTTTGAGGTTTCTCTTCTTTCGACTCCTCCGGTCGGATTAGATGGATATATTTGATGGATAGAATTTCGTCCATAAAATTCTCCAATTGATTCTTCATGATAGAGATATTTAACATAGACATTGCTTCAGGTTTGCCCATTTTAATCAATCCCTCCCTCTACATTAATTTCTAATACAGCACGATTGTTCTCTAACAGATTTTTTATTTTTCTGATTTTTACAAATTCCTCTTGATTTAAATCTTCCAAAATCTCTTCTATTGCTTTGATTATAATTTCTAATTTAGGAATCACCACGGTTTCCATGCCGGTTATTCTTCGGGAAATTTTCTTGTAGTAAAATGCAAAATGGAAAAGCATAGCGTCGATCTCTGCCAACTCGATTAATTCGTCAAATAATTTTTTCATCAGCATAGACAAGCGATCCATATCTATCGGCGTATCTATGAATGAATACGCGGGGAATTTGGTTTCATGAATAATTGGTTTGATTTTTGGAACCACGATTCCCATATCGTTCATATAGTCAAGATCAACATACGTTTGGAAATGGATTCGATTAAATTGTGAAAGCATTTCGATTTTTATCTTTCCTACCTTTTGATATGAATTATTCAAATATTGATACGATCTTTGAAGATTCTCTTTAATAATTTCCCGCTTTTCGTGATATTTTCGATAAATATCCCAAACCTTGGCCAACAATTGCTCCTTTTTGATTTCTAATAGCGATTTTCCTTTGATCAGGAATTCTTTTCGCTTTTTCAAGTTATCCAATTCCGGCTTGGTCGGTTTAATATTTGAGAACGACATCTTAATCACTCTCCTGCTTTGGTTTTGATTTGGAATAGAATTTCTCCACCACTTGTGGCGGTATACGAGTGATTTCTTCCTTTGGTAGTAATGATATCAATTTCCATGCCAAATCTAGCGATTGAATAAACGTCCTTTCTTCTTCGTAGGATTGATTAATAAATTCATTTTCGAATCGATCCGCGAATTCTAAATATTTTCGATCTAAGGGATTTAAACCATCTTCTCCAATGATCGCCATCAATTCGCGGACATGCAATGATTGAGAATAATATGCATAAAGTTGAGCTGCAACATCATTATGATCCTCTCGAGTGGTGTCTTTTCCCACGACTTCTTTCATCAACCGAGAAAGAGATGATAAACACCAAATAGGGGGATAAAGACCCTTTTGGAAATATTCCCTTGAAAGGACGATCTGACCCTCAGTGATATACCCCGTGAGATCGGGTATCGGGTGAGTAATATCATCATTTGGCATACTGATAACGGGAATTTGCGTTATTGAGCCTTTTCGATTTTTTATTCTTCCGGCACGTTCGAAGAGTGAAGCAAAATCGGAGTACATATATCCAGGATAGCCTTTTCTACCCGGAATCTCTTCGAGTGCATTTGAAATTTCTCTGAGAGCCTCTGCGTAGTTTGTTATATCGTGGAGGATCACCAATACATGCATTTCTTTTTCGAACGCAAAATATTCCGCAATGGTTAATGCCACTCTCGGTGCGAGAAGCCGTTCCATAGTCGGATCGGAAGCCAAGTTAATAATTGAGATGAGGTTCTGAACGTTTCCGGATTCTTCGAATTTTTTCTTAAAGAAGATTGCTTCATCATTTAGAATACCAATACCGCAAAATACAATTAGGAAAGGTTCATTTGAAACGACTTTCGCTTGTTTTATAATTTGAGCGATTAAAAGGTTATGCGGAAGTCCTTGTCCGGAGAAAACGGGAAGTTTTTGACCTCTAACTAATGTGGTTAGAACATCAAAAGAACTTATTCCTGTTTGAATTACATCTTTGGGATATTCCCGAGAATATGGATTAATAGGAAGTCCAGCAATGGGAAGAATTGCTTCCGGAAGGATTTTTACTCTCGTATTTTCGGTATCGATTTCTTTTCCTTTTCCATCATACATTCGTCCAAACATATCCGAAGAAATATTAATTCGGTACATGTCATTTGTGAACTCCACAGTGGTATTTTCTTTTGATACTCCGAGCATATTCCCGAATACTTGGATGCAAGTGATTTCTCCATCAATCTTCACAACTTTCCCCTTTTTTATCTCTCCATTAGGCATAGTAATATTCACGATTTCTCCGAACATCACATCATGTCTTCTTTTTAGAAAGATTAGATTTCCTTCAATTTTATTAACCGCGCGGTAGACATAGGTCATTGAAATTATACCTCCAATAATTTTTTCATCCGATTTTTGAGAATTTCAAATTCCCGATCAATCTGGGCTTTCAAACTTGTTATGGGAGAGAAATCATCGTTTTTGATTAAAAATCTCAATTGATTAATGGTTTGAATACATTCCAACTCTTGGATTTTGAATAGAGGTATTCCGATTTTAATCAATTCCATCGAATTCTCATAAAAATAATAAATTATTGATGCGATTACAATGGTCTTGAATGGGGACGAATAACGATCGATCTCATTGTAAGCGTTCTGTATTAAGAAATTCTGCTTAATCAATTGCATCACAAACAGAACCAATTGCTGTTCTTGTGGAAGATTCTCTTTTCCAATCAACTGAACATAATTTGTGAGTTTTTCACCTTGTGATAATAAAGCTGAAATATCAGTTCGTAAATCTTTCCACGAATGGCTTCTCAACCCGAATAATGATTTTTTATCGAAATCCAGATGCATCTTTTTTTGCCAATCGGTCCACCAATCGCTTAAATTATCATAAAGAGAATAAGACTCGATCCAATTGATTGCAGGATAGTGCCTCGAATACGCAAGTCTGACATCTAACGCCCAAAATGCACGAACAAATCTTTTTGTTGCTTTAGTCACCGGTTCGCTAAAATCTGCAGATGGCGGACTGACCGCGCCTACCACGGTTACGGAACCTTTTCTATTTGGACTTCCTAGAAGGGAGACATACCCAGCCCGCTCATAGAAATCACTTAATTTAGAAGATAAATACGCAGGATAGCCACCCTCTGTTGGTAACTCTTCTAATCGTGCAGATAGCTCTCTAAGCGCTTCAGCCCAACGAGATGTGGAATCGGCCAAAATTAACACATTATACCCCATGTCCCGATAATACTCAGCCATGGTAATCCCGCAATAAAGGCTAGCTTCACGGGCAGATACGGGCATATTCGAAGTATTTGCAATAATAATCATTCTTTCAATAAGCGGTTTATTTGTGTAAGGATCGACCAGTTTCGGAAAGCTTTCGATAATCTCAGCTATCTCATTCCCGCGTTCGCCACACCCTATGTAAACGATCACGTCCGCATCCGAAAATTTTGCCAACGAATGTTGAATAATGGTTTTTCCCGTTCCGAATCCTCCGGGGACCGCAACAGTTCCGCCTTTCGCGATAGGAAATAATAAATCTATAATTCTCATCCCGGTAATTAATGGAATCGCTGAAATTTCCCGACTCACATAAGGCCTCGGCACACGGACAGGCCATCGTTGATACATCTGTATTTCTTGAACCTTACCCGTTTTTAGGCTTTTTATTTTACAAAGGACATCATCAACCGAATAGAGACCTTCTTCAACGAGAAAGTAAATTTTACCTTGGACATTCGGCGGCACCATTATCAAATGTTTTATTTTGGTCGTTTCTTGGACATACCCTAGAACATCTCCCCCATGCACCTCTGCATTTTCGGATAGCGCGGGTGTAAAATGCCATTTTTTCAATCGATCCAGAGCATTGAGTTTTGAAATCGAAATGTATGGGGAATTCGTTAATTCTTCCAATTTCTTCAAGGGCCGCTGAATACCATCGTATATATTAGTCAAAAGACCCGGCCCTAACTCTACAGACAGCGGAAAACATAAATTTCGAATTTGTTCATTAATACACAGCCCTTCGGTATTATCAAAAGCTTGGATAATGGTTTCTTCACCTTTGATTTTTAAGATCTCACCCATAACACGCTCTTCATTACCTATTAAAACCAAATCACCGATTCCATGGCCGATCAAGCCTTTCGCGACTACAACCGGACCATTGATTTTTGTAATCGTTCCAATTTCTTTTTTTTGTGTTTTGCCTTTCAACAATTCGCTCATAATAATCCCCCCATGATTTTCAATGATTTTGACACTTTTCAAGAAGATTAAGTGCCGTCTCCCTCTTGTCGATATAAAATGGAAATGCTTTCTCGATTAACAGTGCGATATTATCCCGATATAATTTTACAATAGTTTCAAAGCGCCAATCAATAGAGAAAGTCTTTTCTTCATCGCTAATGATAAACCCACCAACAGTGTCGATCGGCATATCAACAACGGTAATATTATGACGAAAACCGGTTCGTTCAATAATCGCAGGAATTTTTTCTTTGATAAAATCGATATCTCGCATGTTCGCGTAAATCAATACATTACTATCAAACTTTGAAAGTTGAATCCTAATTCGACTCCGAATGAACTTTTTGTATTCCTCGAACCGATCGCTAATAATATTCGAATATGCATACTGAATACTCTCAAAAAAATCGTTGAACAATTCGTTCTTCAATTCAAGCATTGCTTTATTTATCTCCACAACGTTTTGGGAAATCATTTTGTTGTAGTTTTCTTCCAATCCTTTTGCATATTCGCATTCATATTTGTTTTTCATTTTCGCTAATTGCAATTTAGAATTCTCATACAGTTCTTTTATTTTCTCATCATTCATTCGTTCAATCATAGATGTTTCTTCATATAATTTCTTTGCAAGGACATTTTTTATCTTTTCTAATTGATCTTCAATAGAATCCATCATTTTCCCTCCACTCCGATGATTTCATTTATCATCTCAATCATATATTCCTTTTTCATTGAGCCAAATAAGTCGGGAATTTCGATAATAATCGGAAATCGCCGTTCTGTTTTAATTTTCAAAATAAATTGCTTATTCCGGATAAACATTCGCTCGTTAATGATTACCAACCCAATTTCTTCATTCAATAAAATATTATTCATGTAATCAACAAAAGTCTTGTCATCATTTTGCTCGATCACCAATGCATCAATTCCCAAAAGGTTGAATAATACCTTTGTTTCATGATCGGATAAACAAATCACTTTTTTTTTCATAATTTCTTGCTCTCCCTTATTTTTTTGATGATTTTGGTTCTGGCTCTAAATTGATATGAAGGTACTTCGAAACCATCAATATTGCCTCGTTGAGAAGATTCTCTTTGGAATCTTGGTATATTTTTTGAATTTCTGCTAAATGTTTATCTCGCAATTCGTTATGCATCTTTATATTGTTTGCAACCTCCTCTTCCAGCAATTTATTTTTCTTCTCGATTTGCTTTTGCATCTTTTCAAGTTCTTCTGTGACTCTTTTCGATTCTTTGTCGCTAATTTCATTATACCGGTTTTCATTCACCGCTTTTGCGCTATTCAATAAAAAGGTGTATACATCCTCGATTTTTTTAATGTTTAATACCAGGTCTTCCTTCTTCGACGAAATCGGAATACTTTCGAAAATTTCTTGAATTCTCTCCATCGAAATACCAATAGTGTATTCGATTTTAGGAGCTTCATTATCCATCTGAATAGGATTTTCTTCTGAGACCACAGCGTCTTCTAATTCGAGAGGTTTGGTATCAATTTTCAGACTTTTATTTTTTTTCATTACATGATCACTCCGGTGCGCCACCCATTTGATTGTTGTGCAATAGCAAGACGATTTTGCGTAATACAAAACGAATTTCTAACTCTTTCTTAAATAAAAATTTGAATAACTCCATTAAGGTTATGTTATTAATATCATCGATTTCAGCCCGCTTCATCTGCCGAAACAACCCATCTAATATATACTCATCGATCAAAGGGACATCTTCTTTAAATTCTCCAATTTTTGGGAATGAAACGCCCTTTTTTGCAAAAAAATTGATTAGCATTGAATAATATAAATTAAAATCGGATAATGCAAAGAATTTTTGCCGATCTTCTTGGTTAAGGTAATACCCAAAGTCCAAAAGATACGGTTCGATTAATTTTTTGTCTATTTTATTAAATAAACTCCGGGATATAACCCGTAAATTGAATATGTCTGCAAGACTCAAAATAAAAGGTTCGAACGTTTTCTTTTCATCTTTCGGATAATATCCTAGCGAGTCGACCAAATTTTTATAAAAATATCTATCCAATTCTAATTCTGCAAAGAAAATCTCATTTGATTGATTATAAAAATCAATCCCTGGCTTCAATATCTTGAAATATGGGGTTTTCTTTAGAAGTTCCATAAATTCTGTAATATCCGCACAATTAGAAAGTCGACTAAATAATAAATCTCTATTATAAAGCGTCTCGATTTCTGAAATCAATCTATTCCGAATCTCAGAACGATCAGCATTCGTAAGAATCCCCAGCATAATGATTTTTAAATTCCAGATCTCGTACTTGATAAAATAATTGCGAATAA
>CAZUTM010000077.1:0-21081 GCA_964623665.1 uncultured archaeon
CGAATAATATCACAGATGCCTACGAAATCATGTTTATTGAAGTTTTGGCCACAAACAAAGCAAATATCACCTTCTTCACGCGGAACAAAATAACAATTGCTGGTGTGCTAAAAAATTTTGCAATTAATCCGATGCCGGACCCAAGACTCCTCGATGAAAATTTTGATGCCCTAAGGGATCCGATTCCACAAGACATTGAAGAGACCAAAAAGGGATGTGTGGATTTATTGCGAGGATATCTGAATAATGAATTATATCTCAAAAAAGGGTGGATCAATTATGATAAAGAAGCGAATTTGTTGGCACCTTTGAATATCATTACATATCCGATTTTCGAGAAAGAAGCTAAACAGAGTTTAGAGTTCGTTAAAAACAGAAAAAACTATTTAGAAAATTGATTTAACGAATTCTTTTTTTGTAATTTTTTTTTTATTAATTTTTATTTACAATATCTTCTTATTTTTTATTAATTTTCAATGAAATTTTCTGAAGTTCAATAGTTTTTTACACACATATCAGAGTAAGTTTCGAAAATTGGATAAATATATTGATTATTTAATTCACGCGTATATCGATAAAAAGGTTTTAGAAAGTTTTAATTGTGAATTCGTGCTTTCAAACTTGGAGATGAAGCTCTCCAAGATCTCGAATCTAAACCGCCTTTTTGAAAAATGGGATAATAGCTTCTGATTAAATCACAAAATTGTCAAATCAAGGTAGGTTTTCAATGGATGCTAAATTGCTAAATCTAATTTTGATTGCCGCCGTTTTTATTGCGACTATCATTTCTATAAAGTGGAATATTACCGTTGCAATTGTCGAAATTGTAATCGGTGTAATTTTGGCTAATCTTTTCTCAATCTCACCGCCAGAATGGATGACTTTCTTGGGTGGATTGGGTGGAATCGTTTTAACTTTTCTTGCCGGTGCTGAAGTCGATGTACCTCTGCTTAAAACCAAGTTTAAAGAAAGTCTTTTAATCGGAGGAATTTCTTTCTTTGCTCCCTTTTTGGGCGCATATTTAGTGTGTTTCTATCTTTTACACTGGACTCTGAATGCTTCACTTATAGCGGGATGTGCCCTTTCGACCACTTCTTTAGCGGTAGTATACGCGGTGCTTGTAGAATCTGGTCTCACTTCTACAGATCTTGGAAAATTAATTATGGCTTCCACCTTTATCACCGATATTGGTACTGCGTTGGCTTTATCAATCTTGTTCCTTGAGATGAGCATTTGGACTGCTGTCTTTTTGGTGATTTCTGTGATCGTTATTTTGATTGCAATAAAAGCAGAGTCATTTTTCATGAATCCACAGTTTAAAAATAAGGTACATGAACCCGAACTGAAACTCATAATGGTTTTCATTTTTGTGCTTATATTTTTTGCTGAATTGGGCCATAGCCATGCAGTATTGCCCGTTTTTATTTTAGGTTTAATTTCATCTCCAGTTTTGAAAAAACATTGTACACCACAAAAAGACCTCCGAAAAACTTTTCGATCCGTGGCATATGTTCTTATTACCCCTTTCTTTTTCATTATGGGCGGCTTACGTGTATCTCTGTCACTTTTATGGAGCGCGCTGGGTATTTTTATTTTGTTGTTCGTAGTGAAAATGATAACAAAAATTGGAGGAATATATTCTCTTTGCAAGAAATATACAAATCCCCATCAAACTTATTTTACTCTTTTAATGAGTACGGGATTAACGTTTGGAACTATTTCGTCTGTTTATGGCCTTGAAGCAGGTTATATCGATCAAGTTCAATTTTCTGTTTTAATTGCAGTGGTGATTTTAAGTGCAGTTCTTCCAACTATAATTGCGCAGAAATTCTTTAACCCGCCACTACCTAAAACCGAAGAAAATTGTGAATAAAAAATCTGCTATTTTTTCCGCTTTAACCTTGTACTTTTGGTTTGTTTTTTTTTAATAAAAAAAATCTTGAGCTATACTCCTTTTTAACAAATCAAATCATAGCCGGTTTCGGTAATTAAGATTGTGACTTCAGCTTGTGAAATATATGCACCCTCTTCTCGGATGACCGGGTGTCGATAAAGAACCCCTTGATCAATCAGTTCTTTTAATCCGAATCTTCCCAATTGATATTGCTTTAAGACTTCTCTTTCCGAAAAGGGAAGGGTTTGGTATTTCTCCGCGAATGTCCTGAGAATATCTCTGCCGTATTTGTTCCGGATTTTCGGCTGAGCATATCGTTTAATACTAAAAATATAGGTATTCGAACTTGTTTTCACGGAGCCAACGCCGGTAGAAGCGAACACTTCGAACCCGTAGACTTCCCCCTCCTCAAACTTTACGGATGGACCGTTTTTGGTGCTCGGGATGATTTTTCCGGAATGCAATTCATATTGTTTAATTTCATGTCCGGTTAAGTCAGAAATAGGGTGATATCCGAATTGTTTGATGATTTCTTCTGTTTTTTTGCCGACTTCTTTGGTCAATACGTCCGGTTTGATTAATTGGAGACCTGCTTTGATGGCAGTATCAACAGCTAATACTAAGTTCTTACATCGATCCGTTTTGTTGAAATTTATGGTGATAGCGCCATCGGCAACCCAACCTTCAACCGCAACGCCAATATCCACTTTCACAACATCTCCGTCTTTAATAATCGTTTCATCATTCAATGGAGACGTGTAGTGGGCTGCAACTTCATTGATTGCGATGTTGGTCGGAAATCCGATCATTCCGCCTAACTCTACAATTTTGGCCTCGGCGGCTTCACAGATATCGAGTACTTTTGCACCCGGTTTGACCATCGGTTTGATAAAATCCATGACTTGTTTGTGGATTGAACCTGCTTTTTTAAGAGATTCGATCTTTTTCTTTTTCTCTTCTGCTTCTAACTCTTTGAGTTTTTTTTCTTCTTCTTCTTTAGCCTTTTTCTGCTCTTCTGTGAGCTCTGGTTTCGCGGGTTCTACTGCTTTTTCAACTTTCTTCACTTCGGCTTTTTCCGTTTGTTTTACCTCAGTTTTTTTCTCGGGAACGAGTACTTCTTTTTCTTTAGTCTTCTTTTCGGTGGTCTTTGCGGTCTTTTCTTCCGCTTTCTTTTCTTCTACATTTTTCTCGGAGCTGGCTTTCTTCTTAGCAACCTTGGCATCATTTTCTGCTTCTTTGGCTTGAACCGTCGTATCCTTCTTCTCCTCGACGCTCTCCACTTCTTCTTTTTTCTTTCGAGCCATAATATGTTATGAAATAATCCTTGGTTTTTTAAATATGTGAAAGAAAAATCCGCAGAATTTGAAACGAAATGAAAAAATGAGTGGGATGATTAAAGCCCGAATTTGATGCGAATAGCATTATAGGGGCACTTTTCCAAGCATTCCAAGCAAAGAATGCATTCTCCATCGCCCGTAAATCCTTTCGATGATTCATCCAAAATTCGGATCTGCATCGGACACACCCGTTCACAGATTCCGCATGCTTTCCGGCCTACACAACGTGCGTCGTTAATTTGAAGTTTCAACAGAGAGCTGTCAGAAAATAACGATGAGATGGCACCATATGGGCACATATATTTACAGTAAAAGCGTGGATAAAACACATTGACGCCCAAAATGATACACCAAACGATGAAAATAATTCCTTTTGAAGGATTATCTTTATTGAAAAGGTGGGAGATGGCTTGAGTATCGATGGTTTGTCGAATAACATTCGGGATAGTTGCGAAAATGAATTCCGAAAGAGAGAATATCGAAACCGGATTGTTCACAAGGTCTCCAAGCGCTTGGGAATAGTCAAAATATTTGACGAAATCTGTTTTATAATAAACCCCAAGGGGAACGAACAGAAGAAAGAGGACAAACAGCAAGAAAAATTTGAATTTTTTCCCCCCTTTATCGGATTCCATACTCAATCTCTTATTTTCACCGGCGACGTCCGCTATCGCATCGCAAACAAAACCTGTTGGACAGATCCATCCGCAGAAAAACCTGCCGGTCAAGATTGAAATAAGCCCGATTAATCCGATAAAGATAAACGGAATTTCACCTTTCGTAATCATTATAAACGTATATTCCAATAAGCCGGCGCCCCCGGATATCGGTCCTCTCGCGGTGTGTAAAAATGGCAAGACTTGTGTCATTTCCGCCAAAATATCGGTCCGAATCAATGATTTCAGTATCACCCAGTTCACGATAAAGAAAAAGAGTAATTGAACGAGCTTTCTGAATATGTAGATCCGCGGTAACGGCTTTTTCTCCTTTTTACTCAATTTATAATCACTGAGCTTGCAATCGCCAAAAAATAAAAAAGCGTTTTGGTGCGAATGTGAAGAAAATCCGCGTTTGAAAAAAATAGAAGAAAAACAATCGAAATCGAAAAGATTTTTTTCCGATCAAACAAAACTCAAATTATGGCGCAAGAAAAAAAGGTGATCTATAAAGATCCGAACTTTTCAAGGGAAGAACGAATTAAAAACTTGATGGACCTACTCACTCTTGAAGAGAAAATCCGTTTTTTGTATCACACCGCGGATGACGTACCGAGATTAGGAATTCGGCATTATTATCATGGCAATGAAGCCCTTCATGGAGTTGTTCGTCCGGGAAAAGCAACAGTCTTTCCGCAAGCAATCGCATTTGGTGCCACATGGGATCCCGATTTAATTTTAAGAGTGGCAACCGCTATTTCTGATGAAGCCAGGACAAAACACCATAACGAACCCGAAGGCGAAGGCCATTCGAATGGGCTGCTCACATTTTGGTCTCCCACCGTGAATATGGCAAGGGATCCGAGGTGGGGACGAACACCCGAAACGTACGGTGAAGACACCCTTTTAACTTCAAGAACCGGAATCTCATTTGTGCGCGGATTGCAAGGAGATGACCCGAATTATTTGAAGGTGGTCTCAACACCCAAACATTTTGCAGCAAACAATGAAGAACACAACAGATTGGGTTGTAACCCAAAGATCTCACATCTGCATCTGAGAGAATATTTTCTTCCGCAATTTCGGGCCTTAATCACAGAAGGGAAAGCGCGCTCCATTATGTCTGCATATAATCGTGTATTGGGTGTGCCTTGCTCTGCAAGTCATTGGTTGCTGACAGAAGTTTTGAGGAATGAATGGGGCTTTAAAGGCTATGTAGTCACGGATTGCGGTGCAATTTGGAATCTCGGTCCGTTCCAACAAAGATATATTATCTCTCCGGTTACGGGTTCTGCTTTGGCTATAAATGCCGGAGTGGATTTGGAATGCGGAGATAATTTTAAGCGCGGATGGTTATTGGCTGCGGTTAAAAAAGGATTGGTAAAAGAAGAAACCATTGACCGCGCTTTACGCAATGTCTTACGTGCATATTTTGATTTAGGGATGTTTGATCCTCAAAATATGGTTCCGTATTCCAAAATTCCGTATTCCAAACTCGGATGTAAAGAACACAGCGATTTGGCCTATCAAGTCGCCGTGAAATCGATGGTCTTACTTAAAAATCAGTTAAACGGAGAAGGTCGACCGTTCTTACCCCTCAATCCGATTAAGCTTAAAACAATCGCAATAATCGGGCCTAATGCAGATCATCCTATATTCGGAGATTATTCCGGGACACCGGTCAATCCACCAGTTTCTCCGCTTGATGGTATTAAAAAACGATTTTCATCCTCCAAAATTATTCAAGTTCCATGGATCTCACCAAAAGAATTTGGAAGATTCAGAGAAATCTCAACCAGAATTTTGAAACCAAAGCCCGACTGTCCAAAACACACGGGATTGAAACTTGAGATCTACCCCGAGTCGGAGTTCAAAGGCACTCCCATCACACTCACTGAACAAAACCCATCATTTGATTGGAGACGCAGAGTGGATGCCTCCGTAAGCAATGCCTTTAGCAGCACCGAATCCGGAGTTAAAAATGTTCCCGAAACCTTCTCAGTTAAATTCTCCGGCTGCATCGAAGCCGAATTCGACAATGAATATCTCTTCAAATATACCATCAAAGGCGGTTCAAAACCCGTAATAAAGATAGCGGATGTGAGTTCAAATACCGGATCTTTAAAAATTAAAATGGAGAAGGGTAAATCATATTCATTATCCATCGAAATTCCCAAAATATCGAAAAAAGGAAAAGCCAAATTCGAATACCGAATTCCCGAATTGGAAACCTCGAACTCGAAATTCAAGTTGGAAAAAGATGCAGCACGCTCTGCAGATGTTGTAATTGCATTTGTAGGTATAGATACCAATACGGAAAGAGAAGGAAAAGACAAGGAAAGTCTTGCTTTTCCGAAAGAACAAATTGATCTGTTGAAAAGCGTGGTGGCTATCAATAGAAATATCGTCGCATTTGTCATAAGCGGATCTCCGCTTGAATTGGGGTATTTGCATGATAATCTCCCTGCTGTGGTACAAGCTTGGTATCCGGGTGAACGCGGTGGAGATGCAATCGCTTCATTATTAGCGGGAGATGAAAACTTCTCCGGTAAACTCCCGATGACTTTCTTCAAATCTACATCGCAGCTTCCGCCGATTTCGGATTACGACCTTTTTAAAGGAAGAACCTATATGTATTTTGATGGAGATCCCCAATATGAATTCGGATTTGGCCTTTCATACACCGAATTCCAATATGAAAATTTTAAAATAGAAGGTTCAGAATTCACATCCGATGATACGATCAAATATTCGGTTGATTTAACAAATGTCGGCGCCAGAGCTGGTGAAGAAATCGTTCAAGTGTATGTAAAATACAAAGAAGCATATGGCTACGAAAGAGCAAAATTGCGTTTACCGAATTTGCAATTGAAAGATTTCAAGCGTGTATTCTTGAAGGAAGGCGAAAAGAAGACTGTTCAAGGAGAGATAAAGGTCAATTCTATTGAATTCTTTGAAGAAAAATTGAATAAATATGTGGTTCTTCCCGGGACAATCGAAATAATGATTGGAAAATCTTGTAAACGTATTGAATTCAGCCAAATCGCAAAGATCAATCAATAATTTTTAAATATATTCTTTTTTTTAAAGAATCATTTACAATCATTCGATTCTTAACGCTCTTATTGACTCAACGAAACTTTCAAGGTCTGTTAAATCATTTTGTAAAATCTCGTAAAGTCTTTGATTATCCACTTTTCCATATTGATGTGCGATTAAATTGCGAAGTCCCGCCCATTGCTGCATTTTATTTGAGAGTTCTTGTGTTATTATCGAATTTTGGGCAAGAATGATAAATGCATCTTTATAATTTTCAGGTTCTTGATAATTATTTTTCGTGCAAACATGAAAAGCTATATCAATACATATTTGGGCGGCATTGTACATAATAAAAGCCGTAGAATAATGCGATTTTTCAGAATTTAAAAAGGCCTCGATGGGTTCTGCTCTAATTCTTTGAAGAAACGAAATATATCTCAATAATCGGTTGATTTTTTCTTGAAAAACATGTTTATGAATTGTAATTTCAATCAACCCCTTAAGCCAAATGAGGATAATAATGTTGAAATAAATATCTTACATCATACCATTCCAATAGCGTATTTGCTTCGAAATCTGCCCTGATATCATCATTTCTAACAAGGATCCTTTTCTTATGCTTAATAACATTAAATTTAAATCTTGGATCTGCTTGATTCAAAATCCGTATATCTATCGTTCTTCCGGGCTTGAATCTTTCTTCAATTTCATTTGCCAATTTAATCGGATACCATCGATCTTTATTTGCTTCCTCTGTAATTAAAATCCCGATGTCTATATCACTTAATTTTGTTATATTTCCATTTGCAAATGAACCGTATAAATAAGCGAGAAGAATTTCCGATTTATTCTCGAAATAATTGTGAAGCGAATCGATAAACTGATCCAGATCAAAAATTTTTAACGAAGGAAGTTCCATTCCACAACCCCACGTTTGTAATGAAAACCAATTCTTATAAACTCTTCTTTTGAAATTTTTTTTGAAATAAAAAAGATTTAGAGAAAAATTACGCTTCTTTAAAACATAATTCTGCGCTTGGGCTCTTTTCATATCCAAAATTCTTTCCGTGCAATCCCGTTAAATCCAAAATCGAATTATTTCCCATTAACGCTCCGCAATAATCACCCACGGGACCGTTGATCCGTAATAATTTATTGTCCGGCATGAGATACCCTATATAGTCCAAAGAGAACCCGATTTCCTCTTTATCTTCAGATTCGCCTTGAGCATCCGCAACGGTCTGTGCTGTTTCGATGACTTTGTAACATAATTCGTTGAAATCCAATGAGATCTCATCCTTATCTTTAAATAATTTATTAATTAAAGCGTTTACAAATAACCCGGCCAAGACCGGAAAGAAAGGTTTTTGTGAATATTGTTTGAGTTCTTTATCGAGCAATTCTTGAATGTCCGTATTTGTATAAGGGCCTAAGGAATCCACTAATTCAACAATCTCCTCGTAAATCCCGAATATTTGGTCTAATACGTTATCGGTGGTGTTCATTTCGGCCATTACGACTTTTTTTAAAATATTTTTGGATTCAAAGAGTTCTTTCACCGCAAAAACGAGTTCTTCACTCATATCATTATTTTGAAATTCAAAAATATAAAATTTGTTAAAAAATTAAAGAGAATTCGGGTGTTTTCTATAGAATTATAGTTTCTTTGTTTAATGGTGCTTTTGTTTCTATTTTTAATCGTTTATGAATCAAAGCGGCTAGGCTGACGCATTTGGATGCTTCTCCGTGATTTACGATGATCTTTTCCGGCTTAGGATTTACTTTCCGGATAAAAGAGATGATTTGCGACCTCGATGAGTGTCCAGAAAATCCGCTTATCGTTTGAACGTTCATGTTGATTTTAATAGGTAATCCCTTTCCGTTTGCTAATTTAACTACGAATTCACGGTATCCTTTTTGGATTCTTTTCCCCAATGTGCCCTCAACTTGATAGCTAACAAATAAAAGTGTAGAATTTTCATCTTCAGCCAATCCTTTCAAATATCCAAGAGATGGTCCGCCTTGCAACATACCCGAGGTGGCCAATATGATGCATGGGCCGCCGTTTATGATTTCTTCTCGCGCTTCCGAAGATTCCACCGTTGTAAATATTTCGGACATGAACGGATTTTTTTGTTGGTGGAAAATCAGCTCGCGTAAATCAGAGTTGAGAAAATCGGGATGCGTGGTGTGAATTGCGGTAGCTTCGGCGATTAATCCATCGATATAGATCGGTACTTTCTTAATCATTTCCCTCGAAATGAAATCTTCGAATTGTACCATCAATTCTTGGGCGCGACCCACCGCCAGAACCGGAATCAATAGCTTCCCGTTCTTCTCTAATGTTTTATTTATAACCGTGATCAATCTTTTCTCGGATTCGATCCTCGATGGAATATTATCTTGACTGCCCCCATATGTGGATTCTGTGATGAGCGTTTCAAGCCTTGGGAATCTGGAGTTTGCCACATCCAACAACCGGGATTTCTGAAATTTGTAATCTCCAGTATAGACCAAATTATGTTCACCGGTTCCGAAATGCAGATGGGCCATCGCCGATCCCAAAATATGCCCGCTGTTATGCAGCGTCAGTTTGATATCCGGAGCAATATCAATCACTTTCCCGTATCCGATCGGATATGTGTGCAATACCGTATTTTTCACGTCTCGTCGTTGATAAGGCGGAATCCTGCCATCTTTTTCCGCAAGATTGATATAATCCAATTGAAGCATTGTCATCAAATGCTTCGTAGGAAGTGTGCAATACGTGGGCCCATTATAATCATATTTATAAAGGAAGGGAAGAAGTCCGCAATGATCCATATGCGCATGGGAAATGACCACGGCATCAAGATCTTCTACACAGAAATCTTTAATGTCAATAAATGGGAATAATTCTGAAGGATTTCCAACATTCATTCCGCAATCTAAGAGGATATTTGATTCATCGGTTTGAACATAGACACAAGAGCGACCAACTTCTTTAAATCCTCCAAGAAACGTGAGTTTGATATTGGAAGTGTTGAAGACTTGTGGTCGGTGAATCCGTTCTCCGATTTGGATGAGAATCTGTTTCTGTTCTTCTTTTTCTTTTTTCAACATTCCCCTAATCAGATCTACCGTTTTCGATTTGATGGGCGGAGTTCTAATGATATCCGGTCTCCAACATGTTTGTTTTCTGATACTTTTTAGGTTTTTCCCTTCTTTCCCGATAACCAATCCCGGTTTCTTCGCTTCGATGATAACATCTCCTAAATTTTCATCGAAAAAGATATTTGTAATCTCTGCTTCTGGAGGTACTATCGACTGTATCGTTTCCATCGCTTTTTGAGTTTCCATTCTGATCGAAGGATCGGATCGGATTACAATCCGCTTTCGCATTTGCTTGGCCACTTCTTTCACTGCGGGACTTTCTTCTCCGATCATCTCTGCGTTTTTCGAATACACTGCTATCTCTGGACCCTCGAATTCCACTGTCGAGATATTCGAATCAGCGGGAAGGGACGATATTATTTCTTCTTTTATTTTCTTGAGGAAATCTATACTGCTCATATTTTCTTCACATCTGTGTTTAATTCCTTAAATTCCATTCCAGAAAGAATTTTATTATCAATTCTATGTTTGCGATAAATCGTCGCCATTAAAATCATTCATAAAGTGAATAATTTATTCAAAAAGAGTAAAACAAAGCGACGTCCATAATTTCATAAAAAGCGCGAAAAGTAATTCGCAAGTTAAAATAGAATATTTTGAATATAAATCTTGCTTTTTATAAAAAGAAATAAAATGAAAGTGAAAGTGGATTACGGAAAAACCGGGCTCGAGATTGAGATTCCGGACAGCATGAAAATCCAAATTGCAAAGCCCCAACCGATTCAACCTCTGGCCGATCCGATAGGAGAAATTCGAAAAAGTCTGATTAAACCCGACATCGGCACTCCTCTTCCTACCATTATTAAATCAAAAAAAACGGGCTATATTTGCATTGTAATTTCCGATTCGACGAGACCCGTACCTTCGGGTAAAATTTTGGAGGCTCTTATTCAAGAATTGCTTTCGCTTGGGGTGTCTGATGGTGATATAAAAATCTTGATTGCAACCGGATTGCATAGAAAAACCACAAATCAAGAGTTACAAGGGATTCTTCCGAAATGGATAATTGATCGGTTCGATATCATAAATCATGAAGGGGACAACCCCAAAATGCTTGAATATATCGATAAAACATCATTCGGAACGCCGATTTATATCAATAAGATTTATTTGAATGCAGCGGTGAAGATTATAACTGGGTATGTTGAACCACATTTCTTTGCCGGTTTTTCAGGTGGTAGAAAGGCGATTTGTCCGGGTATTGTGGGTTTAGAAACCATTTTGTCCAACCATTCCGCTAAAAACATCGCGAATCCCAATTCCAGATTCGGGATTCTCAAAGACAACCCGATCTCCGATGATGCCATCGAGATTTCAAAGCATCCCAAGATAAAGCCCGATTTCGTTGTAAATGTCACCATTAACCCGGAACACCAAATCGATAAGGTTGCAAGCGGTAATCTCGGAGTTCATTCTATTCTGGTTAAACATCAAGAGAGAGTGGCCATGTGCGATTTGGATCAGCCTTATGATATTGTGATTTGCAATAATGGAGGATATCCTTTGGATTTAAATCTCTATCAAGCCGTGAAGAGTATGGCGTTAGGTGCTTTGGCGGTTAAAAAAGGCGGAACTATAATTACTACCAATGAGCTTAGAGATGGTGTTGGTCAACCCGATTTTGAAGAATTATTAAAATTACCTTATTCACCAAAAGAAATCAACGATAAATTGGTTTCTGGCGAAATGAAGGTGAGAGATCAATGGCAGATCCAGTTCCTTTGCATGGTTTTGATGCATGCAGAGGTTGTCGTTGCTTCCCCAAATATCAGCAAAGAGAAATTGGGTACTTTAGGCCTCATTCACGCTAATTCCTTCGAGGAAGCATTGGCTTATGCAGAAAAAAAGCATGGCAAAGATGCATCCGTTTTAGTGTTGCCCAATGGCCCCCAAATCGTACCAAAGCTCTGTTTTTGATTTGTACTTTGGGTTTCTGTTTTTTATTCCAATTTTCTTTCGATAATCTTTGTTCTGTATGCTTTAATCTTTAATAAAAACAAGAGCTCTGTAAGAGAAATAAGGAAACTCGCGATCAGCCAAAGATACCCATAGATTCCTACGTATTGAACGCCATGAACCCCATTTAACTCCGAAATCATTGGAATTCCGTATATCACAAAAAGCCCCAAAATAAAGCAAAGAATTCCTAAAGCCCCAGGAATTAAGGGAATAAAAAATAACATCGCAAGTACAGCGGAATATGCATTGACTCCAGAATCCGATTTCAAAAATGAAAACATATCGGAATAGGCCGGTGCAATATTAAACACATGCAAGAAGCGAATATAAACATTTCCGTTGATTGAAATCCAAGGTCCGGCAAGGGCCAAATACACCATTAAAGTCTCTAATCCGATAATAATGATATTATGCATTAAAAACTCCCCTTTAAGTTTGAGAGTTATCTTAAAATCTTTGAGAGACTTCACAAAAATATTATATCTTAAACTCAAGATGATTATCAACGCGATGAGTCCGCAAATAATGATCGCTATAATATAAAAGATTTGAGCCGGGTTATTCAATCGGAGTCGAAATATCGGAGAAGTGAACATTAAATTTTCGGATCCCGATTGATAATATTCGATGATAAAGGTAAGATTTGCGGATAATGGACCGGCGTGAATGATTTTGGTGATGATCTCTTGTTCTGAGTATTGTGATACGTTTATTTCAATCTTCTTCCACTCTGCAACCCAAAATTCAATTCTATACAGAAGTATTATTTTCTGCACGGAAGAAAATGGGCTACACTTGAATGATATTCTGGCAACATTGTCGGTTTGATTGATAAACGTTGAAAACCCGGTGATATCAATGGTGATTGGTGCGGAGCTTCCCTTTAAACAATAATCCATAAAATAAAATAACGAATCGGTGTGATTTATCAATGTTTGATGTCCTAAGTGTCGTATAATCATGTATTTTTCGCCTTTCAATGCATTATAGGTATTATTTAAACCGATTACGGAAAAATATTCATCGTAATACCCAAAATAAAACACCGTTCTCGGATAAACAGGGGCAATTTGTAAGTAATACAAGGGATCTATCAAAGGAAGTTTTTTAGTTATCCATTCAGCTTCAAATCGATCCCGAGAGCGGTTAAAGACTTCCCACACCTGGTGATATTCTTCACAACTTAAGAAATCCCCCGCACCATTCATCGAAAAAATCCCTTGTATCTCTGAAGGATAGATCACACCCAACGCAAGCGCGATAATAGCACCATAGGAAACTCCGCTCAGCGCTATCTTCGATTGATTCACAAAATCTAATGTCTTTAAAATTTCGTAAGCTCGGCATGCAGACAAAATGGATATATAATAATGTGCGGTCTTATTGAAGTCTCCTTGATAATAAAATCTATCCGAGGTCGCGGTTATGCCGGTGCTATTTCCATGTCCGGGAAGATCGGGAAGTAATACTACATACCCTTTGTCTGCCAATTTCATCCCTTCGTTAAGAAGGTGTGAATTATTCTTATTAAGCCCATGGAGCAATAAAATTCCGGGAATTTTGCTCCCATTAACACTTAAATCATTATGGAATAGCAAAATTGAATAAATTTGTAAAGGTTCGCTTTGATCGACAAAATTCGGAGAATGGTAACGGATAATTGATCGGTTGATAGGAACAGAAGGTGTTTCAATCAAACTGCTTTGAATGATCTCAAAAGTTAAGGGGATTTCATTCACTCGATTTTTCTCTGTCGACCAAAATAACGCGGGGTTCGGGCGTTCTCCACCATTCGAAGAGAACGGGATCGAATTATCGGGTTCAACCACAGAAATGTCATGATTCTCGCTCATAATCCCTTTGCCGAATTGATTCTGTTGATTGAATGAGTTCCATGTAAGAAAGCAGAATGGATTCAAATACAGAAATAGCAAAAATAATATGGAAGATTTGCGAGAGTTCATATTTCCTAATGGAATGTAATAAAAAAAAAGGTTTTGGTAATGTTTATCACTTACAATTCCAAAGTCCAAGGTTTTACACCGTCGGGCAAATCAACGGTGTGAACAACATTGGTAGTGCCACCGATATTTATCGTCACATTAACTTCTATTGGCCCCGGCTTCAAGATTTGTTTCATTTGGTCATTCAAAGGAATATTCAATGCGAGCTTATCTCCAATAGCAATCGTGACTCCGGCTGCCTTGTTTTTGTTTATAACATCATCCCAATTGTATTCCACACCGTTATGGACTAATGAAATGCCTTTCGTCAAGAGATCTTCGGTTACCGGAATTTCGGTCCCGTTGATTTTAATAGAAATGCCTTTTGCAATATCGGAGGGCGTAATTCCACCCAATTCAATTCTGTCGGGCACCGACATAGCACTCATAACATTCGTCATCGTTAAGCGGACATGGGTTGCAGCTCCGCCAGTTTTCGAGAGAAGAACAAGCGATTTGTCCTTCGGAAACATCCTTTTCAAGATGTACTTCGGTACGTAACTCATGGTGATTGAAAATTAGACCCAAAAGCATAAAAAGCATTCGTTTGCTTTTCCCACACAAAAAGATGAAATTAAATAATCAAAACAATTTTAAACTTTGAAACTATTATCGATAATCATGGAGCAATATTGGATTTCTTTGAAAGTATTGAATGAAGAGATTTTCATGAAGGATTTTGTTCAAGCTATATTTTCTTCAATTTGGATTGCGCTTATCAAAACCCTACACGGAGTCCCTGAACAAATCAATAAAATTATCATAACGAGACAAGAACACAATAAAATTCAGACAAATGTAAATGGTGCGAATTTGATTTTGGGTGATTATGTACTTAAAATCATTAATAATCAACTTGAAGCGTTTCTCAATAGTCTCAACGACATTCCAAAAGATCGGAGTTCCATTGTAATTCAGATCGAAAAAATAAAGAATTAAATTTCATTTTTTCATCTCATCTCACGTACCAACCGAGATCGCGACTTAATAAAAAATTTTTTGTTGATTGGGTGATATATATATAGGTATATACCGAATAGTGGTGAACATGGATGAGCGGAGCCAATAAAATGAAAAATTATGATGAATTCAAGAATGCGGTTAAACTCGCTAAGGACTATTTTCTTAGCACGTTTAATTCGTTGGATCCACTCAGAAAGGTTGATAGCACAAAAATCATGCCCGGAGACCACCCGAGATTTGAATGTTTCGAACCGAAATTTCGACCGATAGTCAGAATAATTTCCCATTATGATGCAGATGGACTGTCCTCTGCGGGGATTCTTGCGCGCGCTTTTCTAAGGAATCGAATCCCATATCAAATCACTATTCTCAAACAGCTCGAAGAAGCCAATTTATTAGAAATAACCGCTCGCATACCCAAACACAGCAACGATTTCTTCATCTTTTCAGATTTCGGAACATCACAATATCAAATAATCAAAACGCATTTGAAATTCCCTTTTATCATCTTAGATCATCATACTCCTGATGAACCTCATGAACTACCGAAAGAAGCGTTTCACGTAAACCCGCACTTTTTCGGAATAGATGGAACGTATGAAATTTCCGGAGCGGGGGTTGTCTATTACTTTGTGAAATATTTGAATCCGAATAATACGGATTTGTCCACAATTGCTCTTGTTGGGGCAACGGGCGATATCCAAACCAGAACTGCATCGGGGGATTTCATTGGACTGAATCTCGAAATTCAGAACGATGCTATCGCAAATAAAGAAATTGAAATTCAAAAGGACCTGAATATCGACCGTAATTCTTTTCTTCCAAAAGCATTGGCATTTACTCTGCGTCTCGGTATGGATGTTCCCGGGATCACGGGGAATATCAAATCATGTGAAGAATTCATTAAAGCACAAGGGATACGCCTTTATACCGATTTAAACGAAATTAGAACCTTATCGATGTTGACTCTGCATGAAAAACAAAAATTAAACACTGCGCTTCTCAAGCACTTGTTTTTCGATTCTCATTTGCCCAAGGAATTGATGAATAATTTATTTAGTGCGTATCATCTTATTAAATCACCGGTGTATCAAGGGAAGATCACGGACGCAAGAGAATTTTCGTCGCTTTTAAACGCATGCGGAAGAATGGGCAATCCCAGTATCGGAATCGGTGTCATTTTGGGTGATGAAAACGCTCTTGAAATTGCAAATACCATTCAAAAAAAATACAAGGAAGCCCTTGCAATAGGAATAAAATATGCAAAGGAGTATAAACTCACCAAAAATAATATTTATGTTATTGATGGAAAAGATATTATCAACGAGAATATCATCGGAACAATCGCCAGTATTTTGAATTTTGAGAAAGACGCACAGAACGATAAAACGATTCTAGCTTTCGCTCAGAGTAATGAGGGTTTCGTAAAAATATCTACCCGCGCACCGGAATCCCTTATAGAAAAAGGCCTTGATTTGGCATTAGCGGTTAAAAATAGCGCGGAAAAAATCGGGCTTGGACAAATTAGCGGCGGGCACAAAGCATCAGCGGGTGCAAAAATCCCAAAAGAAAAAATCAATGCGTTTATTGAGACATTCGATGAAGAAATTTACGAACAATTGAAAAAAATCACCACCGGGAGTATGGAATAATTTAGAAAAATTATTGAAAAAATTTTAATAACCCAATTTTGAGTTTTCTCGCAATCTAATATAGTAAGATTTAAATAGGCTCTTGGAAATACATATCATATATATTTCAATTATGACCAAAGCGTTTTCAAACCCCCCAACTCCCCTCAAAAAAGGCTTTGGTGTAGTGAATTTTTTTTCTACCTATTTTTTTTCACCAGATAATGTGAAATACTATTGCCCGCCATTGCTTGATGAAATTTGATTATAAAAAAACCAGCTTTCGTTGGCATGTTATCCCCGTATCTTCTATATGATAGTGGGGATTTAATTCGCTATCATCTACATTCACATAGAAACAAAAATTCAGATCTTCTCATTTGATTGATGGGGATTTGAATAAAAAGTCTGAGCGTGGAAACGTATGAACACTTCAAAATTATGTATTGTAGGCGAAGCCGGTGTTGGGAAAACCACATTGGTGAAGCTTCTCACCGAAAAACAAATGAATGAATTCCGGAAACCGACCGTGGGCGTTGCGGTGGAACGGGTTGAAGTTGGAAATGATGCACTCGCACTTTGGGATCTTGCAGGTCAAAAGCGATTCCAATTTATGTGGGAAGAATTTATGCGGGGTTCGAAACTGACCGTTGTGGTCACGGATAGCTCCGAACGAAATGTTGAAGAAACCAAGCGAATTGTTGAAAGATTACAAGCAAGAGAAGGAACTAAACTCATCGCAATTGCAAATAAACAAGATTTGGCAAACAGAATGAGTCCGGAAGAAATTCAACAACGATTGGGCATCCCCACCTTCGGTATGGTTGCTGTTCAACGAGAAAATGAGGATATGTTAAAAGAAATCCTCTTGAGAAGTATTTAATTCAATTTTTTTGTCTCCCTCTTCTCTATTTTCGATGGCTACGTAAGAAAAAATATAAAAAAATTTTTCAAAGCCTCTGCTTTTAAAGAGAATGAATGTGCGTTTTTGTAAATCAAGAAATTAAAATGGTCATTCTCATCCGGACCGATCTTTCGATGTCTGTCGGAAAAAAGATTGCGCAAGGCTGTCATGCCGCAGTATCCGCTTCGGAATTAAGCCGAATTAAAAATAATGCGATTTGGGAGCGCTGGTTTAAGGAAGGACAAAAGAAAGTGGTCTTGAAGGTAAAATCCGAAGAAGAATTACTGTTATATTATCATAAAACGAAAGAGAAAGGCATGGTCGCTGTTCTGATAGCGGATGCGGGATTAACACAAATTGAGCCTGGTTCCAATACTGCGGTGGGGATCGGACCGGTAAAAAGTACAGATATTGATCCTATTACCGGTGAGTTGCCTTTATTTTAACCAATTTCTCCTACGAACGATTTCACCATTCTGTAATAAGGAGAATTCAATTGCTATTACTCTTTTCGTTTTAATTCGTCTATCGCTTTTCCCAATTTTTCAACTGCTTTTTCAATTTCGACCGAAGACGCACCGATTGCAGCATTCATAACCACATAAGGCGTTTTTAATAGTTCTGAGCAGCATCCATAACTATTTTCTCTCGGATCCACGATTCTTGGGCCAGTAATTCGTAAATTATATAAATAGCCGCCGAGTTCTGCGATATATTCTTGCTTCAACTTGTTTAGAGTCATTGCGACAGACACGGGGTTGTTTGAATTGATAACACGTTCACCCAATTTCTCTGCAAGAGATTTGATTCGTGTATCCAACAGTTCCTTGTTTGTTTTTTGGTCGGCCCTGATCTTCAAATATCCGGATGTGCCCATCGAGAGGAGCGAAATCAATAATTGAACATAGGGCGCTGAACTGGCTCTTCCCGCATAGACCTTTGAGACTTTATCATGAAGCGCTTCGCTTGGGCCATACACCACCGAACCGCCAACCGGACAAAGAAAATTTTTATCGGTACTTGAAACAATCGCATCAACACGACCGGCATCGATTGCTGATCGAATCAATCGGATCATCGAGTCTGCTTGTAATCCATAAGCATTGTTAATAACATGGATGATATTGTGTTTCTGTGCGATTTTAGCTATCTCTTTTATTGGGTCGGGGACTCTTGGCGCGAAAAAGGTAGTTGTAGAAACGATCGCGAAGCAATCATCGTCGATTATTGCCTCCACATCATTCGGATCGCAATATACCCCCTCGGACGCTAATTCACTCGAGCCGTACTTTGTTTCCACTGGAACTATTTGATATCGCATAAGTTCCAAGCCTTTTTTCGGAGACAAATGGTCGATCCTCGGCATAATTACCTTTTTTGGATGATTTGAAAAGGGCTCCGGATCCATGCTCCGTAAAGTTAGCCCTAAGGACATTCCCGTTGATAAAGGGAGAACACACGCAGAACGGATATTGACTAATCCGAGTTCTTTAATGAGGTTCAGCACAGAGATATTCAATAATGATTGAAGAATGGATGCGCCAACTGCTTTAGGCTGACTTGCAGAGATATTCCCTGAACGGCCTACACCGTGATTGAATCCGAATGATGTCTGTTCCAATAATTCTGTTGATAATCTGGCTTCCCGCTCGCCTATTCTAATACTTCGGGCATCATTGGATGAATCCATTTTGCTCAAGAGGGATAAGAAATGCGTAATCTCTTTGGAATTCCACCCTTCTTCGGGAAGTTTCCTTTGGCTGACAAAATCTATGAATTTCTTTTCTTGATCGACTAACGAAATCAGACCTCGGTTAATCATCGATTCGGGAATTCCGAACCCCGACCGCTGCAAAAATTCTTCGAAAGAACCCATTACAAATTAAATATTATCGCAAAGCATTTATTTTTATAGGCCTTTTCTTCTATACTAGCAGAGAAGAGGAGTGTGAAAAAAAATGTTTAGAGGTCGAACCGGTCCACAGCAAGAGTTTAGGGAGCGCGAATCCATACCAACCAACCGGAAGATCAATTCTTCGGAAAAATTCAGAGCTTCGATCGGAAAAAATATCACCCTTTCATTATTGAACCGAGAAAACGGTATCTATCTTATCATTAAAAAAGATTTATCGGATATCAAGTCCGAAATTTATAGTTCGGAAGCGCCAATTCTCAATTCTTATCTAAAAGTGCCAGACCCATTTGAGTTCATTGTCATGGATAAAGACGTGATTAAAAAAGAAATAGAACCCATAAATACCGCGTTAAAGATAGCGTTCGGGGATATCAGAGAATTTCAGCTCGAAACATGCCAATTCGTAATTGGGTCAGGCGACGAAAATTATGTTACCATCGACCAAGAGGATCTCGATAAATATGGGGTCATTCCGACCATCAACGGCATGATCAATTTTGTTGAAAGTAATAAAGAATCTATCCTCGGAATCGCAAATTCGAGATTTGAACCGGATAAGGGAAATATTATCATCTTGGAAGCCTCTTGTCGAGAACCCGATTTGGATACATCGTCCATACAATTACGAGTTCTAAGTTCGGTCCAACAACGGGGTCTTTCCATGCAGAAAAAACAAACCCTCAGTATAATCGATCTCTATGTGATAATTAAAGCGAGGGCCATTAGTGAGCAATGCATGGATTTCTTGCGGCAGCTTGAAATCGATTTGGATTTGATTACTATGCAACGGCAATTATCCATTAAGAATTGGATTGAACATGAGGCAGAGCAAAATTCGGCAAATCTAAAAGCCTATCTCTCCCGGAAATATCCCGACTTAACCTACACCGAGATCCGGGCCATTGTTGAAATCAGTCTGGAAAACCAATTGGAATTTAAGGTGATCGAAAAAGTGAGCGATTTGCTTAACAATCTCCGGTTGGAACGCAGAGCGCATTCTAATCGCTATGAAGAGTATCCATTCACGAAAGAAGAAATCCTTGCCTCCGTTGAAGTGGCATGTTCGTATTTTGGACTGAAGAAAACATTGCACTATCCTGCAGATGTAAATCAAGCATTATCTGCCGATTTTCAAAAAGAACTTCGAAATATTTAACCCATTTTTGGGGACTAATTATTTCAAATTTTTTTCTCGTTCGGACTTTATATCTTTGATGAAACTACGATTGTGAAGGTAAAAAACCTCCAGATGGTTCAGCCGGCGTGATTTATCAAGCGTTCAGCTTGTGTAGCGTTCAGCGGGACTGCCAGATTCCTTTTTATGTCTCGTATATGTATCGTTAGAAATATTCGGATTCCACCATATTATATGTATTGCGTTGTTCATCAACAAATTTCAGTTCTCTCTCCAACATGTTGTATTTGAGGTAATGTCGGTTTCGCCACCATACATCCACCGTGCGCTCGAACGGGTCGACCAATGCATAACTGAATTTCTTCTGCATCGCTTTATTAATCCTATACATTTTATCCAAGCACACAACCAAAGTATTTTTGTATTTCAAGAAATTGGAATAATGAAAATGCCCAAAAATACCATTTTTTCATATTCTGAGTTAAAAAATTG
>CAZUTM010000078.1:0-21066 GCA_964623665.1 uncultured archaeon
CGCATTAGATTAGATGAAATGGAGGCGTTTAATTATTGACAGAGATTCTTTACGAGAAAACATTCAATAGATCGATCGTTAGAGTGGTATTGGGCAATATTGTGGAGGAAGTGACGGATGCAATTGTGAATCCCGCGAATTCCAATTTAATCTTGGGCGGAGGCGTTGCCGGTGCGATCCGAACAGCAGGGGGCCCGGAAATCCAAATCGAATGCAACAAAATTGGATATTGTAAAGTAGGAGACGCGAAAATCACCGTTGCGGGTTCATTGAAGTCGAAATGGGTGATTCATGCGGTCGGACCTGTCTATAACGAATATTCACCATCAGAAGCGGAAAGCTTATTGAGAAGCGCCATTCGGTCGGTTTTTCGAGTCATGGCCGAAAAACGATTGCATAGCGTGTCGATTCCATTAATCTCAGCCGGCATTTTCGGATTTCCTCTCGACAAAGCGTTTAAGGTGCATCTTGAAGAAATCACCGATTATGTAAAGAATGATAAAGAAAAACACCTTGTACAATTGATATTATATCCAAAAGCCAATGCAGATTATTTCATCGAGCGCATTAAGCCTCAACTACACTAACTTCGATTTTTTGAAAAAGATACCAAAATCTTTTATTCTATTTCTACCAAAAACAGATATGGAGAAGCGAGAATTTATCCAATTTTTAGCGAAAAAGATGGCAGACCCACAAAAAATAGATTTTTTATCGAAAAACGCTAATGATGTCAGCGTAAGTCAAGGATATCCAAAAAATTCACAAAATTTCATTCCAACTCACGATATATTTTTAGATGTCCTTGAATTTGCGCAGAATACTGATGTAATCTATGTTGAAGGTTATGTATTTGATGATAAGAAGAATCCCGAAAGCAAAACCGAACATGCATGGATTAAACTGAAGAATAAAAAAGAATATTTTGATCCATACAAAATTAACGGCCACCATTATATTTCGGTGATAGAAATGGAGCCAAATAAGGTTAAGGAGATAAAAAATCGAAATCATATTGAAAAAGGGGGAGTATTATCGACCATTATCCTTGAATACTCTTTGTCCGTTAAGAATCCTCGAAAGTCATAGACTTGGAAAAATCTGATAGTTTTTATGTAATTCATCCGTTATTTTGGTGTGAACTCAAAATTTAGTGTATCCAAGAGGACATTTCGCTATCAAGGTATCGATTTTCCCTATTTTGAAATCATCCTTCCCGAAGGAAAACAAGATTTCAAAATTGCGCAACTGACAGATCAGCATCTTCCCGCGGGTTCGTTTCTAACGAAAAAAGAATTAAAGCGATTTAAAGCACCATTCAAGGTATTGGGAATTGATTTGATCGTGAACACCGGAGATCTGTTTTGCCGAAATTCGATTTGGCTTATTCGGTGGGTATTATGCACTTTTGACAGATATTTTAAAAATATAGCACCGTGGACGTTTGCATGGGGCAATCACGATACGGAAAATTTCGATCGAAAAGGCAGATATGCACGGAAAGAAGAACCGCTTGTGTCATTAGAGCATTATATTGCAGCATTGCCGAATTCCTTGTTTATCCCCACCCATGATCTCTTTAGGCAATTGGCCGGAAAATCCTATGAAGAAGAAATACGATCCGAAAGGCTGACCGAAGATCAACGAAAGAAGATGGAGGATCCGCTAAGTTGGGAAGATTTCTGTGGAGGAAATTTCTCAATTACTATTAGCACACAATCTTCCGGAAAAATAATTCCGCAACTCAATTTATTTATTTTGAATTCCCGAAGAAACTTGCACATGCCGGAAAAGGTCTTGGGCTGGATGAAATCATTTATAGAACAGCAAAATCCCGTAGATAGTCTCTTGTTCTACCATGTTCCGAACTATGAATTCCACGAACTATGGGAATCCAAAAGCGCCGTAGGGATCAAAAAAGAATCGGTTTGCTTTGAATTCGATAGGGGTCGGATACATTATTTCATTAAACAAATTCCGCAAATCAAGGCGGTGTTCGTCGGCCACGATCATGTAAATGATTATTGGGGGAAAAGAGATGGAATCTATTACGTATACGGCAGAAAATCCAGCACGTATTCTTACGGCGGAAAAAAGGATTACGTGCCGCAAGACGTCAAGGGTATCAAAATTGGCTTTAAATTTATACATTTGATGTTCTCTCCGGTTAAAAAAATCGAAATAACGTCGATTTGCGGGATTACAAAGTCGAATTCGAACGTCGGAAAGCAACCCAATGAACAAAGCCAAATGGAAATAAAAAAACAAATTTTGGAAGAATGCAGAGAAGTGAAGCATGAAGAAATTGTATTATAATTGCTTGCTTCTGACCCTATGGTCATTTGTTTTCTTCTTTAACCCTCTGTATTGCATCTTTTTTGAACATCTTTCTGGTTGCTCTTGTTGTAAATTTTAGGCAGCCTTTTGGACAAGCGATGACACAACAATCGCAGCCTACACATCGATATGTGGCTACCGGCTTTCCATCTTTAGCGAAACTCATGATATCGATACCCATTTTGCACGAATCGTTGCATTTGCCGCATTGGATACATGCATTAAGATCGGTTTCAACTTGTTGGCCTCCAAGCCTGCCCATAACTCCCATATAAAAGCCCGCGGGACAATAGCAACAATAATAGCGCCCACCGAATAGAAGAAACCCGAACCCGAAGAACAGCGTGTCAACAATGATGATTTTGGCTTGTTCCATAGTG
Source organism: uncultured archaeon (assembly GCA_964623665.1). Taxonomy (GTDB): domain Archaea; phylum Asgardarchaeota; class Lokiarchaeia; order Sigyniarchaeales; family Promethearchaeaceae; genus CAZUTM01. The sequence continues at coordinate 2,718 of CAZUTM010000078.1, forward strand.
AATAACACGGTTAAAGGTATTATTTGAAAATCCGAGATGAGATACACGATCACAACGATCGCCGCGAATGCTGTAAAAACTAATTGAAATATCAAGATAGGAAATATAAATTTAAGATATTTTGGGCCCGGCCCTTTTGCTTTCGGCCTTCCTTCAACTTTTGAGTGAACCGGCAAATGATCTCCCAATGGTTCGGCCACCAACCCTGCCCAAGGACAAATACACGAACAAAAGGCCCTTCGACCAAAAATAAAAGAGCCACCATAAGCAAGGATTTGAATGATGAGATGAGATAAAATGAAGATCAGAATTCCGGATTGCCCGAAAGTAGCAACAAAATCTTCATGGTATAATCTACCGGTCACCGGAATCATATAAATTTCTGAAAGAAACGGAAAGGGAAGCGTCGTATGATTAAAGCCACGGAATTGCCACCATATTGTAGGAATGATAATATATAGGATCACCGCATAGGACATATAAGCGATGAGACTGAATTTTCTAAATCTTGTGATTTTATCCTTTCTTATATCGATGTTTTTAAGAGTGAGATAGCCTCCCATTAAAATAACGGTCGCATAAAGATAATCTTCAACGAAAAAATTAAAATCCACTTTAAGTAAATGAAAGAGGCTGTGGGTTTCCGGCAACCAAAATGCAATCGAATAACGAATAGAAATCGCAACCCAAAGCATGATTGTATAAAATAAAAGGTACTTTTGAACTTTGGTTGAATTTGATTTTAGAATCTGGAGAACGTTTACAGCCTTCTTTTTTTTTATTTCTTCCATAGTGTGATATAAAAGCCCGTCTATGCTTAAAAGTTTTTGAAATTCTTGCATGTGGAGAAATACTGTGTGTAAATAGTCACACTCAAAAAATCCACAACGATTCATATAGCTTTTAAATTTCTAAATTTGAGATTTCAAAATAGATATATCTTTCAGTGAGTTTTATCGATTCTTCTTTGATTTTAAAATTTACGTGGTGCTTCTGAATAATTTTCTTGAAGATATCTAAAAATACTTGAGACCATATCAATCCAAGGGAATGCATCCCTTTGAAATATCGATGTTCCCCTTCGATCTGAATCTCCATGCGTTCAAACCATCGCATTCCGGAATTTCCGATGAACTTGACCATCTCTTCCATAAATTCCTTAATGGTATCCACCTTTCTTTGCTTTTCTATTGTGAGATAATCAAAATACATTAATACTTTCGACACGACCTTTTCTTCAAAGTGTTCCAATTTCTCTTTTGGAAGCATTTCCAACAGGTCCGCAAAATTTGCTTTCGGGATCACCATCATATCTTCATGTCTAAGCCATTGAGATTCGACCCATTCGGTGATTGCGGTTCGTGCGATTTGCGATGTATTCATTTCATGGTATTCCGATGCAATTTTATCCAATTTTTCCTTAATTTCTTCCGGAATTCTGACACCGATGAGTGGAGATTTCATGTTATTTGAAAAAAGATGAAATGGTTTATAAAGCTTCAGCACTTTGTTAACCTTGATAACAATGGTTGAAGAAGTTAACGGATTTGAGGATCTTCGAATTGTTGATAATTTCTACCAAACGAGTTCCTTCTTTCCCATGCCGATCGTGACGATAGGCACCCTTGCTGAAAACGGACAAACAAATATGGGCCCTTATTCGTTGATATTTCCATATTATATTGCCGGAAAAGAATATTACGCGATGGTTTTGGAAGTCCGAAATTCGTCAAACACCGCCCGTAATCTATTGAGAACTAAGAAATGTTCGATCAATTTTTTGCCCGACGATAAAAAATTGATGAAGGAATGTGTGAGATTGGGATTCCCGGGAGAAACCACCGAAGAAAAGATGAAGGATTCCATTTTAACATTAGTTGATGGCCTTCGAGCGAAGAAAAACCCCAATGATCAATATCCAAAAATTGTAGCAGAATCATTCCAAGTCTTTGAATGCACATGGGTAGCCGAATTGGAAAATGCAGATAAATTTACCGTTCAAGATGAATATCAACCTCCATATAACAATTTCAATGGTATTACATCAAAATTCGGAGCTCATTTCATCTTGAAAATCGACAATATTCTTATGAAACCGAAATACAGAAATACAATAATCAATGGTGTCACGAAAAAAGGATTCCCAAAAGTTCCGGTTGATTATGGATACAGAGACAATACGTATTTCTGGATTTCAAAAGCACAAACCCCGTACTCGGAAAAAATTCCACCTAAGAAAGGAATGCAATTGTCGACAGTGAAATATGCAGCAGACCGTATTCATCCGAAAATAAAATTCACAGATGAAGCATGTGAAAAACTTATCAAGGTCCCTCGTATCTTTCTCAATACTGCTTTACAAGGATGTGTAGATTGGGCAGAAGAACATAACGTAGAATTGATTACAGCAGAGCATATGGATACAATTCGAAATAAACGAGCTCAAGAAAAAGACGAAAAGAAATCGAAATAAATCGAAAGAAATCCAAAGAAATCCAAAGAAATCCAAAGAAATCCAAAGAAATCGAAAGAAATCCAAAGAAATCCAAAGAAATCCAAAGAAATCCAAAGAAGTCCAAAGAAATCGAAAGAAGTCCAAAGAAATCGAAAGAAATCCAAAGAAATCGAAAGAAATCCAAAGAAATCGAAAGAAATCCAAAGAAATCGAAAGAAATCCAAAGAAAGGGAGCATAAGCCTCAGAAACACTATATTTTTTGCTTAATTTTAATTTCACAATAAATAAATAAGGATTTCAAAAACATCGATTAATCAATCAATTCTTTTGTTTTCCGGTTCTATTTCCTAAAGGATTTTTTAATTCAAAGCTTTGCTCTGCAACAAACTTAAAATATTTAAAGCGACCAATATTGCTTAATTATTCATTTCATAGGTGGGCAGATTTTAATGAATAATCGAGAAAAGAAGATGGCAACGATTCGGACTGTAATAATCGCAATAATCATATTTATGTCTTTCATTGTCGCTACGGAATACATTAAAAATCAATCAAAGCCGTATCCAAATTACGCTGTCGAATTTAATGACTCAACACTTTGGGAGAACATGATTATTAGCGAAAATAACACGCAGTGGAATTATCGTCGAAAAATCACTATGATAAATCCTACGGATACCCCGCAGAATGGTACCTTCGGCTACAAATTGCCGTTTCATTATCCTTGGTTCGGAGATCGAAAAGTCTTCAAAGTTGATTATGGAATCGTGAAATTGGTTCAAGAATTCGAAAATCCAATTCCAGATGGTGCGCCGTTATTACGGGAACTTCCTTTGGTGGTGTTTGGATACGATGAAAGCACATTAATGGTGCTTTTTAATTACGAAATTAACGCCAGCTCGAAAAATACATATTATTTATACTATAAACACTCGAATTTTGTGAATACGAGTTTTTATGATAATGTTTCGGTGGGTTATGCTTCGATTGGTGGATATATGCAAAATTGGAAGCAGAGCGGATGGAATTCCGAAACTGGATTTGCCGTTGGATGGAATAATTTTGTAAAATCCAATATATCGATGAAGGAAGGCGATTATTATTATTTCGATCATTTTGTGGTGACCGAACATAATCGCTGGCCGCGATACAATCAATTTTCATACGGAGGGGGGAGCGGAATGAGATCGAATGAGCCATTCGAAGCAAGAAACAAGTACATTCGGATAGCGGGAGATCGTTATAATACCAACAATAATTATCTCGGCTTTTTCAACGGCTCGCTAACGCCCCAAAACGCTCAACCCGAAAAGCCCTTTATCGGGATTCATACCGTTCCCGAAAGCGATCCTATCGATAATCCGGATTACAGTTATGCACCAAAGGGCGATGTAAACGATTTTGTCTTTCATTACGCAAACATGACAACATCTGGAGTTTGGAAAAATCCATATGTAGTACCAAAAGATACAAGCGATATTTTCGATTGGAACTATCGAAGGGTCAATTTCCTTTACGAATTCTTTATCGATGGTGAAGGAAATCTGAAATTCAAATTGAGCGAAGATGGATTTACTCACAAAGAGGTTACGAGCGTTAACTTGGGAAAAATACCATGGGAGACCGTCTATTTCCAGATCTCAAGTACAACATATTCATTCGTAGTTCAAAGCGCGATTATCACCGATGATGATGTATTCGATTCGGAGCAGCGCAACGGCGTAAGTATTGATGTGGGTTATGAAACAAATCTCGAATATATGCAAAATCTGCGGATGGAAAACGGCTATATGTTTTTTATGGCCCTTATTTCGATGGCTTTTGTGATCATCCATCTCCTCCTTCGGGTTTCCTTTGTAGATAAGCCGATCAGAGTTTATCTCATGCTTTCAATCGCGATTATTATCTACTTGATCGCAAGATTTCACCCGATACGACTTGTTTTTGGGATTGAAGAGGGGTATTATTATATTGGAAGTTCCGAAATGGGGGTGGAATTATTGCAAAATGCGGGGAGTGACGCGCCGGCTCTCTTTTATTTTATGTATTTTGCCATGCCATTAGGAATTCTCTTAATAATGCTCAATTATCGGAAAAAAATGGCATCGAAAGCAGATTTATCAAATAGGACTCGAAAGGCGTTGCTAATTTATCCGAAAATCGGATTGGGTATTGTGGCGCTCAGTGCGTTATTGTTTATCTTCCCCAGTACGTTAATTTCAGTAAGCTTTTTCATGCTCTGCATTGCGATCTTCATAATTATTTATCAAACGTATAAGGATGGTACGGAAAACGGAAAGGATAGTAAAGACCCGAACACAAAATGGATTTCGAGATATTACGCCCGTTTCTCATTCGTATATTTTGTCCTTAAAGTAATTTTGGAGTCCTACAAAAATTGGAATGTATCGGACCCGTTCGCCCAAGTTACAGAAAGCGGAACGGATATGAGTTCTGTATTAGGGCCCGCTATGCCACTATTGCTGAATTATGGAATTCCGGCAAGTATATTGTCCATCATTGCATTTATATTCAGTAATATGATTACATATATTATTTTGGGCTTTACTTTCCTGAAAGAATCATTCTCTTCGGATGATTCGATATATGGTAAACTCAACGCCGGTATATGGGCCGTTTATCTGTCTGTTGCAGGAGATAACATACACCTACCATTCTTAAGCACAATTCTGGCACTAACCAGCATCGTAGCATATCTCATCAGTAACCGGTATGATTCGATTGGAAGCATGTATCTCGGATTCGTTTTAAATGATTATTTTCCAGAAATCAAAAAACGAGAAAATCGTAAGCAGGAAGTACCAAAAAGCAGCGAAACTCCAAAAGAAACATCAGAGAGCATAAAAAATCAAGCGCAACATGAAGAAGAAAATAAAAATACCTTGAATCCGGGATAAAAAACGCTTAGAGAAAAACGCTTAGAGAAAAACGCTTAGAGAAAAACGCTTAGAGAAAAATGCTAAGAGAAAAACGCTTAGAGAAAAACGCTTAGAGAAAAACGCTTAGAGAAAAACATCTTGAATCGATTCGATTCAAGCGAAAATACCTTTTTTTTTCTGTTCCTTCTCGAAGATACAGAGTTTCGCAATATTAAACTTAAAGAAAAATAAGGGAAAGGGACATTCCCAAAGAACATTCACGTGCTAAACAGAACGTGGAAAACTCGGTTCACGGAAATTTTTTTTCGGTCTTTTTTTTTGCATGTTTAATTTATTCAATTTTGTTTGATTTCCTGCGGGAACCGATTCCAAACAGATTTTTATGAAATTTAAAAAACTTCGAATTGAATGTTTGAAACCAAAAATCACAATAAATATCATTTTGAAATCATTCGCCCATTGCAAGTATAGAGTTTGAATAAGAGGGATTGATATGGGAATCCGGGGGTTCGATTTGGGAAAATGTGGGCCACCGTTGGGAAAAAAAACAACGCTTAAAACACGCTCGAAATTTGAAAATTCAAATGAGTAGAACTGCAAAATTTCCGCCAAAAATGATTGTCGGGATTACTGTCGGTGACGTAATCGATCTCGTTTCGGAAGCCTATCCTACCCGCGAAGCTGCGGTAGTTGGGCCGTACCGAAAAACATGGCAACAACTCAAAACCGATGTTGATCATTTGGCAATCGGTCTGGTCAAATTAGGGATGAAAATTGGAGACCGGGCATGTATCTGGTCGAAAAATAACTATCAATGGATCGTTTCGATGTTCGCTATTGTAAAGGCAGGAGGAATCATCGTCCCCCTTGATCATTGGTATAAAAAACACGAAGCAGAATATATTTTAAACCATTCAGGTTCTCGATTTGTAATTTGCACTGAAGATTACATCCCATTAATCGAAACCATGAACCTCGAACCCACACAACTTGTAATCATGAATGAACAGCTCAAACAAAGCAAACCGAATGGACTCATTGCAGAATTTTGGACCATTGTAAATTCAAATTACAATCAAGAAGATTACGCAACCTTAGAAGCCATTCGCAGAAAGCAAAATGCAGATGAGGTCACTTTCATTCTATATACCAGCGGAACAACCGGAAACCCGAAGGGAGCCATGCTCACCCATACAAATATGATTCGAAACATGATCGAAACCGCAACGATCATGCGAATTGATGAAAAAGATGTCAATATCATTCCCGTTCCGTTTTCGCATTGTTTCGGCTGCGAAATCGGGATTCTTATAGGCGCACTCACCGGCTCAAAAATCGTGCCTCTGCTAGATCAAGACCCGAAAACGGCATTGCAAACCGTTATGCGGGAGAAAGGAACCGTATTTCATGGAACCCCGACCCATTTCATCAGATATGTTCGGGAATATCGAGAAAATAAAGATAAATATGATATTTCTTCGCTGAGAACCGGAATCATCGGAGGCGCCCCCAGCGGCAAAGAATTGCTTCACGACATTATCGAAATACTCCATATCCCCGAGATCTCACATGCATACGGACTAACAGAAGCATCTCCCCTTGTGACAGCAACCAAACCAACTGATCCGATGGAAAAGCGTGAAGACACCGCGGGCCAAGCCTTTCCGGGTCTCGACGTGAAAATTGTTGATGATAATAACAAAGAAGTTCCCGTTGGAACAGCGGGTGAACTCGTGGTAAAAGGCTGGAGCGTTATGAAAGGCTATTTCAAAGCACCCGAAATGACCGCGCAAACCATTGATGAACATGGATTCCTCCATACCGGAGACCTTGCAACCGTTGATTCGGAAGGCTATTACCGGATCGTTGGAAGAAAAAAAGACATGATTATTTATGGTGGAGCCAACGTGTATCCGAAAATGATAGAAGATTATTTGCTGACCAATCCGAACATATTGGAATGTGCCATCGTCGGCATTCCCGATAAGGAATACGGAGAAGTGGTCGGTTGCGTGGCGGTGGTAAAACCCGGATTTAATGAACAACAATTGGTCGATTTCTGCTTTGGGCAGATCAACGATTTTGCGGTGCCGAGATATGTCAGATTTGATATTCCGTTGCCGCTGAGTGGTCGGGGAAAGATTCAGAAATTCAAATTAAGACAAATTCTTGCAGAAATGCGCGAAAAAGGCCAACTCGGTAATCCAATCATTCCCACGGTGATTTTAGAACGTAAGAAGAAAAAACAAAATTAGGGCTATCAATTATTCAATTATTTAATTCAATGAAGATTTTAAAGAAATCTTAACAATTTTTTTATATTAAAACAAATTTAAAGCGTTTCCAACCAAAGCCCAAATGTCGCTTCAATCTTTTACAAAGAAAAGAACACGGCTGAAAAAAAATTGAAACTTGAAGGTAATTTTCACAGAAATTATTGAGCATCTTGCGTTTCATTTGCTTGTTCATGCTTCTTCTTGAGATAATTGCGAAATCCTTGAATAATAAAATAAACCTCATACACTAAAAACATGCTCATGAACGAAACGAGCAATAGCGCGAGATATTGTTCCATAAAAATTCCCAATATGAACAACAGAATAAACATTCCGATGATCCATAAGATTTTTCGTTTGGTTTTCCCTTCTTTTTTCCGAATTTCTTTTCCGTAGTAGATAAAATCGGTGATATTGCACCAGCCAATAAAGATATAAATTACCGGTATTGCATAGTGCATTGCGATGTTCAACCATGTGGATTGCGATTCGAAATAAACCCACGAATAATAGTCAATCATGTGCCAAAATGCGAGAAATGCCGCGGATAGAGGCGTCATTAATCCCGTATACCCTTCATTCTCGAGAATATTAAACCATGCTAATCTTAAGAGTCCGCATACTGTAAAAATGAAAGCCGGAATCAATAGAACGAAAGGATTCCATCCAAGAACACCGGTGCTTGTGATCGGAAGTGTATATGCGCGGAAAATTACGACAGAAGGGACAATTGCAAAGCAAAAACCATCACTAAGTGAGTCCAGTTCTCTTCCGAGATCATTCATTTGATTGGTCTTTCTGGCAACATATCCATCAAGTAAATCGAATAAAATACTGAAGAAAACGAAAATAAATGCCGCTCTGAACGCCTCGGTCATGATCGCCGTGATGAGCGCGCAGAAACCCAAAAAGGTGCCTATAAGCGTGAAATAGTCTTTGAGTTTAAGTGCAGATAAAACACCCATGATCCCAATTTGCTCGCAAACTTCTTAATCTTTTCCAAAGCTAATTTTGAAAACAAGGAAAAAAGAATTGTATCATTGAATGAATATAATTGAAAAAATCGCTAAAAAACGGGTGGTTTGGACGATATGCGAATATTTTCAGCGGAAATTTCCTTCTGCATAGCAGATTTATTCCGATCTTATTTATAAATTACGATCTGAATGATTCCGTTGTTTGCCGTAATTTTCATGTTATCGACTTTGATCGGTGTTTTAAATTTAAAAGTTTTCTTGTAGATGCAGCGGTGGGTTTCTGCATGAACCGTTAATTCTTTGTGATTTTTTTCATCGAGTTCCACCTTAACGTCTTTTTGGCTTACGCCTGGCATTTCCAACACAATGGTATAGTCATTTTCGTTTTGTACGAAATCCGCGTACGGTTCGACTTTTTCCTTCTTTTCTTTGGGTTTTTCGAGTTTTTTAATAAATTCGTCTTCCGATTTTGGTTCGGCGATTTCCTTGAAATCCAAGACATCTTCGTTTCGCATTCTGGGGAACGAGAAATTCAAACCGAAGTTGAAATTTCCTTTTTGGATGTTTTCGACGAGTTTGTTCATTTCCTCATCGCTAAGATTACCGGAGATTTTCCATTCGGGTTTATCCATTCCCGTGCCATATTTATAGGATATCGAATAGTGTTTTACATTGGGATCATTTTTGAACTTTTCCTTTGATTTATTCATGGATTTCTCCATCTCTTCAAATTCTTTGTCAAAATCTTTGTCGAAATTAAAGAAGGAGTCCATATTGAAGAATTCATCCATTCTTTTCTTCATTGCCTTTCGGAAATTTTCAAACAAATCATCATCTACCATTTTTTTTCACCTCCACATTTTTACATTTTTACAATTTTACAATGTTGCTTTTTGCAGGGGTTTGAATCGCGTTTTTTGATTTGATTTGATTTGGAATTGCTTATGATTATTGAAAAAATATTTGTTTTTATCGTTTTGGATAATTTTTAAAGTTTATTCGATTTTAATGTCAACCGCATGCTCCATTGGGTTATATCTCTTTAATTCAATGGTCAATAAACCTTCTTCATATTTTGCTTTTGTTTTTTCCGGTTCTATGTCTTCAATGAAGTCGAGATCAAGTTCGTATTGAATTTCATTTCTTCGTGCTCTGAGTACGAGTGAATTGCGCTCGGTTTTTAGAGAAATTGTTTCCTTTCGAACACCGGGAAGTTCAACTTCCAATTTGATTTGGTCCGCATTAACCCATACGGAGTATTCGGGAATTGCCCAATATTTGGGCTTAGCGTCAGTTTTTACTTCAACATTTGTTTTCACGTCAGTTGCTACTTCTGCCATCTTCATCACCTTCTTTTGATTGTGAACTTTAAGTTCATACTCATGATAATAGAGTATACGCGAATATTTAAATGTTTTGTGCGAAAAAATTGCAATAAATTCTGCCCCAGGAAAATGAACTTGTTCTTCTATGAAAAGAGTTTACGGATTCAAAGTTATTTTAGATACAAATCTTTGAAATTGCATCTATATTTAATGTGTTAGTTTATTCAACTAAATATCGTTCGATCGAATGAAATGCCGTTCGATGATCGTTGTTACAAAATAATGAAAAAACACACTTCAAAGAAATTTTGCTTGGTTAAGCATGAATCTCATCGAATAAAAATGCAGAATTCTGAATATGGATAATTTAGAAAATCGGGTCTTTTTTTGTGGCTTTTAATATAAGTATCAAAAAAAACCAATAATATTCAAAGGATAATAGATACTTCAAGATTATTTATTTGTTTCTGATCAGCGATTCGGAAACTTTAAGTAATTTTTGTGCCAATTCGGTTAGCGACTCCATTGAACTTGCTTGTTCTTCCGCTGCGGCAGCACTTTCTTCGGTACTCGATGAAATTTCTTCGGCCACGGTTGCGATGCTATCAACCTCCTTTAAAATCGTTAATGATTTTATTTGCTGTTCATCTGCGATTTGCTTAATCTTTTCAATAATAGAACCCGAAGTGTTCAATAGCCCTTTGGTTTGTTCCGCCAATTTTCGAACCTGTTCCGCTACAACATTAAATCCTCGGCCCGCTTCTCCGGCCCGCGCCGCCTCAATTGCTGCGTTTAGGGCAAGCATATTCGTTTGATTTGAAATCTGTTGGATATTGCTCGAAATCATTGTAATCTCTTCCATCGATTTTTTTATGGTTTGAATTCCTTGATTCAGCTCGGAAAATTGTTTTTGCATTGAAGTGATAGCGCTCACTTGATTTGAAGCACCTTTGGAGATTTGCTGTTGAGAACTGGCAATATTCTCTGAAGACGTTGAAATTTCTTCGGAGGTTGAACTCATTTGTTCTGCGGTTTTTGCCAATTCGGCCGATAATTCCTTCATTTTCAACAAGGCTTCGCGGTTTTGATTCGCCACCCCGAGCAATTTAAACGCTAACTCTGCAAACTCATCGAGACTGACCAATGGAATTTCCATCTCTTTACCTTCGTTCTTGGCACGATCGATATTTTTAATCATTTCCCTTACGGGATTTATTGTACTTATTCCAATCAGAACGGGTAAAAGGATTATTACAGGTAACATTACAATAAATAAAATGCTGAGTCCGAGCATGGCATCATCGTCGGAAATCGGAATGAAAATGACGGCTATAGTAAAACTCAGAAAAGTAATTCCAGCAATTAAAGTTAATATTAACCGGGTTTTTGCCGAACTTAAGGAAATATCCTCATAAAATCGAAAATACTTAAAATATGAAGACACAACCCGATAATTCGTAATATAAAATAGCATATAATTCGTGAATAGATAGAACAACATGAGCATAACGCCGTTTATATAATTCGGGTCCGAACCCGCTACAGTCGACAAGGGAACGATCACTGTCGGTATCGAAAGAATTGCGGAACTCAACACAAAATCAGGAGCGCGCTCGATTCTCTTAAGCGCTTTCTTTTCCAAATCGGAATCTCGAACATTTATCGAAGTTTTCACGATAAATTGTCGCAAAGGTTGAAGTAAAACCACCAATCCTAATAATGAATACAGATCCATGACGACTATCAAAATCACCACAAGAGAATTCAAATAATTCCCGGAAGTAACACCCATTTCCGGATACAATAGTCTCACAAAATTCCAACTGATGGTGTTCGCATAAGCGATCGGGGAAGTCCCGATTAGAAATGCCTTGAATATGAGGCTGCGATAATCCTTTATCGACATCGTTTTGTGAATTCCGCGATCAACGTTTTTTTCAATCATACTTTTGCTCAAGCGTAAGAAGGCTAAAAATATTATAATTTGCCGCTTTTTGTTTCAAATACCACAATTCTCTTCTTCTTTATTTGATTTTTCGAAGATGTAGATTTTCCTTTACTGTAAACTATTTATAGAAAAAAATAATGGAGTGGGGTTTAGTCTCGCAGAAAACAAAATGAAAAGCAAGCTTGTAAACGAGTGTATAATGATTTTTTTATTTTAGCACGCAATTCTTTACAACTTAAAAGATCGCTGCAAAAAAGCGTTCCTCTGCAGAATTAATTAAATAAATCTGCGGGAATACCATTTCGTTTGTTTATTTTAATATAAACATTAAAAAAACAAGGGCAAAGGGCATTCCCAACGAATATCCACAGCCTATTCTGAACGTGGATAATCCCGTGAACTGAAATTCTTTTTCAGTCTTTTTTTTTGCATGTTTACAAAAAACATGTTTCAATCGATTTTTTGGGCTCGAATGAATAAAATGAGTCCGATAATAGGGAATACCGCCGGAAACCAAATTATATCTCTGAATATCGTGATAAACAATTGTGAATCCATAAATCCTCCTATTAAGATCATTAAGACAGCGATAAGGTTGTTGATGGCTTTGGTTCGCAAGTCTCCCGTGGAATTCGCAATCAATCTCCAAAATAAGAGAATGAGAAAGAAGCCACCTATCGCACTGAAACCATACATGATATAGCGAAAAAGCCAAATAATATTTTCGAACAGCCCCGCCAACCATATGAAAGCGACAGCGATGCAACCAATAATAAATAATATTGGAGATAGGAACGTTCTTTTCAATTGAAGCAAATATTTTTCAAGAACGTACAGGAAACTTAATGACCCAAAGATTCCGATGGTAAATGCTGCGAGAACAAATTGAGTGTATAGCAAAGTTTCGCCGTTTGTTTGTTTTTCAAAGTCGGAGAAAGAGAACAGCAATCTTGTTCCCGCAAACCCAATAAGGAATAGTGCATAACCGCGGTACACTTTGAAGCTCAAGGGATTTTCTTTTCCATACCGGATACCTCTATTATAGAGGATGGTAGCACATGTAATACAGAGAACGATTACAACAGACCATCCGATGATTTTATCATAAAGATTGTATCCAAGTCCTTGTAGGATCATGTTGAATTCATTTGCTCTTGGAATAGAAAAAAATTTCGTTTGGATGAATGATTTGATTTGGTTTAAGGACCTTTTGATTCTTTCTTCGTTGTTATCTTTCGCATTCAGCCTAAATGATAATCATTCAATCTGATTCGGTGCAGAGTATATTTATTCTTCGAGATAAACCCTATCCCGATACATTTTTTCGTGTTTAGGGAGGATTGATTGTATTTTTCATTTTGAACATTATCTTTGATCAAGTCCTATTAAAGATAAACATAAAAAATAAGCGCAAAAAAAATAAGCGCAAAAAAAATTGCAGGTATAAGAGTTATCCTCAATGAACATCAAAGTCAAATTCGGAACATGGATAACACAGTCCATCGAAACATTTTTAATGAGTTTTTATTTACTGAAGAAGGTTGAATAGAGAATTGATGTAGATGCTTTGAATGGTTTCTTGGTTCGGAGGGTCCTTTATATCCACGAATTTGACTTTTACAGATTTGCGTTCATTCGGTTTCAATGCGAAATAATTGTCTTCTGCAATAAAATCTGCAATATCACTTTCCAAATGTACATATAATGCAATATGGTCGGCCGTGATTTCGATTTCGAATTCCTCTTGTTTCGGTGTGGACTTGATGGTGTGTCGGATGTTTGGGTCTTTTAATTTGAAGTTTTTTGGTTCTCCGAATAACCGCATTCCCGATGATATCGGCTTGTTGTTTTGAATTGCTTCTTTGTTTTCACTTGATGGAGGTGTTTTCTTATCATATAATTCGAAGAATATGATTGTGTTTTGCTGTTCTTGATCCGATGCGATGATATCTTCCAAGTTCATATCTTTAATTTGTTTTGAAGAGCATCCGTTGAGTGTGACAGTTTCTTCGCCGGATTTTAAAAGGTCTCCGGTGCTCCGATAGATCGACCATTTGAAGACCCCCGAAAAAGGTACCACCAAGTCGTTTGTGCACCAAAGTTCGATATGCTTCTCGGATTCAATCACGCTTGCAAATACCGGGTTGTAGAATCGTTTTGCGTAATAATGGAGTGCCTTCCATCTACAATAATAATCGAGTGAAGCCCACGACGCGACGGGCCAACAATCGTTGAGTTGCCAATACAGCGAACCCATGCATTCGAATTCATGTCGTTTTCTTCTCCAATGTTCAACACCGTATTCCATTGCTTCTGCATGCGTGATTTGTGAGACCACGACTTGTTTTTCGAATGAATTGGGTATAGAAAATCGTTTTTTCATGTATGCCATGATTTTTCCGTTTCCGGCGCGGTTTTTCTGATGGTTTTCCATAATTTCGCTGTAGAAATCGAATTGATCGATAGGACAAAATGTTTTAAGGGTTTTGATGGATGGAAAAGATTCAAAGCCGAATTCGGACATAAACCTCGAATTGAAGCCTCTATACGCGGTGAACGGTTTTCCGCCGTGCCACACCATCCAGTAATGCGAGTCGCCTCTGCTGGGATCGTTTGATGCCAAAATACCGGTTTTAGCTTTCAAAAAGCCGCCGTTGGATGGTGAAGCGGGCCAATAATCATGGTTGGGGTCCAACATCTTGATGAGAGCGGGAAACATCTTTTCAAACATATTGATATAGCCTTTTTTATATTTGCGACGGGTAAACGGGTTGATAATCATCCGGCAATAGGGCAAAAACATCCATTCCATTTCGTTATTTCCGACCCAAAGGGCTAAAGACGGATGATTTCGCAGTCTTTTAATATTATATATCGCTTCATGTTCGACTCGTTCATGAAAATCCGCACTCGGCGGATACACCGCACAAGCAAAGGGGAAATCTTGCCAAACCAACAAGCCCATAGTATCGCAGAGCGAATAGAAGCGATCGGATTCATAAATCCCGCCGCCCCAAACCCTGATGCAATTCATATTTGCTTGTTTTGCATACGTAAGATTTTTTTCGTATAAGCCGAGTTTTTCTCCTCGCGGGATGAAGTTATCGATGGGGATCCAATTTGCGCCTTTGGCGAATACGGGAATTCCGTTGAGCCGGAAATAGAATGTTTCACCCCATTTATCCGGTGTTCTGATTAATTTAATTTCGCGAATTCCGAATTTTTCAATCTTGGTATCAATTATCGAGTTTTCTTTTCTTAATTCCAAGGTGATCTCATATAAGAATGGGGTTCCGAGCTCGTGGATCCACCATAATTTTGGTTTTTCTAGTTTGAACTCCCAATCCACGATAAATCTGTTCGAAAGCTTTTCTTGTCTTTCCACCGCTTTAAAGCGCGAAATATCATCGATTGTGGTTTGGAAGACGATTGATTTTGTTTCCGGATCTGTTAATATGATGTGGAGAGAAAGTTGATCTGCATGTAAGAGTTCGAGGATTTCTACTTCACATTTTAATTCAGCAGATTCGACAAGCAACGATTGAAGATCTTCACCGCTCGCTATTGATGAAGGTTCTTTATTATATCGAAGAGTTTGTTTGGCGAAAAACCATTCTAATTTAGCCGTTTCACCTTGAATCAATTCCACGGGTTTCCAAATTCCGATATCCGGTAATTTCGGACCCCAATCCCATCCGAATGAATATTGCGCTTTTCTGAGATATGGAATTCCAGGCAATCCCATTCCATTCGCTAATTTGATCTTATTACGCTTAATTTCTTCTCTTGCGACTCTTGTTGGACTTGAAAACAAGACTTTAAGTTGGTTTTTAGTCGGTTTCAACAGCAAACGAACATCAAAATCATAGGCACGAAACATATCATCGGTGGTTCCAATGACGGTGCCATTTAGAGTTATTTCGGCAATGGTATCTAATCCATGAAATCTTAAAATTGAAGGAACCGAAGGATCCGCAATCAAAGCTTGATTCAAATCGAATTCAATTTGATATATCCAATCCGATTCATAGACCCATTGCACCTTATGCTCGTTTACCCCGTAGAACGGATCTTCTATGACTTTATATTTTAGAAGCGTTTCGAATACCGTGGCCGGAATGTCGCATTCGAGCGAAAGACCCTTTTCGGGATGAATTAGAGTCCATCTTGAACAGAGCGGTTGGTTTTTGATTTTATATTGCATGAAGGAAGTAAAAAAGGGAAAAATAAAAAGTATTTCACCGCTATTCCAAATAATAAATTTATTATATGTAAACATACAAAAAAAACGTTCAAAAAAAGCACCATAATAAAATCCCAAGGGCAAAGAGCATTCCCATCGAATATCCATGTTCTGCAAGGAAAAAAAAATCTTCTTTATTTTTTGTTTGCCCTTCAAGGTATTAAGAAAAAAAAATTTATAAGTTATTTTCGTGCGGTTCCCCAAAATTCCTTTAGCTTCTCAATTATTGAAAAATCATATAACATTCCCTCAATGGATTTAACGATCATGCTATTCCAATCCACATCCGAATATTTGGCCATCTCAGCGACCAAAGAATCCGGAATTTCAAATTCTTTCTTCATATATGGAATCACCACTTCCAAATGAATTTTGAATTTCAAGGATTTATAGTTTCCGCCATTAGCTTCGATAATTTTATCCATCTTTCTACGATTTTGTAATGATCACAGCGTTCATAGCCAAATTTCGCTTGAATCTTGGTATCTGCCGCAAATTATAAATGATTGAAATGCAGATCTTCAAAGCATGGTTTCAGAAAAAGAAATTCTCGAATATATTGAGTTGAAGCGTGAATCCTTTATTGATTTTCTTAAAGCGATGATTCAGAGCAAATCTTATAATCCGCCGGGTGATGAACAGAACGTGGCTCTTACCATCAAGCAATTTTTGGATTCGAGTTCAATTCCGAATGAAATTTATCCATTCGGAGTAAATAGAGCAAACCTTATGGCGAGATTAAGCACCAAGACAGAGGGCAAATCGTTATTATTTAACGGCCACATGGATGTGGTGCCTCCGGGAGATGAGGCGGACTGGAAAGTACCGCCGCTTTCTGCAGAAATCAAGCGCAAGAAGTTGATGTACGGAAGAGGGACAACGGATATGAAAGGCGGGCTTTCTGCTATGATATGCGCGATGAAAGTGCTAAAAGAGTTGAAATTTGATACCGAATGCCGCGGAAATCTCATTTTGTCTGCAGTTGCGGATGAGGAAACGGGTGGAGAGTTCGGTACCAAGAAAGTAATAGATGATTATTTAAAAGGGCAGAAGGTTGATTTTGCCGTTGTGGGTGAGCCGACGGGGTTGGATCCGCTTCCGAAAGCGATTGTAATTGGTGAAAAAGGGCAGCTTCAGTTGAAGATCATCGTTCACGGGGCTTCCGCACACGCTTCATCCCCGTTTTTGGGTAAAAATGCGATTTTAGCGATGAGCACCATCATTCAAAAACTCGATACTTTGGAATCCCTCCTTCCAAAGATTTCACCTCCGATTTCCGAAGATAAATTGAAGGAAATGATGGCGGAAGGATTTCCATCACGTTCCGCGTTCGAAAACATCTACAATCAACAAGAGATTCTCAAATCCTTGTTAAAAGCGCTGTTGAATTTTACGAAAAGTGTGACAACGATCAAAGGCGGTATCAAGGAAAATGTCGTTCCGGATCGCTGCGAAATGGTGATCGATTTTCGTTTGCTACCCAGGCAAACTATTGAGTTATTGATTGAAAAGATGAGAGAATTGGTGCTTTCATTGGGATATAAATTCAAATCGAGGCCAGATGAGAAGATAGAAGGGATTTCTGTGGAATTTGAGGTTTTTCAGAAAGCAGAACCTTCTTATTTCGAGGGGTGGCAATCTTCCGGAGATGTTCAGATGTTTCAATCGGTTGCGGGTGAGATCTATGGGAAGAAACCGTTTTATTTCATGTTTCCCGCTTGCACCGATGCCTATTATTTAAGGAATTACGGGCTTTGTCCGAGTACAATAGTTTTCGGGCCCGGAAGTGCGACCACATCGCATGCTGCAAATGAATTTATTGATCTTGAGGATTACATGAACGCAATTAAAACATATGCGATCTTTGCCTCCCGATATTTAAAATGAACCTTCCTAATTATTATGAACAGATTTTTTTGATTTCATTGTTAAATTGTTGATTATTGAATGCTTGTGTAGTTCCGGAGATCGATGGCTAGCCCTTCATCGATCTCTCTGAAGATCCCGTATCTCTACTATCGGGAATTTACGGGATCATTGAATATATCGGCAAATTAAGTCAAAAATTTTGCCCAACTTTCAAAATTTTAAAATTAAAAGAATATAACCATCATAGCAATAAGAAAAATTTTTTATTTGCAACAGAATTTTATGCAAGCCCGTGCGGTCAGAGGGTTTACAAACATATAGGAAAATAAATCGAAAAACTAAAAACCCAAAAATC
>CAZUTM010000079.1:0-8315 GCA_964623665.1 uncultured archaeon
TCTAAGGGGTGACCATGCAAAACTTCCTTTCTTTTTAGCCATTGTGATTTTCCTCCGCTATGAGTGATCTGATGACCATTGACAAGATCTTACTGATTGCTTAACAAACTGCAAAGAAAAGATACTTGCCGTTAATACTATAATGTTCATATTGATATTTAAAGCTTTCGCTGATCATCGGTCACGGAATTAATTTTGTTAAGAGGTTGATGGCTCCGACTCATAATTCATCGCCTTCAAAAAACCGAATTCATCAATCGACCCGTGAAAATCCGTGATGGGATCTAGTAAAAAAATTTTTTATTGGTTTGATCCGGCAAAGATCTTCAATTAAATTCGATTCAAAACCCACCCTCATATTGTTTCTTTGTGATATCAAGCATCAAGCTATCGAGAACCTTCGTGTTTGATACGCTTATACAAAATGCACCTGCAGCATCCAGTTTTTTAAATAACGGAGGCTCGCTGCTACCGATGGAGAGATACACCACTTTATTATCATTCAACAGAATCTGCTTGATAACGCGGGCCACTTCATCCTCGTTTGCGATATACCCGTCAGAAATCAAAAACAGCAAGAAATGGCCATCATAATTTTTCACTTTAGAAAGATGTTCTTGCGCGGTGTCTTCCAGCACTCGGGTGGTGAGGGCCGTACCGCCTCCTTGGTATTGAAATAGGTATTTCTTGAATTCATCCAATTTAAAGTGATCTACCCATCCGGATGACACCGTGGTATTTGAAAAATTGATGAGATTCACCGAAATATTTTCCAATAACCCCTTTTCTTTCAGAAAATGTAATATCGCATACACTCCTACACAAACGATATGGTAATTTCCCGATTCTTGGAATGGGGCCCAGCCCATACTTCCTGATGAATCTACCACAAAACACAAATCGGGATACCCTTGCGCTTGAGGGCTTGCTGGAACATCTATCATATACGGTAAACGTTTATATGAGATATCCAAGTTTTTACTTTCCGGATTTATAACAGGCTTGAATGGATCTAAGGATTTAATCGGTGTCGTATCATCCCGGGGCCGACGCTGTAGCCAAAGCAAAGGAAACATCTCCATCGGTGCAGAGCCGTCCTCTGCTTTCACATAAATCGATTTTGAAATCTCCTCATAAAATGCATCCAATGTCTCTAAAGATGGCTTAAGAAAAGAGGAGGACCCCCCGCCAAATCCAATTCCCATTGATGGATATGGATTTTGACCCGAAGAACCGCTTTTCTTTTTTTGATTTCGCTGTTTATTCCGACCTTCAGATTTTCCTTTGGATCGCTTCTTTCCCATCGATTCTTTATATTTTTCTACGAACTTCTTTGTCATCTCTTTCCGGTATTGCGGATCCGATTGATATTTTCGACTTTGGGCATTGGGCATCGGAATTTGATTCGGAGGAAGATTTTGCGGATTGTATTTCAAGAAAATGCGAGTAAAAGTCTCCGACATGAACTCCCAATCGGAAGCATCAGAAAGTGCTGTTTGAATCATTCCGATATCTTTAACATTTAACTGTTTGCGCTCAAGTATCTTGTTTACCAATTTATCATTTCCAATAAAATCATCGAGCACCTCTTCCACATCATCTCGAACTGACTTTGTAAATTCATTTTTCATCGATTCGAAAAAGGTTGGAGGGAAATATCTTGAAATTAAATTAAAGCGGGCCGGATCGCTGCACCACAATAAATAATTCAATGCCACAAAGAAGGCATAGCCATCTGAAAATTTTTTACCGGGTATGAACTCCGCATTTTCAAAATAAAAAAAATTCAACCCTTCCTCCATTCTGGACCCTTGAAGAGATCTATGGATTGAAAGCGAGTTATCCAAAATATCCGAAAAAAAATTCTGAATAACATGCGGATCGACTTGGACATTGGATTGCGATAAAACTTTGTCTATGCCAACCATAATTGATGCGTAGCCGGATGAATCGATGGGACATTGATCTTTGTGTCCGAATTCGTGCATCGCTAAACTTAACGCAACATCTTTTAGGATGCTTTGTTTCTGAAAAAAATAAGCAAAATTTGCCTTATCTTGAAAAATATATTGTGTTTTCGGAATTAAATCTTTATGGAAATTAATATGAATAATATCGGTGGAGAACATCTCAATATAGGCCTCGATAAGCATGGGCTGATCTTTGAATTCAATTATTAATTGTTTGGAGATATTCCATCGCTTTTTGTTCATGAAATTATGAATCTCGCTAATTAGATCATTTTTTGTTATTATCATTACAATCACCCATTGATGCTGTTTATTTCATTAAAATATTCCTTTTATTTATTGGATTCTGCACACTGGCGCAGATCTTTCCATTGTTTAGGAAGGTTTTTCCATCAGCGAAAATCTGTGCATCGCAGAATTCCCTTTTATGGCATTTTCTGATATGTTGTTTATCCGCTGAACATCAAGCCAACTTTCTTTTCTTAGCAATCACAAAGAGCGCCCATTCTATCAAATATATTATACGGAAGTCTTTATTTATCGCTTCCTCGAGTTTCTGCTTCTGACCCGGTGTAAGATCAAATCCAGCATCTTTTATTTCTTTGATGAATTCCTTTAGTTTCTGAATTGCGGGAAGATTTTCATTCTTAATTATTTGCTTCAATTTTGCGTATAAAATCTTGTCAATTTTTTGCTCGAGTCGCGAATGTATGGTAGGTTGATTGTCGATTTGCTCAAAGAATATTAGCTTGAACATTTCTATGTCTTCGTTAATTTTTTGCACAATATCACGAACAGCATTGATCTTATTTCCGAGATATTCTTTTGTAACCCAAGAATCGTGGAGATCAATTTTCGATCGCAACACCACAGGCGCGAGCGCACAAATGTCCTCCAAACATAGCGCGCAATTATTATTTTCATCAAGAATTGCATTGTTAAATGTGAGGAATTCTTTATCGTGTTCTATCTCTTTGATTGGCACGTTTTCAAATATCGCAGTTAATGTTTTTACGATTTTCAACAAAACCAATGCTTTTCCTATAATCACCAATTTTCTTTGCATGCGATTAGAGATAGAAGAAGCATGAGAACAAACCTTTAATTTGACCGAATCATTTGCATATCTGCATTTCTTTTCCGAGCAAATCAGAGGTCGAAAATTCACCCGTTTTTTGTTAATGATATCTGGATAATCACAATAGCTTAACCACCCAAGCATCAGAAGGAATGCTGTAGCGGAAGTATTCAAATCAATATTTTCTTCTATAATGGTTTTGGCATTGTAGATGAATTTAATGTAGTCGTCATTTGAGGGGTTTGCTTCTAAATGTTCTTTTGGGCTCACTATCATTTTTATCTGATCTTCAAATGTGGGTGGAAATTTATCCATCTCAATTTCCACTGTAATACGGTCAAGCAATGCTCTATCCATTTTTTGAGCCCCGCTGAATTCGGTGCCTTCATTTACCGTCAAAACGTTCCAAAAATAGAATCTTTGATGTTCCATTGCAGAGCCGGTAGATCGAAAATTTGTGATATTACCTTTTAAGTCAAGTGTTATTCCAAGCGGAATATGCTTGCTCTTCACATTTAAATTGTTATCGAGTAATTGGAACAGCACATTTTGTACTAAAGGAGGCGCACGGTTTGCTTCGTTTAAGATGCACATCGGTCGAATTAGCATGGAGTTGCTTTGGATTGCCTCCGTAAGGGTGCTTCCTTTCAATAATTTGCCAAAATCAATGTCGCAGAAATCATCTATACCCATTTCGCTCGTAATTGTTTTTTCCAAGACTTGATCCTTTCCAAATATGATCTTTCCGATGATTTCACATAAAAATGATTTTCCTGAACCGGATGAACCAGTTAAAAGAACTGATTCTTGGACAAGCGCACAGATGATTACTATATCGTCTATCGTAAAGTCAAGTGAAAGGGTATTCGGTCGATATGTGTCCCATCTTAAAGTAAAAAACACATTGGAATGATAATATAATTTTGGAATCTGCTTCTTAATATTTTTGTAAATCGGCAGAAATTTCAGTGCCAGTTCTATGATTGGAGCAACCAATGATAATCCTCCATTTTCTCCTTAGATAATTTTAAATAAATTTCGAATATTTCCCAAATAAGCGTACTTCTTTTTATCGGCTTTAATTTTTTCATCAATAAACTTTTCGATCGGGGAACGAATTATGTTTTTTGGCCATCCGATTCGATCTTTCGTTAATAAAACACCGATTTGTCTGCCGGTTTTATCGATCAACAAGATTAAATCTTCATAATCTTTGTACAGCTTTGCCATATCTGTGTTTGAAAGATCCATTGGAATTTGCAATTTTAAGATGAGCTTATTTACGAAATTATTGAAATCGTGAACCAAGAACAAATTTTCATGTATCAAATATGAGTATTCTTCACATAAAATTAAGGCCTCTTGATCTACATAATATTCGGTAATAATACTCGCTTCTATTGCTTTTTGTGCGCGCACACGTTTTATTGTAAGTCTTGCCAACTCATAGCCATGAGTATAAGAGCATAGTTTATCAAGAAAAGCATAAATACCAAGAAAAATCGGGTTGTTCATCATTTCTTCTAATAAGCGATGTGGTTTTTTCGGAGTTACGCTTTTCTTTTCGGATTTTTCTTTCTGAATTTTCTTCATAGATGGCTTTCCTATGGTAAATGAATTTGGAACACTAAATTTATTCTCTGATGTCGAATTTTCTGATTGATATTTACTCCTTTCATGTTCCTTTGCCGTTTCTTCTTTCTCTATTTGTTTTTCTTTAGGAAGTTTCAATGCTTTTTCAAAATCATCACTGGAGCCTTTTTTCTCTTTCCCTTTTTCCTTCAACCTTTTCATCTCCTTTTTTGTTTTTTCTTGCTGTTTTTTCTTCTTTTCTTTTCCTTTGGTTTTTGCTTCTTTTGATTCTTCCGAGTCCGCATCCGAGTCCGCATCCGAGTCCGCATCCGAGTCCGCATCCGAGTCCGCACCCGATTTCGTTTTTTTTTCTGATTTCACCTTAGTAAATGAAGATCCCGATGGAGTTCCTATAACACCTTGAGAATTCATCGCTTTCTTTAATTCCGCTTCTGTTGATCTTCCATCTTTTGACATTATATGACGTGATTTCACATGGACTATTTGATTTGCGGATTCAAAGATATAGAATTCTCCGGTTTTATTGTTTCGAATAGATTCCGCTAATCTTTTTGGGTCGGAATGTCCGCTTCCAATACTTTTTATAAATTCTACGAATGAGGGGTCTGTTATTTTCCCAATAAATTTTGTAGATAAATTATCTCTGATCTTGTTCTCAATGTCGGTTGGATTTTGAGTTGCGCCTAAAAAACCAATACCAAATTTGCGGCCTTCTTTAACGATCTTTTTAATTATCTTCTTTGTAGGCACCGAGCCTTGAGGACAAAAATTATGCAATTCATCTAAAAACACCACAACTTTGGGCTTTGATAATTCATTTGTATCACGTTCTAAATAAAAGTGATAATAAATATCTGTCAACATACTTGCGATATAATTCATACGTAATTTTTCATCACTGATCGTTGATAAATCAATAATATTGATAGGTATCAAGGGCGTCCCTATATTCGATTGCCCTTTCTTAATTAAATTTTCCACTAAAACCCGTGGATTGCCTGAATAATACTTCTTTGCTTTTCCGGAAAGAATATTATTTTTAATAAAATGAATCACAGACTGTCTATCTTTATCTTTAATATATACACTAAAATCCAAACCCGAAAATGGTTGGGCTTTTTCCATTAAAGCAACGAGTTGGGTAATATTCAAGATCGGTTGCTGCATTCTATGCGATTTTTTTAATAATTCAAGAAATGCTCGCTTGGTATCTCCATTGAAGAGATATTTATTCGCACGTGGATAACTTTCAATGATATTACATATCTGTTCTGCAATATCATCATAGAAGGCTTCTATCGCCTCATCCTTCTTTAACGGATCTTGAATTAAATCGATCGATTTCGGTGGAAACGTTATAGGGTCAAATGTGAAATGAGTACCATATGAAACATCGGGTGTAGAAAATATTCTAACAATGCTTTTTGACCAAAATTTGGAGAAATATTTTGGATCGATCCCTAATGTGGCTAATATCTTCTGATCACCCTTGATAGCCATCGACAGCAGATCCCCATGAATATCAAAAATAATCACGGGAATATCATCCATGATGCATTCTTCGAGAATTACTTTGCAAAAAAAGGTCTTTCCGCTTCCCGTTGAACCCATACAGACGCCATGTGTCAATAATAGTTTCGATTTGATGTTGTACGGTTTATTATTATCAAGATCAGTTCCAAGCCACATGTCATTTCCCTCCAAATTCACCAGTTTTGTAAAAATAAATCCTTATTCCTTTGGAAACTGCGTAATGTTGTAGATCATCATTCCGATAACGATCAACGCAGCTAAAATAATCGTCAGCCAACAAGCGATTGCAAAATTCCAGAAATTGCGAATCCAAATTAGTATCCCGAAGATTATAGAAACAATGATTCCATAGAATAGCGTCCCGCTTAAAAATTTTGTATGACTGGCCCAACCAAAGGATTTAGAATCCAGATTCTTCATCGCGGGTATTTTCTCAATCAAATAAATTCGCATCAACTGATACCCAAGGAAGCATGTCATAAACGCTCCAGCAGCAAAGAAAATATCCGCAATCCAAATGGGATCAGGTATATAATAAGCGATAGCCATCAAGTTACAAACGAATATCCAATACGCGAAGCCCATAATGAAGGCCATCCCGTCCCATGCAAACAACATCATTCTCGCAGCCTTTGCTACCACATAGAAGCCCAGAACAATCCCGAAAATGTTTAGCCATATAGCCCACGTCAACACATTTGGAATGCTCTCAACGTTTGCGGCGATCAAATAGAGCAAAAGCCCTCCGGAGCCAATTATAAATAGAAAAACTATCAATTGTAGAAAGGTCACTCCGGTCTGCTTTGTGCTCGAATCTCCTTTTTGAATCTCTGTGCTCATACACAAAAATAGGATAAATAAGAATATATAAATTTGTGCATACTCACCTCGTCTATAATTTCACGAATTTCTTCTTTCTTGCGATTTTTTTTTAGATAAAATCCCAGCTTTTAAAATTTTTGCAACATTTTCAATTTAAATATGCAACCGTGCACAATCAAAATCGGAACCTTTAATTTATTCAATCTTATCAAGCCTGGAATCAATTTCTATGAGAGAGATCCGCTGTCTGAAGAAAATTACACAAGAAAGATCCTTTGGGTTTCAAATCAGCTTAAAGAAATGGATTGTGACATCGTCGCTTTTCAAGAAGTGTTCCATGCATCTGCACTTGAAGAAGCAATTGAAAAGTCGGGGCTATACGTTGGCGTGAAGCCCGTTATGATGCAAGAAACCGAAAAAGAACTTAAACCCAAAGTCGCTTTGCTATCAAAATACCCGATTCTTCAAGTTAATTTTATTTCAAAGTTTCCGAAGCAGTGCGATTTTCGTTTCGATAAAAAAGAATTTCCGATTTCGGAATTCCATCGACCCATTTTGCGAGCGGTGATTGCACTTCCCAATGGATCTGATTTGATTATATATGCGGTGCATTTTAAAAGCAATTTGCCTTTAATCGATGAGAATCAAGACAGGACCGATCCCAGTGTTTTCGCAACGGGCAAAGCCAAGGCTGCGATTATGCGTACAGCAGAAGCTGCAGCTTTGCGGTGTTTGATAATCAATGATCTGAAAAATACTACGAATCCGTTATGCGTAGCCGGCGATTTCAACGACACAATTCATGGACCGATTAATAGAATTCTCACCGGAGAAATGCCTTACGATAGGCTTCGGGACAAAGAAAAACAAGCGATATATCGCACCATTTTGCATAATACATATTTTATTACTGCTCGAAGGACCTTTCGGGATGTATTTTACACCAATATCCATGCGGGAATGCATGAAGCCCTAGATCACATCTTAGTTTCGGATGATTTCTACGATGATAATCCCGATCGAATCGGGCTCGTTGAAGGTTTATTTGTTCTAAACGATCATTTGTCCGAATTCGAGAGATTACCAAAATCGCAATTTTATCATAAGTCCGATCACGGCCAAGTCGTGGCAATTCTTTCATTGAATCAACAGCGGTTAAAATGCAATCGACCGGATGAAAATTTTGAGAAATTTTATTGAAACAATGACTTCTGTATTCCAAGTCAACAATATATTGATCGCTCCTGTAGATTTTAAAACCTCTATACAAAAAAAGTCGGAATAGATGAGCGTGTTTCAAAACCTCGATACAAAAAAAG
>CAZUTM010000079.1:8415-20650 GCA_964623665.1 uncultured archaeon
AAAAAAGCCGGAATAGATGAGCGTGTTTCAAAACCTCGATATAAAAAAGCCGGAATAGATGAGCGTGTTTCAAAACCTCGATATAAAAAAGCCGGAATAGATGAGCGTGTTTCAAAACCTCGATGAAAAATGCTCGAATTAGATGAGAGAGCTCCGGACCCGCTTCTTCAAATCGATCAATTCGACTTCTGTATCGAAACCCTCTAAATCGAACCGCTGCGGAGTATTTCTTTTTAATCTTTCTTCAATCAGAATATTTGGGTCATTTTGATTAACATTCACGGGTTTATCGATTCCCAATCGCTTAGGCATTTTCGGGATATTCGTTATTATGGAGTTTGCTTCATGAAGTTGTGGAGATGCCAATATATTGGAAGGATGGATTTGCTCTTCGGAGGCCATTCCAACCTTTAATTCGGTGGGTAATGGGTCTTTCAAAATCATTGCGGGTTTATTTTTTTGACTTAAAGAACATACCGGACAATTACATAGAATATTACCGTGGATGCACATTTCTACATTCATTTTTTTTCACTACGGGAACAAAGCATTGAAAAAATAAAAAGCTTGAGCAAAATTTGCTCTTGCGAAGATGGAGTTGTAGAATATCATCAACCAGCATCAATGTTATAATTAATCGAAGCAAAGCGGATATTTTCCGTATTTTTCCAACGCTTTTAGCATCGTTATTACGTTTCTCGGGTTGATTGAAGTGATTAAATCGGTAGCGGGCCCTAAAATATACCCTCCGCCTTGGCCTGCCTCTTTGATACATTTTTTAACCGTGTCGATAACCTCTTGCTCGGTACCGAAAGGGAGCAATTGAGAACAATCAATATTTCCTATCAAACAGATCCGCGAGCCATATTTTCGTTTCAAAGCACCCAGATCCATTCCAGCGATTGATTCAAGCGATTGTACACCGTTGAAGCCCGCTTTGATTAAACCTTCAAAATAAGGTTCGGTATAACCATCGGAGTGCCAAAACGAGAATCCGCCCCGTTTATGAATCATTGAATTGATACGAGTATAGCCGGGAACGATAAGGTCCTCCCATATTTTCGGGTCTATCATCACACGGTTTTTGTAGGCCGTATCATCGGCGGGTGTACAAATGTCAAAGCCGGCATCCATTACCGCCTTGAAGCACTCCTCCATAATCAAAAAGATCCGATCAATAAGCCCTTTCAAGAACGTCCGCTTTTCGGGTTTTCTCATGAAGTAAGATAAGCGCGCAAAAGAAAAGGATTCTCGAACGATTTCCCAACACACATGAACGGGTACTAAAACCAAATCGCTTTTCAAGACTTCTCTATACCCTTTTTCCCAAAATCGAACCCACTCGTTGTCAATTTCGAAATCAAAATAACCTGCATCAATCCACCGCTTCCATTCTTCTTCGGAGTTGAGATACCCGTCAACATAAGCAGTTCCTTGATGGATATGGCCGAATCTATCAATGCGCATATCCGGTTCTTTCAATTCGATCGACTTCAAATCTATTTTTAAAGGTTTGAATTTCAAAGGCACGGAATGAAGCCACACAGAAGAAAACCCTAAAAACTTATAAACGGTCCAATCTTGCCCCACAAGCAGATAATCATCGATGTCATCACCGTAAAGATCATCAACTTTTCGTCGAAATTCGGGCATTGAACTTTCAACAAAGGATGGAATTCGATCGGGCTGTTCCAAGCCCAAGGCACGGATCATTCGCTCACGATTATTCATTTCAATCGAAAAGATTAGAGATCAATCCAATAAAAAGCATTTCTATACTGCCGGGAATGCTGTTTTTGATGAGATGCGCGTAGTGCCGCAGTGCTATGGAAATACCAACTAATCATGAAGAAAAACAATAAAAGTAAAAAAAGATTGAAAAAAATCGGTTTTTATCACCGATCATTGATTTCTTCTAAAATACTTCAACCCTAAACAAAATTGGCGAAATATAAATAAAAATGTTTGGACGGAAAAAAAATATTGAGTATGGATGAGAAATTCTATTCATTTTTTTTACGATTAGAGTTTCGGGGCTTTCTTTTCTAACACTTCAAGCAATGGGAGTTTCTTTCCCGATAATATTTCGAGAAGTGCGCCTCCACCGGTTGATACCACGATTTTCTTTCCTTTTCCGGACATTTTCGCGACCGAGCCCATTTCCCCTCCTCCGATAACCGCATATGCACCATTCTTCTCCGCTGCATCAGCCATTGCATCAACGAGGGCGAAAGAGCCTTTTTTGTAATTTTCTTGTTCAAAGATACCGGGCGGGCCGTTTGCGACAACCGTTTTTGCCTTTTTAATGATTTCGGCGTATTTTTCAATGGTCTTGGATCCGATGTCTCCGGTGGGTTTGTTTAATTTTCCGACTTCCGAAACTGGGACTTCTTTGCGCTGGCCGTTCTCTTCAATCGCCATATCTTCCGGGAAGTGGATCTTGTCGCCATATTTGTTCAAGACTTCGAGAATTTGCGGTTTTAATGCATCGAGATGTTCTTTTATGATTTTTCGGTTTTCTTCGCCCATGTCAATGCCCTTTGCTTCAAGCATCATGATGGCGGTTAATCCGCACATTAAAGCATGGTCGATAGCACCGATTTCGAGGTTGTATTTAACCGCTTTGAATTTATCATCCGCTTTAGCACCACCGACGAGCCAAACAGCCGGTTTTTGTGGTTTCATGAGTTTGTTGACCATGGTCAATTCGCTTGCGACAATTGGCCCTGCAGCAATGGTTGGCCATCCAACCAGAGACACATGTAATCTGTGTGCCGCACCGAACGCATCATTCACATAATAATCGAATAACGGGGCGAGTTTCTGAATCATTTCGGTTTTTTCCGCCTTTTCAATGGTCATACCTTTTGCATCTTCTTGTTCCCACGAACGAACATTCTCCAAGACCAAGATTTCTCCGGGTTTCAGCGCTTTTATAGCAGCAATTGCTTTTTCACCAAAGATGTCCTCAACATATATGACTTTTCGGTTTGGAAGATATTTTTGGATTCGTTCCGCATGAAGTTTCAGCATGTAATAATCATCATCGCCTCTACGGCCTTGATGCGCCATTATTACAACGGCTGTCTCATTTAACTTTTCCAAGACAGGGATCAGCGCTTGGATACGGGGATCGGAACGAATTTGATTTTTTTCTGCATCGATACTCGAGTTGATGTCTACTCTCAAGAGTATCTTCTTGCCTTTGATAGGCAAATCCATGAAATTGACAAAGTGCACCATTTCGATCAAGATCAAATATCTTCAAATTTTTATAATCTTTATGGATGGCCGGTTCAAAATCGGAAATTATGAAGTCGGAACCAAAACTGATTGAAATCATTATTCAGTATTGAATTAATCGTTATTTTACGATCGAGTAAATTGGATTTTATTCATGATTCTATAATTTAAGCGTTTCTGTGTTGAGTTATCTTCGACCTTTTCATTTATTTTTTGATAATAACAAAGAATTTATTTCACAAAAGAAAAATAAAAAATATGGAACTGAAAAACCAGCCAAAGATCTTGTTCTCGATTTGCATCTTTTCAAGTATTATTTGTTTGAGTTTTCTCTTTGTCGCAATGGCCTTTTATCTGGGGGGATCCTATTTCGATAGAATGAGCAATTATTATGCCTTCCATTTGAATTTTTTAAGCGATTTAGGTCGCACGGTTGCAATGAACGGTCAACCTTCGAAAATAAGCCCTATATTATTTCTGATCGCCATGATTTTTATGGCTTTTGGGGAAATTTCGTATTTTATTGGGATATGTTCAATTTTCGGAATATCACAAAAAGCAAAGCGGTTGAACTCGGTAAGCCTTATTTTCGGGGTTATTTCAGCGTTTTGTTTTACCGGAGTTGGAATTGCATCTGCAGATCTGTATTCTTCTTATCATAATGTCTTTGTTTTCCTTGGATTTGGGTCTGTATCGGTAGCATTGTTAATTCAGATTTGCGTTTTACTATCTCATTCAAGATACGCCCAAATTGTTGGTTATTTATATATTTCAGTTTTTATCGTGATCGCGATTCATATTTTTACAATGATACTCTTTTGGGAGCAATTCGAAGCCTATAAATTGATTAGCAAAGTCTTGACTCAAAAAGCGGTATTATTAACGATTATTGCGGTATTTATCATTTCGTCTGTTCTTTCGATTAAGAACACAAAGATTTGACGATTAGTTCATGGGCTGCTGCTTGTTATTTCATTATTCATAAAAATGAGAATTGAAACCGATTTTTTTCGAAATTTTTAAATCGAATGAAAGAGATACTTGAAATTATGAAACGAACCGCTTTCGTTGAGGAAATGGATGAACAACCCCAAGCCATTTTGAAGACTTGGGAATATTTTGCCGGTGAAGGGAACGCAGAATTGTTAAAAATTAAAGGATATATTCACAATTACGGAATTCATCGCTTTATTTTTGCCGGTTTGGGATCATCATATTTTGCTTCACTTATTGCGTATTATATGCTTTCCGCATCGGGTATTGATTGTGAGATTCGGGATGCGGGCGAGTTTCTTTTATTTCAAATTCCGGATTCGGTGCCTATGGGAACCGCCATTATTTTGGTCTCGCAATCTGGTGAATCGGGTGAAATCCTCGAAATCCTTAAGAAATTGGATAAAATTAATTGGCCTAAAACGCATATTTGGGCTATTTCGAACACACCGGACAGTACGCTTGTACGCACTGCCGGCTGCAAGCTAATCACTCAAGCGGGTCCAGA
This sequence comes from uncultured archaeon, assembly GCA_964623665.1. Classification (GTDB taxonomy): domain Archaea; phylum Asgardarchaeota; class Lokiarchaeia; order Sigyniarchaeales; family Promethearchaeaceae; genus CAZUTM01. The sequence continues at coordinate 13,160 of CAZUTM010000079.1, forward strand.
AAAAGCGGTGACATCGAAGACTTATGTCTCTTCTATTATCTGTGCATGGCTATTGGCTACAGCGATTATTCAAGAGCCGAATTTTTCGGATCGTATGCGCGAGATGATAAAGAAAAACGTGAATTTTATTTCGGAGTTCATGAAAGAGGGCGAACAGACCGCCAAGCGAATTTTGGAGTTTTTAGTTCCCGTCGAGCAGTTATTTTTGATAGCAAGGGGCACCTCAATGGCTACGGCCTATCAAGCAGCTTTGAATTTCAAGGAAATGCCAAAAATATATGCTGAAGCGATTAGTGGATCGATGTTTCGGCATGGGCCGATTGAATTGATTGAAAACAAGTTTCGTTGTATCATTCTTGAAAGTAATCCGGCCGCAACCGAGTTGAATCTTGATCTCGCCAAAAAAATAGCAACGATTTGGGGTGGCGGCAAGTGCGTGGTGATTTCAAACCAAAAAAATCCTTGGCAAACGCTTATTGATGAATTAACTGCAAGTGAGGCATCTTCACAATCGGGCCAAGCATCGGGCCAAGCATCGGGCCAAGCATCGGACCAAGCATCGGGCCAAGCATCGGGCCAAGCATCGGGCCAAGCATCGGACCAAGCATCGGGCCAAGCATCGGGCCAAGCATCGGGCCAACAATCGAATTCAACAGCAAAGCAAAATGAGCCGAAAATTCTTTTGATCGCAAACCCGATTTTCAATCAATTTCTCGCGCCTCTCTACGAGATCATCGTTCTTCAGTATGTTATGGTATTATTGGCCGAACAGCGCGGCTTTGACACCGCATCTTTCAGAAACTCGAGCAAAATAACAAAAATATAATAAATTGCTAACACGCTTTTTTATTTTCATTTAAACAATGTCTTCGGGGTTGATCCCTTCTTTTTCGATCAGTTCATCCCATAAATTTAACGATTCACGGGCTTGTTCCTCATTCATGACTTCAATTGCATATCCGGCATGGACGATAACATACATTCCGATTTTTGCTTCCGACAATAGGCCTATGACTACCTTTCGCTTGACTCCATTGAAATCTACGAGGGCGGTTTGTCCTTGGATTTCGAGTATTTTTCCGGGTACTGCTACGCACATATTCCATTTTCAGAAAGAGTCTTAAGGATAAAAAAGATTTCTTTTATTGAAATGAAGCGAATCGTTTTAATTTCCGATTTGCATGGAAAGCCGCCATCAATCAATAAGGAAGATTTAGATAGATGTGAATTTGTTCTGATAGCGGGTGATTTTTCCTTAGGAACGAAATCGGAACATAAATTTGAAAAGGAGGTCAACATCATTTCGGATTTTTTGGGATCGAAGAAAGCATATTTGATTCCGGGAAACAACGATATGCCCTATGCAATGTCGTTTAATTATCCTTCAAATCTCATTTATTTTCATGATAAGGTGGAATTGATAGATTCCGAGGAACATTTGGTAATGATCGGCTTTGGAGGGGCGAAAATAGGGATTCGAAATGCGATAGCATTTTCGGAGGATGAAATTTTCTCAAAATTGGATTTTCTTTTCAAAAAGCAAATAGAGATGTACCCGAATGCCCATATTCTTTTATTGGTTCATGATGCACCTCTAAATACCAAATGCGATATAAGTTTCATGAAAAACCATATAGGATCTGAATCAATCCACAAAATTATCGAAAAATATCAACCAATTCTTGCCGTTTGTGGCCATATTCACGAATCCAAAGCAATTGATGCGATCGGAAAAACACAAATCGTGAATGCTGGTGAAAACAGCCATAAGCACTATGCGGTTATTGAAATTGACAACGCAAAAGTGAAAATCGAATTAAAAACTGCAAATTAAAGGAGATAAGATGCATGGATTGCAAGAACTCACAGAATCAACATCATTTCGTAGATTCAACCGATATTTCAATCATTAAATCAAATATGGACAAAATCCGAGAATTTGCGCAATCCCACCTTGAAAATGATGATTTGCATGGTTTGGGCCATATAAACCGAGTGATAGAGAATCTTAAGCGAATTTGTAATGAATATAAGATGGAATCGGCAGTTTTGGAATCCTTAGGATGGCTTCACGATATTGGCCGGAAATATGAACAATCGAGAGGCAGAAATCATGCAGAAATATCTGCAGAACTTGCCATCCCGTTCTTAAAGACTCTAGGAATTTCGGATCCATCGCTGAAAAATATGGAACATGCCATTTTGGCTCACTCTTTTTCGTTAAATATAATGCCACAAACCCTTGAAGCAAAAATCTTAAGAGATGCCGATAGATTAGATGCAATCGGCGCGGTAGGTATTTTTCGCGTGTGCACCTATACCTTTCAGAGAAACCAACCTCTATCGGAAATCATCCTGCATATTGATGAGAAATTATTAAAATTGAAAGATACTCTTGAAACTGAACCCGGCCGAGCAATAGCGCAGAAGAGGCACCAAATCATTGCAGAATACAAAGAATGGCTTATCGAAGAGCTCACAAGCACCGAAACAAAAGAATTAAAAGAAGAGAAGTGCTTTTTGAAATAGAGCAGAGGGGTATCATCTAGCGGTCAAGGATGTGGGACTCTGAATTCTGACACATCGGTTCAAATCCGATTACCCCTACTCCCTATTTTTTCACGAAACCCCCAACCCCAATTTTCTCCATCCGCGAAATGTTTTATTGAATTGCTCATTTTGTTTCGAGAGAACATATGTTTGAAGTAGAAATGAAAGTGAAGGTCAAAGATATTGATGACTTACTCCGCATTTTGAATTCCAAAGCTAAAAAAGACACACGGTTCCAAAATATCGATATATATTACAATACAACCGATCCGAACCGGGATTTTTCAAAAACGGATGAAGCGATTCGCATTCGAGTCACCAAGTTTTTGGATGAAACCGGTGCAATTACTTCCGAATCCGCAGATTTAACCTATAAAGGGCCCAAATTGGATGCACAAATAAAAACCAGAACCGAAAATGTTGTGAGATTTTTCGGTGAAGATCTTGAAGCCTTGAATGGAATTCTCTCGGCTTTGGGGTTAAAAAAAGTAATAGAGATTCGCAAAGATCGGCAATTATACTATATTCATCATAAAAATTATGAAATTGAAATCGTGGTCGATAAAATCGAGCATCTTCCTGGGTATTTTATGGAACTCGAGATTCAATGTTCCGAGAAATGCGAAATCACCAATGCTAAAGATGCTATGATAGAAATCTTGAAGGAATTCGGCTATTCAATAGATGATTCGATTCGGGAATCCTATTTAGAATTGGTTCTCAAACAAATCGCAAACATATGAAATAATTTTTTTAACCATCGCTCAATTTTTAAATTATGGTTTCAGTTTTTGCATTCAAAGGGATTCGTTCGATTGATGCTGCGATGTTCACCACGCCACCGTATGATGTAATTTCCGACGAAGAACTGCCTTCATACCGGGCTCTAAAATTCAGTGCAATTCGGATTATTCTTCCGGAAGGTTCGGAATCTGAAAAATATATGAATGCCAAAAAAGCGTTGGATTCATTTTTAAAAGATGGCATCTTAGTTCGTGATTCTGAAGATTCTATTTATTACTTTCGACAAGAATCTTTAACGAGCAAATTTGCTCAAGAAGGATATATCTTTACCGCTTCATTAAAAGATTATGAGGACAAGAAGATCAAAATTCATGAATATACGGGTAAAAAGCATCTTGATGACCGAATCAAACTTATCGATTCGATTAAGATCAACACCGGATTAATATGGACGATTTATAAACATGATAGTACGGTGGAAAGTTTAGCGAGTGAGATAAAAAAGAAACATCCAATCAATTCCTTCGAGAAATTCGGATATAGGCAAATATTCTGGAAGGAGTCTGATCCAACCATCATAAAAAAGGTTCAAGCCGCATTTGCAGATAAAAATGTCTACATAGCGGATGGGCACCACCGGATGTTAAGCGCAGCCACTTATCGAAAGAAGATGATTGAAAAATATGGCGATATCGAGGCCCCATGGCAACGTGTTTTAATTTATAGCGCATCTGACAAGCAAGTTCGATTGTTGGCTTATAATCGTGTTATTCGCAAATTGAATTTAGATGCGGGTGAGTTTATTAAAAAGATTGAAGAGAACTTCACGGTGAAACAGATACAAAATAAAGAAGGGTATGTACCTGCTAAAAAACACGATATTGCACTTTTCCTAAAAGGAAAAGGCTGGTATCAATTGGTTCCAAAAAAAACGGATTATCCGACCCCATACGATCGATTGGACACCGTGATCGTTCAAAATTTGATTTTCGATAAAATTTTAGGAGTCACTAACCCGCGGGAGACCGATATTCTTGAATTTGTGGGCGGAGCTCAAGCCCCTACTCCGAAAGACCAAGAAGCGTATGTTAATAAAAAAGGCTATATCGGGTTTATGGCATTATTTCCGGTTGATATCAACGATTTGGAATCTATCGCGGATAATGATGGGGTAATGCCGCCCAAGAGCACTTGGTTCGATCCGAAATTGCTTACCGGATTGGTATTTTACGATCTTGAAAAATAAAGTACATTTAACAAGCCGTAACTTTTTTCAATCAATCCATTAATTGTAATTTTTTCATTTTCACTAAATTATGAGAGATTTAAAAAATTTGAAATAAATGAAACTCTTTTTCACGTACTGCCCCGTTTTATTTTTTTTGCGATCTCGGCAACATGTTTTCCTTGCCATTTTGCTCCTTCGAGTTCGTTTTGAGATGGCATTCTCGAGCCGTTGGGTCCAGCAATCGTACTTGATCCATATGGTGAACCTCCGCTCATTTCGTCTGTTTTCATCAGCCCTTGAAACGCAAATGGAAGTCCAACAATTATTAATCCATGATGCAGCAAGGTAATCATCGTTGTGATTATCGTGGTTTCTTGGCCTCCGTGTTGGGTTGCGCTGCTTGTGAAAACGGATCCTACTTTTCCGATCAATGCGCCCTTTGCCCATAATGCTCCGGTTTGATCCCAGAAATTCCGCATTTGTCCTGCCATGTTTCCAAATCTTGTAGGGGTACCGACGACTATCGCATCATAATTAGCCAAATCTTCCGGTTTTGCTATAGGTATATGTTCAAACTCTTTTTGGGCTTGACTCGCGCCTATTTGGTCTAAAATTTCTTTTAAAATGGTCTCCGGAACCCTTTTAATATCTACCACAACATGTTCTACCAACTTTGCGCCATCTGCAATTGCCTTAGCCATTTTATAAATATGGCCATAAGTGGAATAGAAAAGTACCAAGATCTTAACGCTCATAACAATCACATTTAATGAGTCAAATAAGAAACTTGGATGATTTATCGTTTGTGTTTATAGGATATGATTGAAAATATTGTTTTGATTTATTGTTATAATTGATAAAGTTGTTTCATTTTAAGCCGCGAAGGCGCCGCACCGAGATTTATTGTTGGAAAAGTGCTATTTAATCTTTATGAAAAAATCCAAAACTTTTAACGATGCACGTGATTTTTTAACTGCAGATTGATCGCATCGGCTGTTGAAACTCATGAAGCAAGAAAAGGAAAGGAAAAAGAAAGATTCGCGAAAGAAATACAATACACCCAAAGAAGAAAAGAAAGGTTCGCGCGACTCGTATGGAAAAACAAAACAAACCAAGAAAAGATACACGACTAAGGTTGACTCAGATTATTCTGAAAAGAAGAACCATAAAAGCAAAGCTGATTCGGTTGATATCACTAACAATAAATCAAAATTCGATAGATCGATTTTGCGGGACCAATCTGCCCTAAGGAAAATACCAAAAACTCCGCCGGCAAATGTTGAATCCAAAATGGAGAAACAAACGGCAAAGCCGATCAAAAAAAAAGATATAAAAATCATCAAAAAACCTCAATCGCTGCGAACATTAATGCTTAAACAACCAAACAAAATCGGAATCGAATTGGATCAACAATTACTCTCAAATCCTCACGTAAAACTCAAAAAAGAAGAAGAAAAAGAAATTCTTAATCGAATCAAAGGAGAAGAACCGCAAAAGAATGCATCAATAAAATCTCTTTCGATACACAAATTGAAACCGGCAAGTTCTGAGATTATCAAAATTGTGTTCATGATCTTAGATAATATTAGCCCGCGGCTGAAAGAAATTATCACTGAAAAGAACCTGACTATTTATCAATTTTATAATGAACAGACGAAATTAAAGGAACTCTTTTTAGTCCCGGAAACCAATGTTCCGCTAATTAAACAATTGCGAAATCATGAGAATGTGATTTTTTCAGGTATCTATTTCGGGTATTTGGTTCAAGGATTCAGTAAAAACAACACCAAATTGGAGAAACGATTCAATCTCTCTCTTGAGGGCGGTTCGTTTCTTTATTCCTTGTGTATGTCGCAGTATAAAGACATATTTGCGATACTTCCCATCTTGAAAGTTAACCCTGAAGGTGAGAAGAAATTTTTATATGGAAATAATTTGGATGTCATTGATTTTTATGACACAGATAAGCGATTTAAAAAATACACACCGATATTCGTTGTGGATGAACATGAAGATTATCTTGGCCTTTGCTTATTGATGGTAAAACAAGCCGGCTCCGAACGCTCAAAGAAAATTCAAGAAAAATTATCCGAGATAGAAAATTTGCGAAAGCGCAAGAATTATAACCCCGCAGAGTCCGATGAAGAACTCGAAATCCAAGAACCGAATATCGGATTATCCGATTCAAAGAATTTTATTGTTAAACTTCAGAATCTCACAGACTTAGGCAAATACTTAAGAGGAGGTAGAAAAATAAATGAGTGAATCTACAAAACGGGAACCGGAATATCCACAAAAAATAATCGAATTAGCAAAAGACTCGGGATTCTCACGACATGTAATTTCACATTTTGCTGAAATTTATCCGAATGAAGTGGAGTTGCTCATTTCAAGATTCAGAAGAGGCGAAATCCCTTGTATTCGAGTCAACACCCTAAAGAGAACGCCAAAAAATCTAATTGACATGATGAGAGAGAAACAAATTCTTCTAAAAAAGTCGAGATGGCTTGATTACGCATACGAGGTTATCTCGGATGAAGGAGATCTCCTCGGCCATAGCCATGAATACCTCAAAGGATATTATTATATTCAGTCCCTTTCTTCAATGATCCCCGCACATATTCTGTTTCCGCAGCCCGGAGAAAGCGTTCTTGATATGTGTGCGGCGCCGGGCTCCAAAACAACCCAAATAGCTCAACTTATGAACAATGAGGGAACTATTTTGGCCGTAGATTCTGATAAAGATCGTATTGAGGCATTATATTCCAATTTAAAACGATGCGGGGTTCAAAATACCACGATAATGATAAGAAATGCAGTGGAATTCAAAAATGACAAACTCATCTTTGATAAAATCTTGTTGGATGCTCCTTGTTCCGGATCCGGAACCTTCTTCGGAAAGCAACCGGGGAAACAAGCACCAAATGATGATTTCTTGGTCGGACTCACCAAATTGCAAAAAGACCTTT
>CAZUTM010000080.1:0-20547 GCA_964623665.1 uncultured archaeon
AGAAAATTGGATGGGTTCACGGTATCTTGATTGAGAAAATCCGGGCTTCCATGATTATCGAAGATCCCGGATGCAGCGATAGGAGTTATACGGGATCTTTTAAAATTATTTCCCTTTCAACACAAAAAATCAAAGAATGAGTAAAAAAACAATGGATATACAAATTTCAACGCTCGTAGAGAAAGATCTGACGAACGAGCATATCTTTATCTTCACATGCATTAACGACGCAATTTTCTTTATATCTCTGAATATCTTTTTCAAATTTTTTCTCAAATGCGGTTCGGAATTGCTTGACCCAATTTATTGTAACGATGGACGAGACATTTACAAATAAACCGACAACCACATCTTTTCCTTCATCGAATATTATAAATTCTTTTCCATGTACCACTTGTTTTAAAGGCTGATCTGACTCAAGAATTTCTTTTAAAATCAAATCAAGGCCTTTTAATACGCCTCCGATTAAATCCTTTGAAGCGAACCTTTCTGTGTTGAATATATAGGAATACAGAACATTTCCGGAATTTTTATCGATAACAAACAACGCGGACAATTTCAAATCAATCATATCGATATGGAAGAAGGTAGGATTTTGAATATATTTATATTGAAGATAACCGAAACCGGCCACAATACAAATTGCATCAAGATTATTGATGATCCCGCTCCGAGAAAGAAGTAGCGCCCTGGCTACAGTAAAAAATCCTACACCCCCACCCGTAATCAAGAAAACAATGAGTAATTGTTGAATAAATTTTTTATTTATACCCGTAGCTTTTCGATACAAAGAGATAAGATAGTTGCCCAGAAACACGAAAATAATTGTTGCAGCAAAGATCACAAAGCCTCCAAAATGAATATAATCGCGCGGGGTATCAACCCAACCGGTTCCTTCGAGATACACCGTTTCAAAGCGATCCAAAAACATCTGAGAAGTATTTAAAAGTCCTGCACTAAAAGAAGCTAAAATTGAACGCCATCCGAGCTTTCCGAATCGAATCATATCGACAAACAAAGCCAGAAGCCAAATTCCATTGATATAGCATAGATTGGAATAGCGATACAAATTTGGATTCTCAATCGAGACCGTTTCGATGATTCTTAAAACCATAACAATGATGAAAAGGACAGAAAAGCATGCAAAATAAAGGAGAGTAATCAAATGGGTTGTTTTATAAAATTTCAACGTCATAATTACTAATCCCATAAGAAAAATCGCTGCAATCGAAGGAAGAAGAAACGCCCAATTCATAGGTATAATAATGAACAAAGACATATAAACAACGACAAAAATGAAAAAACTGAAGAAATTGTCGAAATGCGAGAGTATTTAAGATCGAAAAATGAAGTGTCACACATATCATGGTAGAGAAAGTGTGCAGAGAATGCGGTGGAACTGCGTTCCGGAATGTCGTGGATGGTTGGATGAAACGAACATTTTCCTTTGTCGAAAAAGGCCAACTTAATATGTGCGAAGCATGCGGTGCAAAATATCTCGTTTGCCCAAAGTGCGGTGCACTGATGACCCGAGTTCACCCGGCTTTGGAAGCGTGGGAAGTGCAGAACACATGTTCGAATTGCGGATATGTTGATCCCACGGTCGTAGCATGGTCGGGTGAAGGGGCGAATCCGAATAAACTTTAAAAAAAGAAAAGGTTGGAAACCGATAATATTATTTCTTTTTTTCCGATTTTTTGGCTTTTAACTTTTCTGCTTGTTTCTGTTTCACAAAATCAAGCAATTCCTTTGCTTTTGTGTCGGTTTCAAAATGTTTTCGAATCGGGCCCAATAATTTGTTGAGATACTCAATCACGCAATTCTTTAAGTCCACCGGTGATAAACTCCCGTTTTCATAGGCCGCCTCGAGTTCTCTATACGATTTGTAAACGGCATTTCCACCATATTGTTCCGGTCTTTTCACTTCTAGCTCATTAAACTTCTCATAGAGGATATATTTACAATATTCCAACACGGGATTTTCGGTTATTTCATTGGGCGGACACCAGGCTTTCTTTATTTTTCTTTTGATATCTTCCTCCGAATCAAGCATAAAAATCGCACCATCGGGGTCGGATTTGCTCATTTTCAAAGCAACTTTCTTATCGATTTCATCCATATCACCTTTTGGCGGCTCTTTCAAACTCATCAACATATGATGGTGAATCGCAATGGGTTTGTGTTTAAACCCAAGCAAGGGTCCGACTTCTCTTGCCAACATGTTCACTTTCCGCTGATCCAACCCCAATTGACAGATATCTACCTTAAGGTGGAAAATATCAGCGCATTGCATCATCGGATAAAGAATTTGGCTTGCTTGCAAATTGTCAGATTCCTTTCGACCCATGATCTGCGTGCAGCGGAGGGCCCGGTTCAACGAGGTGACCATGGAAATCTTTAAAACCAATTCCCAATATTTCGGATCTCTCACCACATCACTGGCATAGATGAACTCCACTTTGGATAAATCCAAATCGCATGCTTTCCAAACCTCGATGAAGAAATCACCGACCTTTTTTATCACTTCAAGATCTCCATCAAATTTGTTGTTGGCGGCGGCATGCCAATCCGCAACTAATAATTTGAATTTTATCCCGCACTTGGTCATTTTATTGATATTGATAGCACGCATCAAGCCTTGGGCAATGTGAATATTTCCGGAAGGCTCGAATCCATCGTATGCGACCAAGTCTTTGCGGTTCTGAAGAAGCCATTCCAATTGTCCTTTATCCTCGATGATTTCCTCACCGATTGAATTTAATAAATCAAGCTTCTCTTGCAAAGTTAGCTCCTTTTCGACCATATTTTTTTAAATTCGATAATGCTTTTAAAAAATTGGATTTACATGTGCGAAACTCTCAATTTGAATGAAATTAAGCAAGCAGCAAGCCGTATTGAAAAATATATCTTCAAAACACCTTATGAGTATTCAACTCATTATTCAAAATTGATCCAAACAAATGTGTATTTAAAGCATGAAGGTGTACAGCGAACGGGATCATTCAAGATTCGGGGTGCGTTGAATGCGCTGATAAAGGCAAAAACCCATGAAAAAAAACAAAGAACGTTAAAAATAATCACGGCTTCAGCAGGTAATCATGCACAAGGAATCGGGTTTGCCTCAAAAATGCTAAACAAACAAAAAGATACCATCGTGTTCATTCCGAAAAATACCCCACAAATAAAAATCGATGCCATTCGAAGTTACGGGGTGGATTTGCGAATTGAAGGAGAAATCTACGATGAGGCAGAGAAGGCGGCGAAATTATATGCTGAAGAAATAAAGGGAGAATATATTTCTCCTTATAACCATCCCGATGTTATTGCCGGACAAGGCACGATTGGATTAGAAATTTTAAATGATAGCGGAAATGAAATCCCAGATGCGATTTTGGTACCTGTTTCTGGGGGAGGCTTACTGTCGGGAATTTTAATTGCGGTAAAATCTATAAATCCCAACATAAAAGTATATGGAATACAATCAGAAGCATGCCCCGCGATGTATCAATCGGTGATTGAAAAAAAAATAGTGGCTGTCCCCATGAGACATTCGATCGCGGAAGGATTGCATGGCGGAATCGAAGAAAATTCAATAACATTCCAACCGATTTTAAAATACTGCGATGGAATTCTCTTGGTTTCTGAAGAAGAAATTAAAATTGCGATATATGAGTATTTAAAATATCATAACAAAATTTGCGAGGGGGCGGGTGCAGTCGGTATTGCTGCATTAAAGAGATACAGCGAAAAATTCAAACAATTCAAGAATATTGCTGTAGTAATCAGCGGATCCAATATCGATTTCCCGCTATTAAAAGAAATCATTAATCAAAATGCTATTTGCAATTGAAAATTGCCTTTGAAATCGTAGATGGTTAGTTCTTTTTCCGAATTTTTTTTCAAAAGGAGATAGGGGTCTTTGAGCTTGCTGACCCAATTTCTGGAAAGATCGATTCGTTTTTGTTCAAACAAGATATAATATGATGTTCGTTCTTTCAATATTTTGGAGACAACCCAGCTCGCGTTATATACAAATTGGGTTCTGAAAAGAAGATCGGATTTTTGGTTGAGAAAGTGAACATTATAGGTTGTGAGGATAAGAGATGTATCATCTCCTTGTTCATTTTTGATTGTTATCTGCGAAGGCTTACCAAATTTCAATACTACTCTTGAATCAATTAAAGAATCCAACCGTTCTTTGAACATGGTCACATCAAAGGGAATTTGATTAATTTCAATAACATATTTTATGGGCATATCCCCGCCACGAATTCTTTTAAAGGTGTATGTCCCATCCAACTCCGGATTCGATGGGATGTCCAGTTTTGCAAGTTTCTTTTTTAGTTTTTTCTTCATCTTTAATGTTTTAACGTGTGGAGCGTCAGTTGACTCTTTTATTGGTTCTTTTGCTTCTGCCTTGTTGTGGGCTCGTTTTTCTTGAGTTTTTTCCGATCCTTCCACCATACCTCGAAAAATGACTCGCGATTGATATTATTTGTGAAGCAAAACTTTAAATTGAACAATTAAAAAATGGGAATAGAAATGTTTGAACGGCTAATTCGCGAGATGCGGAATTTTAAGCTTATTGAGTTCGAAAATCATGAGTACGATACACATTCGGTTCAATGGTCGCCGAACGCTCGATACGTAGCGTTTTGCGGTTCAGAGGGAACTGTTTTAATTTGGGATCGCACCACGGAAACAATTTCAAATTTTGAAACAGATCGTGGACAAGATAATCTTACATTAGCATGGTCTCCGATGCAACCAATCCTCGCGGTTCTGATGGGCAACGGAAAATTTTACTTTTTATCCTTCAATCGTAATTATTTCAAACCGATCTCTCTAGAAACTGCGTTCTCCACAAGACTAACGAATCATTACTCTTCAAGCAGTATTGCTTGGAGTCCGTTCGGTGAAAAAATAGCGGTTGGGGTGAATCGGAATCGAATTCTCATTGTGAATCATGAAGGTATTGAACCTTATTGTACGGACATTCGATTCACACGACTTCAATTAGAAATCAAGCCCACAGTATGGCTACCCACAAATAATATCATCGCAACCTTCGATAAAGAACTTATTTTATATTCCAATACGGGTATGCGAAAGAAATTATTACTTGCTACGGAATATCAAGTGGAGAACATGAAATTTAGTAATACATATAAACAAATTGCGGTGGCCTACGATTATCAGGGAATTCAAGAAGAAATTGATAGAAAAATCGATATCATTACTCTTTCGGGGCAAATTATCGATAGTATTCCTCTGCAACTCGATCAAGCCTATGCTCTTGCGTTTTCTCCTAACAAAAAATATATTGCGGTAGCGGGGGAATCCGATCACATTTTTATTCATTCAATGACAGCAGCATTAGAAGAAGATTTTTCTATTGAGATAGAAGGTCCGGTTTATTCTATAGATTGGAGTCCGGATGGGAAATTTTTAGCCATCGCGCGTATTCGCGCTCCGCCACTTCTTATCGATTTTTTATATGATTATGAGAGATTTCGTCAGTAAATCCGAATTTACAAACGTAGAATCCGCTTGATAAATACGCTGAGGGAAATATTCTGCTTTGCAAGATCTTATCGTCAATTTGCTCACTATTTGATGCATTTTGAAGATTCAAGGACATTATTTTTACTTTTTTATTACCCATCTTTAAAGACTGCTCCAAAAAATTTTTGATTTGAAGTTCACCTTCTTCCATGTACATTGAGCAGACAGAATAAACAACGATTGTATTTTCATCCGAATGTTGAACGAGGGCATGCAATAAGCGATTTTGAATGATTACCATTTCATTTAAAAATCTATTTGATTGATGGATCTTCGCTTGTGGATTTGATGCGAACGTTCCGGATCCTGTGCAAGGCGCATCCAATAATATTCTATCGAACCGAATCCCTTTCCTTAAGGCCGGTTGTGTTGAATCTTGACAGATCAAATGAACATTAAGCTCCGGGTTGACCGACAAGTATGAATCTTTAAGCCTTGAATGCGAGAAATCGGATGCGATGAGGGTCGAACGGCCAAGACTTAATTGATTGATTAAATCGGTTTTAATGGTTGGAGCAGCACACATATCGTATACGAACTGAAAAGATGCAATATCTAATGCAATGACAGCCACAATCGAAGATAAATCTTGGAAAACAATTTTATTTTGGTTGTACACGTTATGTTTCAATAATTTGGATTTGTCCGGGTTTTTAATTCTAAAGGTCCAGCCTTTCAGGACTGAAAATGGAAGATTATGAGGTTCAAATACTTCAATTTGAGAGGCTTTCAATACCTCGTTAATCTTTTCGCGCTGCATGAAGCGGAAGATGAGAAGATCATAGTTTTGAAGGAAATCCTCAGATATAATAGAGGGAACGCGAAACCGAAAGAAGTTATAGCCTTTCATTTCATCGGAATTCATAATCTCGATTTCCTTGAGCGTTTTCTCCCGTCCATATGATGAGATCATTTTATTTATGAAAAATGAAGGATAAGAATAGCGAATACTCATGATTTCTTCCTCGGTTTTCCCTTTCAATGCAATATCGAAGGAAAATGTTTTTAATTTTTGAAAAAATAAATTGAATGCAGTCAAAACATTCTTAGGATATCTCGAAATCTTAAAATAGTCTAGAAAATCACTTGCTTGCAGTTTATTAGAAAAAAAAGTGAAGTAAGTAAGAAGAACGGCTTCACTTTCATATTTTTTCAATTGGTCTTGATTCTGAAAAGTTCGCAATGTTTTTCGGTAAATGAACATTATGGTGTTGAATTTATCGATGACATATTCCATCGTATTAATTATTGAGGTGCGCAATTGTGAATCTACAATATCCGAACCTATTTTATAGATAGATTCGGAAGGCGTTTTCAAAAAGTGCTTTAGCGCTAAGATAAGATCAGATAAAAAAGAAAATTCTGCGGAGTGGTTTTTCATAATGCTCATTTATTTTTGTTCATCCAATGTGGCATAGTATATCAACCATTTTGCCATCGCAATAAAAGATTCTTCAACATTTAAATTTAATTTGCTGGAAGTAAACACATTCATTACGCATTTCGCTTGTTCGGCATAACTATCGGCGGTCTCTTGGTCGACTTCATGGTTCGGCAAGTCATACTTATTTCCCAATAAGATTATGGGTATCATGCCGGCATTTTCTCTAATGATCTTCAACCATTCGGGGATGGCTTTGAAGGTATTATAATCCGTGATATCATAACAGATAAACGCACCCGATGCGCCCCGGCAGTAATCACCTAAAATAAACCTAAAGCGCTCTTCACCCGCAAAGTCCCATAACTGCATGTTGACCGCTTCTCCGGAGTCTAAAACAACATTTTTCATCATAAAATTAGAACCTATCGTGATTTTGTGGTCCTCGACAAATTTCCCACTCACATACCGTTCGACAAGCGCGGTCTTACCAACTCCACCTTGTCCTGCAATGATTACCTTGAAGATCCAGCTCATATGAACACCATAGTTAAGAATTTAATTCGAATTCGTTTAATTGTTTCCATGTATTTATTCGCACAGAAGCCAAATATATCTTTTGGAACGCTTGAAAATGACAGATTTGAGGAAAGAAAGTATTGAAAAACAGAAAAAATAGCGACTCGATGACACGTGCGACAATTAAATCGTTCTTCGTAATGCTCCAAAACTGATGTCTTGGGAGATATCAATAAGTTTCCCGATCATTTCGCTGAAATAACTCGATATCTTGTTTGTTATGATTTTCTGCAGACTCGCTTTTGTTTGAGACAGCGCCTTGCTGATTTTAATTTGTTCGATCGCTTGGGTGCTATTTTTAAACAAAAATGAATCTATCGATTTTTTCACAAGAGAGGCAGTGCGTTTGATAAGAGGTAAAATTTGGCTTTTATCGGTGAGTTCCTCAACCGGGAATCCTTCTTCAATCACCGAATGAATCATAATTGAAATATCTTCAGTAATATCGTTGATTGAGTTGATATAATTCGAATAATCAACCACATCTTGGAGTGTCATATTCATTTTGGAAAGTTGAGATGGAATCTGTAAAGATTTTCGCAATTCACGCTGAATTCGATAATAATATTTTTGTATTGATGAACGTTCCATTTGAGGGTCGAACATCTCTCTTTCGTTGGGGTTTTCGATGATCCTTATCAAAGAATCCGAGAGTTCAACCGTTTTATTCGACACCATTTTGATTAGTGATAATAAATTGCTTGATCCAATAGACATTACGTCTTTTATCAGGATTTCTTTGATATTAGCGCCTAAAATTTCGAGGCCTAATAGGGGTGAAATGATTTGGTCGACATGATTCTTGATGCCTTTAGAAAACTCTTTTTTGGTGACCAAGCTTATTTCGTCCCACCCATCCAAATACGCAGTGTTCAATTTGAGCCATATAGATTCCAAATCCCCTTCGTCTTTGATCTCAATCGTGGTTTTAGATAATTGTTCTTTCATTTCCGTATGAAGAGGGTAGAGCGTGAGAGAGCCATCCGGATTTTCAACGGCCCGAACTTCCATATCGGATTCTAAATTATTTACTTTTACCCATCTTCGGGGTAGAGAAATAATCAACGTTTTTGAAGAACCCCATTTAATTAATTTGCGCGAGCTCACTGCTTCTTTACTCATAAGTACTTTCCATTAAGAGCAAAACCTTTAAAAAATTTTAGGAGAACTTGAAAAAATCATAGAGAATTAATCGTTGCTTTGAATATTTTTTGCGATCACGAAGAGAGGACAATGGTAAATACATGATCTGCATCGGGTGCATTTGTTGGTATCAATTTTGTATTCATCTTCAACGTCCAACCCTTGTTCCGATTCTATATCTTCTTGATTTTCTTTGATCTTTATGGCTTTTTGGGGACAGATCGTTGCGCAAGTTCCACAAAGATTACAGAAAGAAGACTTCAAGGCAACACAAAAGATTTCTTTTTTCAGTCTCTCATAATCATCGGTTTCTTTATCGAAGAGGAACAAAATGGAGCCATCTGCAAACAGATTAATCTCTTTTCGGATTTTTTTCTCATTTTGCTTTTCGTTAACGGTAATCGTTAGAATTCCAAGATCATCATATTCATAATCGTCGGTAATTGCATCCACGAATTTTTGCATACCTTCAAGGTTTATTGGGGAATTGAATCGTCCCTTAATGGAGTAGCCGCCTTGTACGCAAGGAGAAAAACCTTTTGTTTCTTTATATTGGAGGTTCTGAGAGGAATTTTCAAGTTGTGTTTGTAATTTGATTCCGAGTCGATTCATGATATTGCGCCATTGGGGAGGATGTTTCTTGTTTCTCCAAAGCGCCAATTTAATCCATTCTTCCGGATAGCCGTGTTCTTTTCGGTAGTTTTCCAGATAATCGAACCATTTTTTATAGAGCGCAGGATGCGTGTCTTTAATCCGCTCAAACCCCGCGATGCTCGTAGCGGGACATAGATAACAGCCGATTCGCTCGTGTCCTTGAAAATAGAGAGGATTAATCGGAATATTTACGAGATTCCCCTCCTTATCTTTGATTTTTTCATTTAACAACACCATCCACAAAAGAAGCGCGTTCCAATGTTTGATGGGACTGGCAGCGATTTGCAGCGGAATATAGGAATTAATGTAAATTCTCGGATCCTTCATTCGGGTGAATGATTCATATCTCCGCTGGCCCAAAAACACAAGCAATTTATCTCCGTTTGCGATTTCTTGAATAATGTCCATGATTTGCTGCGCTTTCAAAGAGTGACAACAATATCGAAAATCGCGGGCAGGCGGACCGAAGGTTTTAACCAAATCCCAGAATGTTTCGCCTGCATGTTTTATTATCGTTTTGTCCCGCATTCCCACCAATTCGATGAGTGCATCAAAGGTTTGAAGTACTTCGGGTAATTCGAGCCCCGTATCCGCAAAAAAAATTTTAAAATTCGGGCCAAATGCCTTATACATCAAAAAAAACACGGTTAATGAATCCTTTCCACCAGAAAATGCACACGCACAAGGTTTATTAAATTTGGCCTTGGTATTCATGATGAAATCCATCGATTCCTTGATCTGAGATTGAATAAATGCATCATTATGAATATAAGCATCCTTTAGATTTACCACTTTAGGCGGATCGGCGGGATTGGTGATATCGGAGTAATATTTCATGTTATACTTGTTCTTAGCGATGACTCCTTTTCCTTCAATGATCAATTCCTCGATTTTCTTTGAATCGACTCTCGCGATCCCCGATCCGATTACTCTATCCTTTGTCGAATTTAAAAGAATTACATAATCGCCTTTTTGAATATCGGAAGAATATTCTTGAACAGATGGCACCAATACAGAAGAATGATTCAGAATATGCGGCTCCGCTTCTTTGGAAATAACGATAAATTTTTTTAGCGGGAGTCCTAACTTTTTGGCGTAGTAAGCAATAAAATGTCCACCATAAGGCTTCATTTTAAACCGATATACGCAATCCGGAATATCATAGGCGATCACACCGATATTAAAGCCATCAACGAATACTTCATATTTTACATCCAACGCACCGATTTTATTAATTAAAATAATTTTTTCCTCGGAAAACAAGGCTTCCCCTATTCCCGACCCGAAATCTCGATTGATTATCTGTCTCAATAACCGCCTATCTGCTTCAAAGGCGGGCCGAATATCTCCGGGAGGCGTAACGGTCATTTTCATCAACGCGCGAGTACACACCGTACACAATAGCCCTTCAAATTGAAACACTTGGCAGTTTGAACACCAATACAAATCCGTTTTACCCATAAACGGATTGTTCCCTTTCCCCTTTCTTTTCCCCACGAGTCCTCACTTTCCACCTTGCTATTTCAAAAAATCCTCGGGCAATCAATAACTTTATTATTTTTGAAATTCAGTTACCAATGAGAGCGATGAATGAAGCGGAAAAACTCCTTGCACAAGTCCCCCCCATTCCCAAAACTGATTCTGTCTTTGTTGTTACCATTCAGCAAAAGTCGGAAAACCAAATAGATGAACATCAAAAATATGCCTTGAATTTTTTCGGGTTTGACACGACGATTAAGATCCCGGATTTTCAAAATTTTTATGTGAATTTCAACAATGAAGCCAGAACCACCGCCCATTTTCTATCCTTTCAAGGAATCAAGTCCATAGTCAAAGTGGATTCATTCTATGACCAAAATCTAAAAAATATGGTAATATTATCAAAGAAAAATAGCGGAGATATCATCGGCTTTTTGATTGCAAAAAACCAAAGCAATGAATATATATTGCACGGCATTTTTCCGGCCAAAATATTCAACATGATAAATCCTAAGTCGTATAATCCCGCTTCGGTACTTGAAGACATACTGAAAAACAAGGATCAATACGAGAACGTGCTTTTTATCGACTAGATCAATTCGGCACGCACATAAAAGAGGGAGAAAAGAAGATATTCTGCGAGATCTTACACTAAAACAAATCTTCCAAGACAACGTTTCGCTTGAAATCAACCAAAGTTCGTAGAGTTGTCTGCAGAATGGTGCAGGCGTGTGGTGAAGACTTTTCATTTTCATTTTTATTTCTTTGAGATTTACCCGAATTCGAAATTTTTTAATAGGATTTCGAGTTTTATGAAATCATGAGTTATATTTGCGCGAAAAAGGATTGCAGACATGAAGTCCGAAAAGAGGACCTCGCGGGCTTGCCCGGAATAAAATGTTCTATGTGTGGGAATCGAATCTTGTTTAAGAAACGACCCGAGATTGTAAAAAGAGTAAAGGCAATATAAAAAAGGTTTTTTGGCTCTTTATTTGTGTTTTCATTTCATTTCATTTTTATTTCGTTTTCAAATTCAATGATCCGGATAGACATTTAAATTCAGTTGCTGATTAAGATCTTTGTACCGATTCCGTACGGTCACTTCAGTTATATTGGCAATTAGGGCGATTTCTTTTTGGGTTCTCTTTTCGCCGGTCATTAAACTCGCAATATAGATTGCCGCCGCAGCTAAGCCGGTGGGATCCTTACCCGCAATAAAACCCAAGCATTTTGCTTTTCTTAAGATTTCATTGGCCTTTTGGGCTACATTTTCTGATAATTTTAATTCGTTTGTAAATTTAGGAATAAAATTCTTTGCAGTCAAGTTCGGGATTTTTATTTTTAACTCTTTTAACACTAAACGATAACATCTCCCGATATCTTTTTTGCAGATTCGAGAATTTTCTTCGAAATCTTCAAGACTTAAAGGGAGGCGGGAGATTCTGCATGCAGCATAGAGGCAAGCGCAGATCATCGCCTCAATCGACCTTCCCCGGATAAGATTCAGATCAATCGCTTTTCGATAAAAAATTGCAGCATTTTCTTTGATTGTTTTAGAGCAATTTAATTGCGAAGACATCCGATCCAATTCGGACATCGCAAAAGCAAGATTTCGATCCGTGCTGGTATGAATTCTCATCCGAGAATTCCATTTTCTCAAACGATATAGCTCAACCCTTTTTGCTGCGCTCAGCGGGCGGCCCGCCGCATCTTTATCACGCCAATCTATCATGGTTGAGAGACCTTTATCATGAATTGTGAGTGTAAAAGGAGCCCCAACCCTTGTTTTTGTATTATAGTCTTCAAATGTGAACGATCTCCACTCTTGCGAATGTTCAATTAAGCGTTCTTCGTGGACTAATCCGCACGATTTACACACTTTATCGCCTGTGTTATGATCCGTAATAAATGATTTTTCAAAACATTCGGGACACATATCGTTTGAAATTTTGATGGGCGTGTTGATTCCGTTGATTTTAAAATACAGAATATCTCCATAAACCTTTGTTTTTTCCATGAATAAAAAATCGCTCCTTGAGTTTGTTTGTTATGATACTAAATCTAAAAGTCAGCATTTAAAGTCTTGTGAAAGGAAACTTCTTTTCTATCAAAACTCTTAGCAAATCACAGAAATAAATTTTCGGGACTTTAACACAATATAGAATATTGAGAAAAAAAAACGAAGAGAATTTATCGGAAATCTTTCTCATTGATTAGATCCGTCGTTCTCCGGCGTCTCTCATTAAAATTTTTATCCAATTGCACAATTAAGCAATGCGGAGGTTCGCCATGAGAATACGAAAATTCGACAACTGGAACATCCGATTCTGTGATTAATTTAATAGGAACTGGCACCGAAATAGGACCGCCGCATCGATCGCATTCGACTATAACTGGCTTATGAGTCTTCTCATTTATCTTTAAATCGGTAAAAATCTTCTTATCAAGAACCGGAACACTTAATTTCTTTTTCTGATCCTTTGGCAATGGGGCCTCCGGGATTGATAACTTTTCATCTTTCATTCCGAGTTTTTCTTCTTTATCTTTTTCAAGCATAGCATAATCCTCCGGCATGGATTGTATTTGTTTTTTATTAGGATCCAAGACAATTTTGACTTGAGAAATTTGAGGTTTTGATCCGGTGCCTCCTCCTTTTCTATCGGGAACGGGTGGGGCAAGAATTTCACTCTTGGATTTTAAATCTACGTGGGTTATGGATTCATCTCGAGGCATTTCACACACTTCTTGTAATTGTTGCGATTTTAACACATTTAAAACTGAGAGTTCATATGGCTTAATCGGAAATCTCAAAGGAAAAGCGATAAAAAGAAAATTTACGAATCCGACGACTAAAAGAATCGCTGCACATAAGAGAAGTGTGAATGATATATTTTGAACCCAAAGACGGAACAATTCGGGATTAATAATTCGATTTAAATCATCGCTAATAAAAATCAAGTTCCCAGAAGCAATATCGAACAATGTTTTAGCAATGAGAATACCGGCAACGACGATCAGGGCCCAAAAATTGAATACCGAAAGTTTTCGTACTTGGGTCAAATTCGATACCGAAGCACGCCATTCTCTGCTTTTTTCATAATTTTTAAATTTTTGAATCTCTTCTCGAATACCTTGTAATAAAAATACACGCTTTAACATTCGCCTTCTCTCAAATTTTTTATCGTCCTCCATATGATTCAGCAAAAAATTCTTGACATCGGTTATTTCTGTTAATTCGTTTGCAATGGGAATTTTGGACTTTAAAACGAAAATATTTGAATTATGAAATTTATTGATAATCCGCTCGTAAAGCTTTCTGGATAAAAACTCATCCGTTTTCTCCGAATATCGACCGCGGTAGACATACAACTTCCCCTCATCGCGCATTTCCACAAGTAAAATATCATTTTCTGAGCCGATTTCGATAGGAACAATCGATTCTTTTTCAATTCGGTACAACACTTTGGACAATAAAACACCTCGCTTAAATCCGGCTATATTTAATAGTTATTTTTTGAAAATAAAAATTCTCGTATTATGTGGTGCAGTTCAAGTCCTGAAAAACATACGAAAAACAAAAAAATCAATAAAAATAAGCGGTTTAGAATCCAAATACCCGTTTAAATTTATCATATACTCCCGCTAATTGATATATCTTTGTTGGATCATTCATATCAAGATAATATTTGATGTAAGCGGGAAATCCATTTGGGTCTTTTATCCATGATAGAAATGTATCTACATTCGCTTTAATAGTTGGATCAATTCCGGGTGCCGCCGCCGGAGCACCTCCAAAGCCGCCGCCCATAGCCCCACCACTAGGCGCACCACCGAAATCGCCTCCAGCGGGTGCTGCTACTCCGAAGATCATATCAATCGCTCTTTGGGCTTCCATGACTAAAGAACGAGCATCCGCTTCTTTGCTGAGAAACGCAAAAACATAATGTGCAGGTTCATCTTGGGTTTTTACCGCAATAAGATGGCCCGCACCACCAAAGTTGGTCGCAACGAATCTCATATCTTCTCTTTGCAAGACAGAAAATTTCGTGTTCATTGCGGTAACTGCTTGGGCACCACCCCACGCACGCTTGACATTTTGAAAGTCTCCGCTAATATCCCAGTTATCTGTTGTGTAGAGAATTGTTCCGGACGCGTCAGCTACAGCTGCCGCAACAATTCCCTCGATTTGTAAAAACCAACTCATTGCGGCGTTAATCTTTTCTTGCGACATTTCAATCAATCATCCATTTTTTTTTATTCGAACTAAACTCAATCGCTGAATTGAAATGTGTATTTGTCATTTTTAATAATTTTGATTTGCTATTTTTGTTACATTTGAAGCTCATTTTCCCTTGCTTTGGATTTTGAAAAATAATAAAAATTTGAAGAGATTTGAGGTCGGTCGGATTAAGATTTTGCATAATCTTTTTCAAAAGTTATTTTACAACAACGTCTTCTACGCACCTCGAAATCCTTATCGAGCTGAGCAACGATGCAATGTTGCGGTTCGCCGTGAACATACCCAACGTCGGTAACGGGAAGAGGCGACTTTAGAATGTAATCTCGAGGCACGGGCATTTGTATCACCTTATCACCGCACATTTCGCAATCGATGAGAATCCATTTCGTTTCTGCTGTGTCTTTGCGCATCGGTTCATCTTTCAATTTCAAATCGATTTTAATCTTTTTTGGCTCGGGGATAGGTGGAATTGATAGATCAATTTCTTTGGCGCTTGGTTTGGCTTCAGGTTCTGCGGGTTTTTTATATTTTGCAAATTTATTTACATTTCTCGAATAATCTGGATTTCGGGGCGTTCCAAACTTCCGCGGAGGTAATTGTAGAGGATTTCCAGAACTCTTCGATGATTTCTTAGAAGATTGTGCCGAACCAGAACTTATTGTTTTTGCTGGCGGTGGTGCGGAAACGGAACCGGGCAACTTCGGTGGCGGTGGTGCGGAAACGGAACCGGGCAACTTCGGTGGCGGTGGTGCGGAAACGGAACCGGGCAACTTCGGTGGCGGTGGTGAATTCACTTTTAAATTTTTTTCTGACTCGCTCTCTATTTTCTGATTCTTTTCTTCGCTTTTCGTTGTTTTCGCGGGATTCTCTTGCGCCATACTGAATTTAGTGTCGAATAACAATTTAATTCTTTTGAATCAACAGAAATGAAAAATAGGCGAAAAGTAAAAATTCTCTGAGCTTTTTTTCAATTGTGTGTATAGAACGCCTCGCGCTCCTTCACATGGATCCTTTTGTAGAAAACGTGCTTTTGAAACCCATTGCAAATTGTGCGGTGCACCGGCTCTTTATTGGGAATGTATCCATGGCGTGAAGGTGCTTTTCGATCTTCCTATTTATGGAAAACCTATTGCACATAAGTGTTCAAAGAAGGTATTGGAACAAATTAAAGCGAAATCGGGTTCTCCAAAATATGGGAAATTTAAGGTTTTGAAATCATTCCAAGAATTTCAGCAAGAAGAGGCGGATGGAATGACCGGCAAGTTCAGATGTCCTGTCTGTAATAACAGATATACCGATCTTAACCTTTTTCTTTCGCATATTCACGAAATCACCAAGCGAAATGAAAAACATTTTATATTTTTCAAGCAATTTGCAAAGATTCCGAAAACGGTGGCCGATCTCCCTAAAAAGAATGAACAGGATGTTGAAAACTTGGAAAACAAGACAATTAATAAGGATCAAGATCCAAATGACGCAAAATTGAATTTGGATTTTGAGTTTGTCGAAGATGAAGTTATTACAGAGGCTGACTTGATTGATATTTTAGAGGATGTAAAAGAAGAGGGAATTGATAGCGAAGAGGGAATCGATAGCGAAGAGGGAATTGATAGCGAAGAGATAAAAAGCGACCAAGTGGGCGATGATGAGTATCAATATAAATTTGGGGATCTGGATAACGATAAAGACCGTCGACCTAAAATCCCGTTCGATCCATATGATTTCTACGAAACTATTATATCTGATGATGCAAAACGAAATCCACATTACGGCCCGATACCCATGAAAAAAGGAAAATATGTTCGATAAATTTTGATAAAGAGGGTATCGCTAATCATGATATTGTGCTAAATTTTATCAATATTGAAGTTCCGAATTAATGTGGTTATGGTATCGTTGATAGGCGTTGGAATTGCATGTTTCTTTCCCCATTCCGAGATTTTTCCATTCATGAAATCGATTTCTGTTTGCCGATTATTTTCCAAATCGACGAACATAGAGTTTTTATTTGTTTCTGTTTTTTTCATGATATCCAAAATGCGGGGAAAGAGATTTGAATCAAGATCGAGTTCTTTACATTCCGCATATGCAACTTTTAATGCTTCATCAAACACAATCCGCATTAGATCAATGAGTTCCTCCGACTTAAGGAGGGTTCCATTTCTATTGTGTGTTAGAGCACCGATCGCATTGATGCATACATTCACGAGTAATTTTTCCCAAATGAATTTATCGATATTTTTTGAAATGATGATAGGAATTTCGGAAGAATTTAATACTTCGTAAATTTGTTGAAGATCGCTGTCTTTTGGATTGTTGATTGCACCCATATAGGTCATACCTTTACCTGTATGTCTCACGAGTCCTTCTTTGATAATTAAAGCGCCGTTAGAGGTCGTCATCCGGTATAGCGAGAGCATCGGAAAATTTGAAAGAAAAAATTCTTCGTTTCCGATTCCATTTTGAAGAATTACCAATGATCGTGCTTTTCCAATGTAATCCCGATAGTTGGTTGCAATATTTTCATTGCTATATGCTTTGGACGTTACGAAAACGTGCAAATCCTCTTTGGTTTCATCGAAAAGAAAAATATCGAATTCTGAACCCAATTTAACGTTTTTAGTGATTTCCTCTCGGTTATCCAAAGATTGGATGGTTAATCCATTATAACGAATCGCTTCGCGATATTTGGGAGATACAAAAAGGTAAATCGGGATTTCGGGATGATGGATCGAAATTTTCGCTGCAAACAATTGGCCTAGTGCACCCGCGCCCAAAAATAACAAAATCATCACAAAGAAATATGTTTTCTCATTTAAATAAATTGCGAAGAGAAGAGAACACGATTAATGATCAAACAAAACGATCTAACCCGCTCGGTTTCACCGGTTTTGCTATCTCCAAGATCTTTTTCAGATAATCCGCATTTTTCACCGCATTGCCGGAAAAATGATTATTGAAATACACAATTACGGTTTCCACGTCCTCTTTTAACCCTATGAGTTTTGGTTTCCAATCATCAAGATCTTTTTCGGAAAACAAATAATCAAACCAGATTTTTTGACCGAAACCATGAAATCGCATATAATAAATCGGAGAGGTTATCTCAATGATGGGAGGCAACAAAGGTTCGACCACGGTACAATATGTTGCATTATATTGTCGGAGTAACTTGAAAGATTCTTCCCGTATCCAATCCTTATTGCGTAATTCAACCACCAGGTGTGGCACATGTTTTTTTATTTCGGGGTATTGTTCTTTCAACCCATCAACCAAGGTATGCCAATGGGAAAGAAATGACTCAAGTCTGGATCGATGTTCTTCATAGCTAAATTTTGGCGGCAACTGAAGCAAAAAGGCAAGAACTTTATTTGTTTGCAATAACGGCATCATATTATTTATAAATAAGTCGAGAGGTTCCTTCAGTTCTTCTTTATCCAACATGCATTTATGGGTTACCAAATTCGGTATTTTTGCACTGAATCGAAACCACTTCTGACTCTTTTTATTCCATTCTTCAACGGTCTTTTGGCTTGGAATTTGGTAGAATGAGGAGTTGATTTCAACCGTATCAAATGTTTTGCTGTAATATTCGAGCATCTCATCCGGTTTTAAAGATTTTGGATAAAATACTTCTTTCCATTCATCATAGCAGTATCCGGATGTGCCGATGAATATCTTTCTTGCCGAATCTTTCATTCTATAGCTTTTTATGCTTTCTAAGCAATTAATTTTTATGGCAGCGGCGAAGAAGGTATCCGAAAAAAAAGAAGAAGAAAAAGCCCAAAACAATGATTGCAATACGCTCGATGCACTTTTAAAAAAAGAAAACGCTTTGGCGGATGATATGAATGGAGATCTTGTAAATAATTTACTTGAAAAGTGCGAAGTAAAGGGCTTTTCGGAGATCTATCTTAAAACCGCTGCCGAGAATGATGGAATCTTTTCGCAAAAGAAATTGTTCAATTTTAACAAGATATTCACCGCCGAAAGAGTTCGCAATGATATCGCATCAATATCAGATTTGCTTTTGGTATCTCTTATCGACCCTAAACCGCTTAAAAAAGAATTATCTTACCGAAAAATTCAAGGTGCGAAATTTTCTGCGAACATAAGTA
This sequence comes from uncultured archaeon, assembly GCA_964623665.1. Lineage (GTDB taxonomy): Archaea > Asgardarchaeota > Lokiarchaeia > Sigyniarchaeales > Promethearchaeaceae > CAZUTM01. The sequence goes on from CAZUTM010000080.1 coordinate 19,160, forward strand.
AAGATAAAATGGAATCCGGAAAAGATCTCTATATCATCAATAAGGAGGGTCTTAAGAGAATATTGATGCTCTATCGAAAGCGACGGATTTTCAGCCCCATACTAGAGATCTCAAATCTCATAACCGAATTCGAACTTGAGAAACAAAAATTGCCGATATTGATTCAAATGATCACCGAATTGGTTGAAGAAAAACAGATCTATGCAGATCTTATCGAAGGCGTGAGCGAAGACAGAATGGACATCAAAATCGTTTTTAAAAGCAAATTATCGGATGCTGAAAATCGGAAACGATTAATTATGATATTCGCCTTGACGGGTGTGTTATTCCTATTTCTTATTCTCTATCAAATATTAATTTCGATCGTTTTGCCTCAATAGACTTTTTATGCTTATTTTTACTTTTACTTCACATGCAGAAAAAGGTAACCACCATCGAGTTTTCCGAAATGAAGCGTCGCGGTGAGAAGATTACCATGCTCACCGCATATGATTATCCGATAGCCAAAGCCCTTGATAATGCGGGCATTGATTCATTATTGGTCGGAGATTCGATGGGGATGGTGGTTTACGGATATGAAAATACATTACCCGTTACCGTTGAGGATATTTTGCGTCACACTCAAGCAGTAGCTAGAGCGGCTAAACGGGCCATGATTATTGCTGATATGCCTTTCATGTCTTTTGCGACTCCGGAAGATGCATTGAAAAACGCGGGCATTTTTATCAAATTTGGAAATGCTGATGCTGTGAAATTAGAAGGCGGAAGAGAAAGGGAGAAAGCAATTAAAATGATGGTAGAAGCCGGAATCGCTGTGATGGGGCATATCGGGTTAACCCCGCAATATCTGCATCAATTTGGCGGGTTCAAGGTACAAGGCAAAAATGCAGAGGCCGCAAGCCGTTTAGTAGAAGATGCCTTGATTTTGCAAGAAGCAGGCGCATTTTCAATCGTTTTAGAAACCATTCCATGGAAAGTTGCCAAAGAAATTACCGAAAAGGTTAGAGTTCCCACAATCGGGATCGGCGCGGGCCCCTATTGTGATGGACAAGTCTTGGTTTCAACGGACATGCTTGGATTTCAAGAATCTACGTATTTCAAATTCCTCAAAAAATATGCAAACGTGTACGAAACCGTTATTCAATCGGGAAAAGCCTACATTGATGATGTTAAAAAATCAGTCTATCCAACACCTGAACATAGCTATGAGATCTCCGAAGAGGAATACAAGTTATTCATCGAAAAAATTAAAAAGTATAGCAATAAATCGTGAGCCCGAAAAGGATTATTTCCATCGATTTTTTCTCTAATTCGGCTCTTGAAATGCTTTTTTAGGACTATTTTGAATAAATAATTACAAACCTTTTTTTCCGTATCATTTGGAAACA
>CAZUTM010000081.1:0-1832 GCA_964623665.1 uncultured archaeon
GCCCGTTCTCAGATTCTAATATGAAGAAATAACTTAATAACGATGGTGAAACAATGAATTCTTCCAATTTCTTGTAGACAGAGTTAATCTTAACAACGGTTTTTATCGCCATCTCGTCTTCGTGAATAATATTCCGACCATGATCTACAATCGTTGGGGAATATACAATCATCTTTGGTTTCACCAAAAGTTCCATTTCTTGCTTGGTAAGCATTTCGGAGAACAGTTTGTTATCGCCTTTGATTACAAAGTCCACTTTTTTGTTGGATTTATTGTACACAATGATGGGAGCAAATCCAAGTTCTTTCAGCCCGAATTCCATAAAGAAAGCGTTGGCATTTTCTTCGTAGAACCACAGTGTAGGATTTCCCGCGGTGCCCATAATTTGCTGGAAGAATTGTTTCTGCCCAGCAATTTGATTCAATGCAAGAATCAAGAAGGCCTTGAAATCTTGAATCTCGATATAATTTCCAAATGCACGGAATTTATCCAAAATATACGATTTGGCTTGTTCTGTTTTCATAATGGATAATAGAACGCTGAAAATAAAAAACTTTTTGTTTAACATATCCGGATTCAGAGAAACAGCGAGTATATAACGATGGCAATGATAATTAGTCCCGAAATAAAACGAAGGGCGGGCCGATATTTTGTTCTAAGAGAGTTCAGCCGTTCCGTGTTCAACCCGAATACCAAAAGAAGCGAGACAATCACCAATGGGGTTAATACGCCCATAAAATATACCAATAATTTTGGATAGTATTCAACAGGGTTTGCCGAAATATTAAGAAGCAAGGCCATCAAAATCGCACCGATACACGGAAGTTTAATCATTGTGAACACCATACCCAATATGAAGGAAGAGGCCATTGATTTAGTCGTAATTATAGTTCGGAACATCCGTTTTATCGTGTCGGGAGTCTTGAACAACCTCGAATTTTCATTTCCGGCATCGATGATATACCATAAGCCAAGAAGAATCAAGATGCCCGCAAAGATATATTGTACAATCTTTCCGAACACAAAAGTGGATAGGAATTCAAGAGAATATATGATGGCCACGCTTAACAAAGAATACACTAATAGGGTACCCAAGATAAACCCGAAAATAAATTTGATGTGAAGACCTAATCTCGATTTGGTTTGTGATCGTTCTGTTTTTCCAACCTTGGATTCTTCTTTTGGTTCGGCAGCAATGATTCCGCCTTTTTCTTCTTCCGAACTTATGTACGATGCAGAAACAAAGCCCAAAATAAGAAGGATGCAAGGAGATAACCCCGAAATAAAGCCGGCACCATAGATAAAAAGATAGGATAAAGATTCCAAATTTATTTCGGAATCGGGAGTGGGACAAACCGCTTCTGCTTTAAGAAGCTCTGTATATACGAACTTGAGTTTTTGTGGCTGAATATTCGTTCCGGTGATCAGCACTGCACATTCCCCTTTAACGAACAAAACGGATGGAACTCCCGTGAACGTAAAATTGTAACTTTGAAAAATCGTACTCGCAAATTCAACAGATGAAGTATTTGTAAAATCCACAAAATATTGAATGAAGATAAGATCCGGATGATCTTCGGCGAACCCATAAACATTAGGACCGACTTGTTGGCAAATTTCGCAATCGGGATTGTAAAAGTAATAGAGATAAATAGGATCTTCGGCTTGCAAGGATTTGGTTTGTAGCGTAGCGTTCATCAGCAAAAAGACAGCAAAGATGATAGAGAACCTTAATAATACCTTTCCATTTTTTCTGTGGGTTGATAGCACACTAAAACCTCCAAGTTCCAATGAAAAAATAAGCGTTTAGCGGGTCCGACCCGCTTAACTTC
>CAZUTM010000081.1:1932-10490 GCA_964623665.1 uncultured archaeon
ACTTAACGAACCTTCACTTAACGAACCTTCACTTAACGAACCTTCACTTAACGAACCTTCACTTAACGAATCTTCACTTAACGAACCTTCACTTAACGAATCTTCACTTAACTTAATGTTCCTTTTGTGGATGCGATTTCTTGCCCTGTGATCGCTATGGCTTTTTTAATGGCCCGTGCCATCGATTTGAATGCGCCTTCGCATTTGTGGTGGTCGTTTTCACCATAAATCACCCGGATATGTAAATTCATTTTTGCATTTTGGGCGAAGCTGATGAGAAAATGGAGAATATCTTCACATGATAAATCTTCAATATTTTCTCCGCTGAATGGAATGTTAATGACCGTGGCGATTCTCCCCGAGAAATCAAGAGCGCTTTGAACGAGTGTTTCATCCATCGGAATGGTGGCTTCACCATATCTCTCTATCCCCTTTTTATTTCCCAGTGCGTTTTCAAAAGCCATCCCAAGAGAAATTCCGATGTCTTCGATCAAATGATGGGCCAAATCTCCTTTCCCCTTTAACGTCAGATCGATGCCGGCGTGCTTTGCGAGTAATACCATCATGTGGTCAAAAAATTTAATTCCGGTGTCGATCTCAGATTTTCCGGTGCCATCCAAGTTGAGATCAATAGAAATGTCAGTTTCGAGTGTTTTTCTCTTGATTTGAGCATTTCTCATAATTTCTTAAGCGCGTTTTTGCAATTTAAATTTTTGGTTAAACTCTTGAAGCGTCTGCTTTGCAGTGATTCGAATTTCTTCTTCTTGATCATTTAGAAGCAGAGAAAAGTTGTAGAATCGGGGTGCAAATCGGTTTCTTGCAGCAGATAATCGGACTTGGTTGTTTTGATCTTGGAAAAGTATTGGAAATTCGTTGTGTATTGTCGCATTCGGATTGGATGCGGCCGCTTTTCGTACATCAAAATAATAATCAAAGAATAGGCGAGGATAATCTTTCAGAATTGGAGCATTCGAATTTGAGGCCGTGTTCATTCGAACTAGCCAATTATCTTCAAGTATAGCTAAAAAATACTGCGGGATATTCGGATTCGAGAGCGCCCTTGCCGAATTCATTTTTTGTTGAGGTTCTTGAGACAGAAATTCCGTAAAGAAATCTTTTAGGGTTTTATTATTCTTTAGATAATGCCTCATCAGATGTTGTGTGAATGTGATTAAACTCGATTCTCCAAACAACACCAAATTTGCGGCTTGAATGGGTGAGTATTCCAGGTTTTTCATTTTTGCAAAAGCCGGTGGCAAACTCTCCAGTGGATTGCTATATATGGTGAAAAAGCGCAATTTATCAAATACATCGAAATTTTCGGGTAGAGATCTAATAAAATTATTATGAAGGGTTAATGTGGTTAAATCTTTGAGCTTTAGTAATCCGGTAGGAAAAAAATCAAAGCGATTATAATGTAGATATATTTCCCTTAGCTCTGAAAGTCTTTCAATAGAATTCGGTAAAGTAGATAATGCGTTGGAATACAAATAGAGTGCTTTTAAACCCTTTATGTCGCCAACCTTCGGAGAGAGACTTTCCAAATTATTGTTATTCAGATCTAATACTTCCAAACTCGTTAACTTCGATAGCCATTCGATTAATTCATCCATTTGATTTTGTGAAAACCCGATAAATGAGATTTGGAATTGCTTGAGTTTGCCGAATCGCGAATAAGCGTAATCGAAAAATGGGATCATAAATCGCTCTTCAATCTCTTCTATGACTTGAAGATCTTGTTTGAAAAAGGTTTTTCCTTTGCAAGAAACTATCGCGCGGGTAATTTCATTCCCATTTTCAACCGAGGTCATGATTTTATGAATAATGGCAGGTTTAACGAGTTTGAGTCTCGACATTTTTTCCTTAATCAATTAAATACGCATTTTATATAATCTTTTCTGGAGAAAAACAAAACCTTATAAATCTCAATTGAAACTAGCTTGTAGAAATGGTTGATTTCGCAACTTCGTGGTACCGCTTGGTGGAAAAAATCTTTTTAAAAGAAATGGATCACACCACGATAATTCCACAATTGAAAAAAATTACAAATGAGAATGAATGGCTGTATCAAATTCTCTTTTTGTCACCTCATATTGAACGTTTTATTAAATCACAGCTGATATCCTCGAAGATTGCGTATCAATATTACATTTGGAATCCGGAGCAGCTCGATAGATTGGTAGTATCGTGTGGAAATGAAGCGATCAATCTTATAAACCAAATTCTCTTGGGTCTGGACAGAGAACAGCGTATTCATCTTCTTTTTTATTATTTAAGCAGTGTACTACGAGATACTGCGGATATGAAAGGTCTATTATGCTTAAATGATGCATATAAGTCTGATTTGCGTGATGCTTTCTTTCTTCGGTTCATTTTAAGTTTAGAATTTCTGAGATTCGAATCCAACGAGGAGATGTTGCCATTTTTAGAATTCTATGTAAACGAATTTGGTTTTCTCGATTTGTTAAAAGAAATCATCAAGTATTTTGGAGATTATTTCCCATACTCTTCATTGTTTGAATTATTTTATCCTTTCCACCAATCCATTTTGCAAGAGGTGCTCAATGCGATGGACCATGCCATTAATAGCCGAGCTATAGGTACGCAAGAGGATAAAATCGGGCCAATGTTAGGGTACTTCAATAGCGCTTTGTGGATTTTGAGAAATCGGGAGTATTGTACAAAGCATTCTCATTTTGAAGCGGTAGTTGAATATAAAAAAATATCGGAGAAATGGAACTATTTTAGTGGATTTTTTCTGATTACCGTTCAAACCAACAGAGAATATTCTTTACAAGGTATAGAAGTTCCTTATTTATTATCGAATTTGCTTTTCGCCGAAGATAAATTACTCGATCTGAATTGGGATGCGATATCACGCGTTTTTGGACCGTTAGCCCCCAATGAATTAATTGAAACCTTGATTAAGAAAGTGGGAGAAGAAGATCTATCCAATTTATTTAAAATCTTTTTAATTTCTTTCTATTATTCAAGCAGTAAAAAAAATCATCCTTTTCTGAGCCTTTTGGAATTTATTAAAAAAGATCGAAGCGAGATTTTGATAAAGCTATTCGATGAGGAAATGATGAAAAGGGTTGAATTGGCAGTTCCAATTTTGTTTCCGGTGTTCTCGATTGATTCCTTGAAATATCTGAGCCTTAATTTACAAGATCCGGAATTGAAGAAGATGATTGAACGAAAAAGGATTGATCTTCAAGCGGAATCGATTTCGGATCCTCTTTCATTGTTTTTCCAACCGGAACCTGAATTCCCTTTGATCTATAACAGAAAAGACTTTGAATTATTCCAAGAATATGCTTTGGCACTCCTCTATCATTTGAGATATCAATCTAATTTACTTTTGTTAAAAGATCGACTGCGGAGCCTCGTTTTCCACAAATTTATCAGCCATCGTATCGAAATCATTTTGGAACTTCTTGTTGCGGAATCCGAGAAATACAAAATAGACTATTTCAATTATTTTCTCATCGAACCCGAACTTTCTCTTGAAGCCGCAATAAAATCGATTGTGTTTACTCCGAATCTCAATGATGAGAATGAGATCAAGGTGAGACTATCATTGGTTGCAGAGATAATTAAACACTATCCGGATGTTTCAATCAAATGCTTAAAAGAATTATTCTCCAAGGCGCCGAACCTTTTTATACTATCATACTCAATAATGATAAAGAATATTTTCAAAACCCATAAGCTGTCGGAGAATATGAATAAATTTATTTCCGAACTCTTCAAATCATTATTAATTAATTCTAATGAAAAATATAACAAGGATTTATCAAATGGAAATGCTCAAATGGACTTTAATTCATGGAATCCCTATGGAATATCAGAGGATTGCAAAGGAACGAAAGGTTGTAGAAAATATTTCGACACCAAAATATACCTTTCTTTTTATAATACATTGTTTTTGGAGGGGAAGCGTATCTTTTATCATTTTCCTATAGAACCCATTCCCTATTATGTGAAAAAAATTGCATCCTTGGATTCAATTTTTCAGATTTCACGAAGTCATGTTGCAGATCCTTCCATCTATAATTTTCCCAACCTATCAATCTTCTCGGGTCTTGTTGATCCATCTTTTAACCTTATCGATTCTATTAGTTCGATGGAAGTAAATGAGAATCCACACGCTTTGACAAATATTAAATATGGATTCCCAATTACTGCAGGTGAATATTCCATCGAGAGTTATTTTCCTTCATTTAAGCCTCGAACGATGCAAACGGTCGTTGAAAATGCCTCAAAGAAGAGAACATTATCTTTTCGCACGAATTCACCGACGTATACTCAATTAATCTATCAAAATATCCACGCGCCCCATGGGTATCAAGATCTTTTTGGCAATAGAAACACACGAACCCAAAATCAGCAGTATGGAGAGCCGAATTGGGACCTTAATCTAAATGAGTACATACGAACTCGGTTTTTCTCAGAGTATAATGAGCGTTTTCTCATGAATCTCAGATGGAATTCTTATAGTACCTCAATTGATGATGAATCAGATTCCGATGCGCTCATTGATATCTCAAATTCCGGTTACCTTTCAAAGATGTCGATTTTTTGCGATAAACATCCGCTCTATTTGGGTGAAAATTTAAATTTTTTGTATCTCTCGAATACCAACGGGGAAATACCCAGCAAACAAGATTTTATCGTACTATTTAATAAAGCCATAGCAGAATTCAATCAATTGACCGATAGAGAATTGACCATTAGATATCATTGTTCAAAGAGCACTTTTCGGCAAATAATCCTTCATCAATTCACCCTTTGGAGTAAACTTTTCGGATATTTCAAGGATCCTACATTGTACCTCCTAATATCCACGAACGCCTTCCAATTTTCCCAGATCTCTCTGCTAGATATAAAAGGGAGATTTGTTTTAATTGAAAAGCTCTACGAAGCGATGTTCGATGGTGAATACATGGGCGACGAAATTAAAAAAATGTTGGAACAAAGAGAAAACGAACTGAAAGATGTTGGTGCGGTATCTGCGCTAGGCGATCGAGAGACAGAAAAAGAAGATAACCAACTGACCGATGATCTTTTAATTTAATAAAGATTATAGTATTCGTGAAACTGTGGTTTTTGGGAAAAAATATCGATACGGATCTTATAGTACCGCCCCAATATTTGACAGCCCGGGATCCTTCCATCCAGATCAGACATGCACTTGAACCTTTAATCCCGGATTTTGCATCTAGAGTGAAACCCGGAGATATTATCGTTGCGGATACCAATTTCGGTTGTGGAAGTTCTCGAGAGGAAGCCGTTTTCGTGTTAAAAGAGCTAGGAATTCAAGCGATCATTGCATCATCCTTTGCAAGAATTTTTTATCGAAATTGTTTCAATCTCGGAATTCCCGCCATCATTCTCCCGGATGCGCCTTCACAATTGAAAGATAGACAAATTGTCGAACTCCAATTACCAAAAGGAAAAATAATTTGTTCGGATGGTGTAATTACGTTTAAGGAAATTCCTTCTTTCTTGATTGAAATGATAAAAGCGGGTGGTGCCTTGGAATTACTGAAGCAGAAAATCAAAACAAAAATTTGAAATCGCAATTTGAAATTTTCATAAAAAATAGTGGTGCGGCTTTGAAAGCCAAGGCATGCTTTTCCCGGTTTCCCTAGTATGTGTTCAATCGTGATGGAGTGAGTCGGGCAAAGAGTTTTTATTTCTAAATTTCTTGCTAAAGATATGATCGCTAAAAATTTGGGTGTTGAATTTCGGAAAAATCCCGTTGGAATCGATATTAAACGGCCCCGATTTAGCTGGGAAGTTGAGGCCTCGGAATCGGAGCTTCAAAATGGATTTTTCAATCAAATCGGGTATCGAATTCATATGCTAAAAGAAAATGAGATTTTCTGGGATTCAGGGGATAAATTAAGCAATCAAATTAATAATATCGAATATAACGGCCCCGACCTTGCACCTTTTACCGAGTACATATGGAAAGTCAAGATCCAAGCGGAGGGCGGCGAGTGGAGCAAATGGAGCGAGATTTCTAAATTTGTAACCGGAGCCTTTACCATCGATGATCTCAGCGCGCAATGGATTTTGGACGAAAAAAGAGAATTTGAGCCAATTAAAATAAAAGATTCAACCAAGAGCGGGCTTCAAACGATCAAAAAAAGCAATCCTTCACCCTATTTAAGAAAGAGGATCGTCATATCTGAAAAAATAAAAAGAGCATATTGTGTAATCAGCGCCCTTGGGTATTACGAAGCATACATAAATGGGACCAAAATCGGAGATTCGTATCTGACTCCAGAATGGACCGATTATAACAAACGAATATTGTATCAGATGTTTGATGTCACACATCAACTTTCGATCGGAGAAAATGTTGCTGGGGCGATGTTGGCGGATGGCTGGTATATGGGCTTATTGGGACCTGGCGACGAAATCAGACAGCATTATTATGGAACTCGTCGGGCGTTTTATTTCCAACTAATCGTTGAGTATGAAAGCGGGGTAAAAGAAGAGTTTGTCTCCGATAATTCATGGAAGATTTGGGCCGATGGACCAATTCGTTCCGCGGATAATTTTATGGGGGAAGAACATGATGCAAGATTGGAAATTCAGAATTGGAATACCCTCAAATTCGTCGATTCGGCTAAGAAATGGAAGAATACAGAAGAATCAAGCGAAACTATCGCACTTAAACATCGCATGCGGGCTCAAATACACAATGGAATCAAACAAATAGCAGTATTCAAACCAAAATCCATCCAAAAACATCAGAATGGAACATATATAGTAAATTTCGGTCAAAATCTTGTGGGCTTTTGCCGGTTTGAATGGGAAGGCTCTCCAGGAGATACCATAACGATAAGGCATGGCGAGATGCTTGAGTTAGATGGTTCATTGCACACAGATAATCTAAGACTCGCACAACAAAAAGATGTTTTCATCCATGATGGAAAAGGAAAAAGAATCTTTCAACCCAGATTTACATTTCACGGATTCCAATATGCTGAACTCTCGGGGAACTGCGATAGCATTTTGAATTCCATCGAAGCGATTGCGATATCTTCTGTTGAGGAGATTGATGGCCGCTTTTCATGTTCCGATTCTTTATTAAATCAAATTTGGAATAATGTATTGTGGACGCAGAGAGATAACATGGTTTCGATACCGACCGATTGTCCGCAGAGAAATGAGCGTATGGGATGGATGGGGGACGCTCTCATCTTTGCCCAAACCGGTATTTACAATGCCAACCTCGCATCGTTTTTCGAGAAATTTAATAAAGATATAATGGATGGGCAAACCGAAGATGGCCGTTATCCAGATTTTGCACCTCACCCGATGGGTCCCGATAAATTCACGGATGCCCCCGGCTGGGCGGATTGTGCGCTCGAGATTCCTTGGCGATGTTATTTGAATTATGGAAATCGCAAAATAATCACCCAGTCATTAGCCGCGATCGAAAAACATTTTGAATGGGTCATGAAAAAGAATCCGGACCTCATTTGGGTTAATTGCGGAAACAAATACGGCGATTGGCTCAACGGTGATAATTTAAGAGTGAAAAATTATCCGAAAAAAGGCGGAAAAGTACCATTTGAAATCTTCTCGACCATGAATTTATACCGGTCCATCCGAATATTCGAAACGATGAACCGAATCATAGGCAAAAACGAAGCTGCAAACAAGTATTCGGAAATCGCAAAAAAAATCAAAGAGATAATATTTAAAAAATTCATTGATAAAAAAGGGAAAATCAAAGGATCTACCCAAGCGGGCTATGCCCTCGCCTACGATTTCAACATTTTGGATGAGACCCATTATGATTCCACAAAGAAGCATTTACTTAAAGCGCTAAAACGTTATAAAGGCCGATTATCAACAGGGTTCTTTTCAACGAAATCATTACTCAATACACTTAAACGACTTCAATTATCCGAAATCGCATATAAATTAATTGAAAGTAAAGAATTCCCATCGTGGGGTTATTCAATCGAACAAGGGGCAACTACCATTTGGGAGCGTTGGGACGCATATGTGAAAGGAAGAGGATTTCAGAGCAAAGGCATGAACTCTTTCAATCATTATGCATACGGCTCGGTCGTTGAATTCTTTTACTCCTCTATATTAGGGATCCTTCCGGATCCGGAAAAACCGGGCTATGAACATATAATTTTCGAGCCATGCATTGATCCTTCATTATCTTTTGTTGAAGGCTCATACCATTCGATTCGAGGTGCTATCAACGTCAGCTGGAAAAAAGGGGATTCCGAAAATGGAAATGCATATCAATATAATTTTGAAATTCCACCCAATACCATCGGAACCCTTAAATTTACATATCTACAAGGTGAAAAATGCTTAATTGATTCTTTTCAAAATAAATATCCGATCAAACCAGAAATGAAAGAAATTGATTTAAGAACGGGAAAGTATTCACTCACATTGAAGAAATAAGCTCTGAGCTTGGTTTTTTTTATTATCTACAACCGGGATCATGCATTTTCTGCAACCGGGATCATGCATTTTCTGCAACCGGGATCATGCATTTTCTGCAACCGGGA
>CAZUTM010000081.1:10590-20488 GCA_964623665.1 uncultured archaeon
TCATGCATTTTCTGCAACCGGGTGAAATGTTAAAGAGAATGATGAATTTTAGTAAAAGGGATTACGGATGTAATTGAAAAAGGGAGAATATTATTGTTTACGTGGATTTATCTTATTTTTGGTCATCATCGTATATATGCTTGAGAATCTCGCGCTCCAAATCGAGGGCACGCTCTTTTTGGGCAATTAAAAACTCGGTTTTTCCCCATCGGAGTTCCCAACTCGAAAATCGTTCCTCAATACTCACTTTCTGAACCCCAGAAATATATTTATCAGCAAGACATACAATTTTCTCCTCAATAGTCATCGGTAAATACTCTTTCTTGGGAAGGCCGTAAGATTCTGCTTCTTCTGCAGTTAATCCGGCAAGGATATGACATTCCGCAATCCGGGCAAGTGATTCGGGAAATCCCATTTGCCGTATAATATCCGCACCGATGATGCCATGATCAAATTTATGACTGACACATCTACCTATATCGTGAACCAATGCACCAATTTTGACCAATTCCAAGTTCACCGGAAGATCAATAACCGAGTGGGCCATTTTCATAGCTTTTCTGGAAACCGCCATTTCATGCCGGATAACTTGTTCCGGAACTCCTCTCAGCTTCATTATCTGCAAGACTGCGGGTTTGTTTGGCAAGATTAATGCGGTTTCCGATGCGACCATAAGATATCAACTCACACAAATGTTCAGAAATTCACAGATTTCTTTTTTAAAGTAAAGCAATTCGCCGATTGTAAAACCTTGATGCTCTGCTTCTCTACTAATCTATCGAATTCATGCTTTTTCAACTTTGGGTTTTCCAGAAAAGGGAGCGAAGGACACATAAAAGATGCTACATTTGTGTGAGATTTTTTCGATTCCATTTTTTTACTTCCGGATCCTCAAGATATTGCTTGAGAATGGATATTATCTTGCGTTTATCCTTTCCAATATTATCAGATTCAATGATAACATAATTTGAAATGTGATCATTTCGCATCATGCTCGTGACATTTTCATTTATATTTTCGATAATACGGTATTCTTCAAGTAAGCACTCATATGGCGTGAGTTCCACGAAAGAGCAGGTTTCTCGCTCTTTCCATAATTCAGTGTTCGGTAAGATGTTAAGAGTTCTAAACCGAAAGATAGTGGGGTTCACGGCATTTATTACCTTAGCAGTTTCGAAGCTGTGTTCTTCCGTTTGAGCGGTGCCACCAATACCCAAAATTATGTAAAATGATAATTGGATTCCGGCTTCCAAAATTCTTTTTCCGATTTTGATAAATGTGGATTGGCTGGTGCCTTTACGGATTTTGAGCAATATTTTATCAGAACCGGATTCAAGTCCCATATAAACGATTGTGAGGCCCGCATCTCGAAGCTGTTTTAATTCTGCATCCGATTTCTGAACGATGTCTAATGCCTTTGAATAGCACGAGATTCTTTCAACATTTTTGAACCGGGATTTTGCTTCCGAAATGATTTTCACAAGATAATCGGTTGGAGCCGAAGTCGGATTTCCGCCAGCAAAGAATACGCTGCGGGCGTGTGGGTATAGATCTGAATAACTGCGAATATCGTTTAGAACATCTTCAAGTTTTCTAATCGCATAGTCTTGAATTCCTTTATATGACCCGCAAAAAGTGCATTTATTCCATGAGCAGCCGCCCGTTACCGGAATAAGTACAGAATATGCTTCAACGGGCGGTCGAATCACAATTTCTTCGGGTGGAAGCATACCCAATAGAATAATCGAGAGAATTTAAAAAATTTCATTATGAATTTGAAAGAGAATCCATCAAGCACGCTTAGTTGACAAGAATAACCCCGAAGATATAATATTCTACGAAAAAGGATATGAAACTAATAATATTTATCAGGATTATGAGAAATAGGATTTTTTTATTGGTTAATTTTGTTTTCGAGTAATCCACCAAAGAGAGGGGATACAATACATAAATTATAACGGGGGCCATGTATCGAGAATAGTGAGGGATTGCGTAATTGGACATGAAAATGTAAAATCCGATGAAGGAACTTATAAATGCGGCAATTACAAACAAAATGACAGTTTTGGTTTTTATTTCAGCAAGAATTATACCCGCAATTAGATAAACCAAAAATAACCCGAAGATTAAAAGATTAATAATATAGCGAAACGGATTTCTGGGCCAAAGTGCACCGTATAGATTGAAGCCGTCATTGAGGAAAAGATAGAACGGATACAGAATGATTGGTTCGTTATGAAGCGAGTTCATGACAGAGACAAAATCCAACAGCCCTTTGATACCAAAAACACCCCATTCGATTTGATTTCCGGTGATCTGATTGTATTGATAGGCAATCCAAGGAAAGACGGAAAATATCGAAAGTACTAAAGTGATTATACATATTGTATATATCAATTTCTTATTTTCTAAGTTTTCTTTAGTTTTATCGAAAAAGAGAAAGAGGAAATGAATCCCAAATAACAAAAGGTTGAATCCAAGCATAATGATCGAAAAAAAATGCGTATATAGCGATAGGATCCGAACGCATACGATTAAAATAATATGAAGGAGTACATTATGTTTTATATAGCGACCATCGATAAATCTTATAGTTAAATTAAGCGATGCGGCTTCTAGACAGATGAATAACCCGTACATCCGTGCGATAGCGAAATGCATAACGAGATTTGGGATGGAAATTACGACTAAGGTAAGAATACCCGCTTCGAACTCATATTTTCTCAGTTTAAAAATATCATACAATAAATAAATTGAGCATATACCTGTCAAAAGTGAAAATAATTTAACTCCGTATATTGAACCGGATAAAAAGAAGGGATAGGCAACAATATAAAAAAGAGGGGGATGAACATCATGGGCAATAATAGCAATCATCTGTTGAAACTCATAACTCATTATTACATAGGTTGCATTTTCGTCCATCGTTAATTTTTCTGTGAGAATAATGCAAAAGCAGACAAAAACGAGATAAAAAATGCCAAATCCAAAGATTATCATGTTATATTTCTTCTGAAAATAATATTTAATATTCATTAAAATTATTCACCGATCCGTTGTACTAAACGTTTTCTTGTCTCTTCCTTGTTATCAATCCTTGTTTATATAACCCGACAAGCGTTTTGAAATATTCCGGTTTATCCGAAACGGTGTAACATACATTATTATGATGTTTTAGACAATAAAAGTCCAATATAGATTGCATAGTCAATGTTTTACCGCTATTTTTCATTTGTAATGCGGTATTCAATAATGATTTTTCAAGACCCATATGTTTTTCGATTTCATTTTCATTGAAAAAGATATCAAGTTCATCAATGACGAATATTTCAAGAGTCGAATCTAAAATATCCTTGATTTCATCAAACTCGAATTGTAAGCCTTTAAAATTAACGAATTTACTATGGAATTTCTTTTCAAATTTCTTAAGGAACAAAAGTAAAGAGTTTTCGGTCTCTGTGGAGGGTGCTTTTTTGAATATTGAAATAAATCTACAGTATTCTCCGCCGATGATTATTACGTAGCGGTCTTGGTATTCGTTTCTACATAAGTTGTAATTTGTTCCGATTTCTTTGCCCATTAAGGTGACTGCATGAATGAATCCCGCAAAAAGGTCGGTTTTTTCTTCAAGTTCGTTGTTCTCACCAAAAGTTTTGTGGAATGCAGGAACACCGCCCTCGTTATCAATAATAAGAAGATAAATAAGATTATTGAGATCTTCGTATTTGTTTATGAACGAATCATTAACTGCTTGATTCAGATTTTTTCTTTTTTTTGTTTCAAGCAATATTTTTAAAAGAATCGATAACGCAATCATAATTGCAAGAATTGGCAAAAGTATCTGCAGATCGATCATGAAACTCCTCAGTATTCTATTCTTATTCAGATATATATAAACATTGTTGTTGATCCGAGCGCATTCTTTTATTTCCAACAAAACAAAATTCGCATCTTTTTGAATTTTCATTTTTATTTTTGAGTAGGAGAATTTAAAAATGAGTTTTGGTTATTGAAGAGTAGGAAGAACTTTAAGTTCACCTTGTTGAAATTAACAAAAAGGTGATTATGATGAGCGAAAAAAAAGAGAAAAAAGAAGTTATCATCGGAATTGACTTGGGTACCTCGAACTCTGCAGCCGCAGTAATGATCGGAGGCAAACCCGAAATAATTCCATCAGCAGAAGGTCTTACCATCGGAGGAAAAGCCTTTCCCAGTTATGTTGCATTAACCAAGGATGGCATTCGATTAGTTGGTGAACCTGCAAGAAGACAAGCAATTACAAATCCCGAAAATACCGTACGAGCCATTAAAAGAAAAATGGGAACTGATTATCGAGTTAAACTCGGAGGAAAAGATTATTCACCAGAAGAAGTTAGTGCTATGATATTATCAAAAATCAAACAAGATGCAGAATCTTATCTCGGTCAAGAAATTAAATCCGCAGTTATCACGGTTCCAGCATACTTCAATGATGCACAAAGAACAGCAACCAAGAATGCCGGAAGAATTGCGGGATTGGAAGTGAAAAGAATTATTAACGAACCTACCGCTGCATGTTTGGCATACGGATTGGACAAGTTAAAACAAAATAATCTTAAAATTGTGGTTCTGGACTTGGGTGGAGGAACATTTGATGTTACGATAATGGAAATGGGCGGAGGGGTATTCACCGTTCTTTCGACAAGCGGAGACACCCAACTCGGTGGAACCGACATGGACAAGATCCTTTTCAACTATGTTGTAAATGAATTCAAGAAACAACACAACATCGATCTTTCCAAAGATAAAACCGCCGAAGCCCGTATTTTGGAGGCTGTGGAGAAAGCCAAAATAGAATTAAGCAGTTTGTATTCGACCAATATCAATCTTCCGTTTATTTCAACTTCAGAACAAGGACCGTTAAACCTCGAACTTGAACTCTCAAGAGCAAAATTGGAAGAATTAATTTCACCGATTTTAAATCGATTAATCCAACCGATCGACCAAGCCGTGAAAGATGCGAACCTTTCACCCTCACAAATCGATAAAATTATTTTGGTCGGTGGACCGACCCGAATGCCCTCGGTTCGACAAAAATTTAAATCCTATTTCGGAAAAGAGCCTGAACGCACCGTGGATCCAATGGAATGTGTGGCCTTAGGTGCGGCGATTCAAGGCGCGGTGCTTGCCGGAACAATTGAAGAGGATATATTACTATTGGATGTCACGCCTTTGACTTTATCCATTGAAACACTTGGTGGAGTTGCAACCCCATTAATTGAACGAAACACCACCATTCCTGTTGAACGATCTAAAATATTTTCAACGGCATCGGATAATCAACCGGGTGTTGAAATAAATGTTCTTCAAGGAGAACGGCCGATGGCCGCGGATAATTTCTCATTAGGCAAATTCCACCTTACCGGTATACCTCCGGCGCCTCGGGGTGTTCCTCAAATTGAAGTCAAATTTTCCATTGATGCAAACGGGATTCTTAAGGTCACTGCCAAAGATTTAGGGACCGGAAAAGAGGCTTCTATCACAATCACAGATTCTCAAGGACTTTCGGAAGATGAGGTCAAGAGAAAGATCAAAGAAGCGGAAGAATACAAAGAGAAAGATAAGGAGCGCTTTGAAAAGGTGAAAATCAAGAATGAGAGTGAACAACTCATCATTGAAAACAAAAAGATGATGGAGGAATACGCCAAATTTATTGATGATGAACTTAAAAACAAGTTGATTGCAGCGTCCGATGATCTACAAAGAGAGCTCGATGCGAATAACATCCAAGGAATGAAGGTCAAGAAAGAAGCCTTAGAGAAAGTCATGCAAGAATTGGGAACCAAGATTTATGCAGAACAGATGAAAAATCAGCAAGCAGGTCAAGGCGGACCCGGCGCTCAAGGCTTTCCTGGCGGTATGGGCGGATTCCCCGGAGGTATGGGCGGATTCCCCGGAGGTATGGGCGGCCAACCGGGAGCGAGCGGATCTGATAGCGAAGATAAATCAAGAAAGAAAAAAGAAAAGAAGCGCGAAGCAATCAACGTTGATTGGGAAGACGAGGACGATAAAAAATAAGCAATACGAATGTAATTCTTTTTTTTATTCACATTTATTCGGGAAATGCACTTCTTGATTTAGGAAATGCATTTCCGGATTAAATGAAAGAATATAATGGCTTAAAAGGAAATTTCCGAACATTTATTGCGATCCGAATCTTTATCAACTTATAAAATTTATCAATCATGAAAAATGGTGGGGAATATGTCAAATAAGAAGAAAAGAGATTATTATGAAGTCCTTGGGGTTAGTAAAAATGCCACAGGAGATGAATTGAAAAACGCCTTCAGAAAATTAGCGATGAAATATCACCCAGATCGAAATAAAGAACCCGATGCAGAGGAAAAATTTAAAGAAATCAATGAAGCGTATCAAGTGTTATCGGATGATAACAAGCGCAAAATCTACGATCAGTTTGGACACGAAGGTCTTGATGGAAATGTTATGACGGGGTCCGGCTTCGATCCTTTCGGTGATATTTTCGATATGTTCTTCGGGGGGTTAGGAGGGAAATCTAAACGGGCAGGAGGTGCACGTTATGCTGAACAGCGTGTAGAAGGAAGTGATATTGAGGTACAAGTCGAATTAAATTTTTCAGAAATCGTTTCGGATGTTGAAAAATCGATTGAATATCATCGCGAGGAGCCTTGTCCTGTCTGTGATGGAACGGGAGCGAACCGGCCACAAGACGTAAAGGTCTGCACAAAATGTAAAGGAACGGGTCAAATGGAAATGAGAGGGCGGAGTCCCTTTGGAATCTTTACACAAATAACCCAATGTGATACATGTAAAGGCACTGGAAAAATGATTACCGATCCATGTAAAAAATGCAGAGGGTCGAAAACAATCATTGTTAGAAAAATTACCAAGATTAAGATCCCGGCTGGTGTCGATAGCGGAATGACGATGCGAGTGGATGGACACGGAAACATTCCCACGAGGAATGCAATTCCGGGAGATCTGTATGTAAAAATCAAGGTAAAGCCTCACAAATACTTTAAACGCGAAGAGAATAATGTTATTTCGGAATTGGAAATAGATATTGCAAGAGCGATCTTCGGTGGGGAAGTTAGCGTCCCAACGCTTGACGGCAAAGTGAAAATAAAAATACCGGCGGGAACACAACACGGCACCGAATTGAGGATTCGGGGGAAAGGAATTCCGATTCTGAATTCAAGGGGCAAATCTCGTGGCGACCATTATGTAATTGTTAAAGTGAAAATTCCGAGTCCCAATGAGTTATCGACTGAACATCGAAAATTGTTTGAAAAATTAAATCAAGACATGGAATCTACAAGGAAAGAGATTCCTGATCTGGAGAAAGAAGAAATTGACGAATCGGGCGGAACGCATAAGAAGGCGGACCGTATTGATAAAAAGTTAAACGAAGAAGAAGAAAGATACAAAAAAAATAAGGAGTAGAACCGTTTTTTCTTCTATTATTGATAAGGCTTGATGAGTTCCAAGACATCGGGAAAGTCGATTCCGAGTTTTTTTACGATTTCTATGCTTGGACAGCCGTTCTTTGTCCACCCACGCTTTTCGTATACAACTTCTTGTAACTTTGAATATTGGGCTTCCCGATGTTGTCGCAATATTGTAATCTTCTCTTGTATGGTTTTTTTTGAAATATCTACACCGATTTGGGTCAATTGCTGATCATATCGGTCCTTCCGACTTTCGTATTCCAATTCGGTAACAGGACCCATTGCTCGATAGGGAAAATTACTATCGTGTTCTTTCAATCCCTTTCCTTGTCGAATTGCAAATATTCGTTGAAAATTATATACTCTTCTCGAATCTTCAATAATATCGGCTTCGGTTACTTTCTTTCCGGTGGTATATTCATAATACTTACAATACCAATCAACATGCTTTGGAATGCGTGCCCTCAGAAGCATGCCTTTGTCATCTTTAATAGGAATCTCTTTGTTTTCCGGAGGCACCACATCGTTCCACAAAATTTTGCAGAGCCCATTCAAACCGAACCACGTTCTCCAATAGGGGAACCAACAAAGAGCATTCGCTTTATCTTCAAATGATGGAATTGTTTTTCTCGCCATATCTTCGAATATCAACCAAGCCTCATCATGTTGCGGTCCTTTTAGGGTGAATCCGTATCCGCCTTGCTGCGCCAAGGATTCTTTTGTCATATACTCAGAAAACTCCAAGCCTTTATGCTCCATTCCAATATCTTGTAAAATTTGCGGGTCCGCTCCAAATTCCTTTGCAAAATATTGCTTCATTCGCGCGATTCCTTGACCAACAACCACTCCAAAGCCTTCACCTTTGCCCATTTGGTGGATCAATTCGATAGCAGCTTCTGCATTCCCGAATTTCAAATCAAGACCGCCCGTTCGTGCTTTGTTCAGAATACCCATTTCGTAACATTCCATTACAAATGCAATTGCCGTACCAACGGATATGACCGTAAAGATCGCAATAGAAATTCACTTCGAGCACCCATTTCTCATCCCAGACTCCCCAATTGGATCCGCAGCCCGCGATTGCCTCGTATTCCGGACCATCAACAATCACGGTTTGCCCTTTGAACGGGCCCGTCATTGCCACATGATTGGCAACCCAATGAGAACAATTTAAGGGACAGCCGTGCCAACAGCCGTCAAACCCTTTTCCCGTTTCGGTGAAAATTTTCTTCCAATTCTCTCTTCTGTAAGGGATTTCCTCTGATTTTAACGTTGGATGCTTGCCAAACCGAAAGTTTTCTGTTGGTAATAGATCGAATTCATTCATGATATCTGGAAGATGGGCTGTACCTACTGCTCTGACTTCGTTTTGTTTTTGATCGAATTCAATGATTTCATTACGATGGAGATTCGCAATTTCTTTTAGCTTTTCAATATTGTCCGGATTAATGCTGGGCATTTGCGTGGTATCGCATATTACAATCGCTTTGATATTTTTATCGGCAAATACGGTTCCGATACCTCCTCGGCCCGCTTGTTTATAGGAAGCCCATTTTCTTTTTTGATTGTACCACGAAAAATTGAGCAACCCTAAAAGCGTATATTTGGCTGCCGGACCTGTGCTAATCACAGAAACGGTGCTTTTCGGTTGATCTTTTGCGTATTTTTCAGTTAATTGTTGAGTTAAAATATTCGAATATTCGGAAAGATCGGAGCTTGCCCGTTCAATTCTTATATTTTTGGATGGAACATCGATAACGAGGATCACCGGTTCTTTTGCTTTTCCTTTAATTTCCAATCCGTCAAACCCCGCATGTTTCAAATACCCCCCGAAGTAGCCGCCAACATTGCTGTCGATAACTATCCCCGTGAGCGGTGATATCGTGGTGACCAAACTTTTTCCGGAGCCGGGAATTATTGTAGATCCCCCAAGGGGCCCATTTCCGATACAGATCACGTTTTCCGCATCGTTCCATTTCACAATTTTGTTTTTCGGTAAGGATTGCCACATCAGCCAAAGATCAAGCCCTTTGCCCCCGATAAATTTTTCTTTAACGATAGGGTCCAACGGCTTATATTCGATTGAATTGCTTGACAAATCCACATGTAAAGTGCGATTTGCATATCCTTTTTCGATTTGAACCATGGATAATTCTTTAGTCGCAATAACAAAGGATTCTTCTTGCACAAGTACCATATACTTTCAGAAATAACGAAATGTTTTTAGAGATTGCGAAAATCAAACGAACGAAAAAAACAGATACACCGAATGTTTCAATCAGAAATGAAATCATCAAAGAATGCGCTGTTAATTATTTTCCTTAATTTTGACACGAATTCATTGTTCGTTTGATATTTTTTGACATGATTATCCATGTGTTCTTATAACAGATTGAATTGATGTAAAGTATCAATGTATTTTCTCACTGTTG
>CAZUTM010000082.1:0-20315 GCA_964623665.1 uncultured archaeon
GGAAAAAAACCTTCTTTATTTTGTGCTCCCCCGCTAGGGGGTTAGACAAAAAAAACATTCGGGCTATTGAAATCGTTTAAAGATAATTGGTAAGCGCGGAAAGCATAAACAAGAACGCAATGTTATGAATCAACCAAGGCTCGTTCGATTTGTAAGAAATGCTGCGAATGATTCCGGTGCCCGATAGAGCTTCGGTTAGATCTAAGTATGGTTTTCCGTTGCCGTTATCAATGATCCCGTTGGGGATCAACCCGGGAACCGCACCGCGCGGATTATCCTTAGTCATCGAAAGTCTATGATGATAGGCGGGGAGATTCTTGGATCCCAAGCCTTCAACCATGCAAATACCGTAAGGATTCTTGCCGAATACCCAATCAATTTGATTGATGGCATAATCAACTATGCTCCGGTTTTGATAGCCAATTTCTTTACCCATCAAGGCAGCAAATGCAGAATATAAATACATTCCATTTAAGCCCAGCCAATCGCTTAGAAGTGTGGAATTAACAAGATTGCCTTCTTCATCGAAACTGTCGAGATATTTAATTTGAAACGGATTTTCTTTAGTAAAGGCCCGATTCCAATTTTGTTCCAATCTTGCCTCGATCGCTTGTTTTACCATTGATTTTGCAGCGGAGGAACCGTTTAAAAATGCCCAATATCCGAGTAAACCGAGTCCCCTATCCACATAATTAAGATCGTCCTTTCCAAATTTTTGATTTTTGATCCAATTTGCGGTTTGATTTGCGGCAATTGTTGCTTTATCTGCATACATGGGCAAGTCGGTGTATCGGTATAACTCCAAACTGGCGGTCATAAACGCTGAAGCAGAGATACCGTTCAAATTCGTTTGATTGAAATGCTGAGAATATTGTGTATAAAGAGATAAACCCGTAGAATACAAGTTAAATTTCCAATTTTGGTAAAACCCTGAAGTTTGTGCGATTCGGGCCATTTTTATCATTCCGGCCGCAACCCACATTGCTTCATATGGCTCAGCAAATGGATATCTCATATCAATTTTTCGATCATCGTCGGTGCCGATGATTCCATCGGTATTTTTTTCTGGGGCCGTAAATCGCAAATCCCCTAATAGATTCCGGATAATGGAGCCGTTCGGAAGCGTTGCGTTAAGCGTGTATTGTAATCCCCACATCGCTTCATCGAGGATATCGGGTATTTGGTTTGGAATCAACGACCCGTTGAAGCTATATTGATCCTTTTGCGAGTAAAAGGCGACGTTATTCTCGTAAGCATGAAGCAAAGCGTAAATCGCACCTTCAATATGATTGCCCCAAAGAATAAATTTTCCATAATCACCCGCAGCAAACCACCCTCCGTACAATTGTCTGTACACGGTTTCGGAGCCCTCTTGAATCATGATCCCATCATCTGCATGGCTGAATTCATGTCCCGGATATCCCGGTTCGAGTTCATAGACTTTACAATTCTGCCGTTGGTAATAAAAGAATTTATATGCATATTCTAACGCTTGATTGAACACTTGCGGAGATATCTTGAACGTATAAGATTCAATGCGATAAAATCCGAGTTGAGCTCTGATTTTATATGTCCCGGTTGTATTGAAATCGGTGAAGTTCAGCCTATAATAATACTGGCCCCAAAATCGGCCTAAATATTCAATCGATGTCGACTCGTAGACCGTCTCCCCATTCGAATTCACAAGCGTATAGGATCCATGCGTTTCCAACGTTTGGGTCTGTATAAGTGCTGTTTTCTGATAGTTTGGATGGTAACCGAGCTGATTAATTAAAATTTGAGGCGGTTCATAATTAATTTTAAAAGCGAATATCGCAGAAATCGCAATAAAATTTACGATCAGAATACCCGCAACAATTTTTTTTTGGTCTCGAGGTTCCCGAAAAATGCTTTTCTGTATGCTTTTACTCATTTGTTTCTGCCTCCTTTGCATTTATAATGTCTTGATTTGAGTTTGAATCGTTGTGCGGTATTTGCATTTGCTTTTCCATGCTTTTCAAAGCGGCTTTTGAGAGCCGAAAGTTGTATAGGAACAACACCAAAAGTATTCTAAAAAGCATGATAAAGAAACGTTGAAGCAATCCAAATGCCGTTAATGCAAAATGGTTCGTATTTAGCGTCAAGACTGTCGCAATTATCAAGAATATCGCAAGGAAAATCAATGCGGAGTAATTGAAGTATGTTCCAAGTTCCTTACTCTTTTGCCCGGAGACCGCTTCACCAGAAAGTTTTCTTTTGCGATAATAGTAAGCGCAGAAAATTCCTGTAATAAAGAGCACTTCGAGCCAAGTGAAGATTAAATCTTCCGGAATATACGACACGGCGAATTGGTAAGGTCTGATCGGAAATATAATAATCATTATTTGGATTGCGATTAGAAAACCAACCAAAAAAGGGATCCCGAGTCTTGAGGCTTTCCAATTCGGTTCATCATTCAATTGATTTTTAAAACTGGTCGAAAGCAAAATGGCTAATGGAAGTATCGAGAGGTAGGTCAAGAACGAATAAGAAAAGAAATCCAGAAAGTAATTGGTCACCAAAATATATAACAGAGATGGCATCAGATGTTGATTCACGATTCCCATTCCCAATAAGGCCACAAAATTCAGTGCAAGAATCAAAAGCACTAAGAATAGCGCTGTGGTTTTGACAAACTTCGAACTCTTGGTGAAATCACGTGGCTCTTTGAATTCATCTTGGTGTTTGAAGACGGTCAAGTATATTCCCGTTAAACAAACCGCTATTAATATACTCTTCAAGAATTCGCCGGCAAAGCGGTCAAGCGCGAAAAGACTGTCAATAAAGGTATAATTCCCACCATAATACAGTTCCGCAGTAAAAATTTGAACAATATCAAATCGTCCCGTTCGTAAGATCACGTCGCTTAGAAAGATCAAGACTACTGCGATAATAGGAAACGCAATCATAAAGATAGCGTAGCCCAATGCTTTCTTTTGGAACGGTTCGGTTTTTTGCACCATGCTTCAAAGTTGATTTTTAAAATTAATAAATAATAGCGAATGCTTTAATATATTTCAGCGCGTTTTTTAAACTGATGAGCGAATTCGAGAAATATAGCGGATCTTCGAAATATATCGCTTCCACCGAATTGCGTAATATTGTAAATGTATCGATTGCTTTGGGTCGGCCTTTATTATTGAAGGGCGAACCCGGGACGGGCAAGACCCTCCTTGCACATAGTATTGCGGAGGGTCTGGGTAAACGATTGATTATCTGGAATATAAAATCAACATCCAAGGCCATCGATGGATGTTATACATATGATACCATTCAGCGTTTAAATGATTCACGCTTTGGTTCAAAGGAGCGCGATGTTAATCGAATCGAAGATTATATTAAATTAGGACCATTGGGAGAAGCGTTCGTTTCGGATGAGCAAGTGGTTTTGCTGATCGATGAGATAGACAAAGCGGATCCCGAGTTTCCAAACGATTTATTGCAAGAATTGGATGTGATGTCTTTCGATATCCCAGAACTGAAAAAAACAATAAAAGCAAAACATAGGCCTATCGTCATCATTACATCGAATAATGAAAAAGAGCTTCCGAATGCTTTTTTGCGCAGATGTGTCTTTCATTTTATCAATTTTCCAACTCAAGAGTTGATGGAGGAGATTGTGCATGTTCATTTTCCCGATCTCAAAAAGAATGTGTTGGAAGCATGCATCAAAAAGTTTTACACTATTCGGGGCTTTCAACAGTTGAAAAAACCGCCTTCTACCAGCGAATTTATCGATTGGATCGGCGTTTTATTACGTTCAGGCCTTGATAAAAGCGATCTCGAAAAAACTATGCCGTTCCTTGGAGTCCTAATCAAAAAAGAAGTCGATTATGACTATTTGAAGAAATTCAAAGAAAATCAATTAGGAGAAATTCAATAATTTTTTGTTTTTTAATTAATAATCAAAGCGGGCGGGCATATATGTTTGAAGAATTCTATTATTATCTGAGAAGCCTTAAAATCTCGGTATCCATTACCGAATTCCTCGCATTCTCCGAGGCACTTGCTCGCGGAATGATAAAAACAGCTGAAGAGTTTTACTATGTTGCCCGCGCCACCATGATAAAAGATGAAAAATATTTCGATCTCTTTGATCAAGCATTCATGCATTTCTATAAGGATGCGGCTCCGCCCAAACAAATCACAGATGAGATTCTTCAGTGGCTCAATAAACCTTTCGATCTCCTCCATCTCGAACCTTGGGAACGGGAGATTTTAAAACAATATGATTTGGATTCGTTACGGAAAGAATTGGAAAAGCGCATCAGAGAACAAACCGAAGAGCATAATGGAGGAAATTATTGGATCGGAACGCATGGAACCAGTCCTTTCGGGCACTCCGGTAAAAATCCCGCGGGAATCCGGATCGGCGGATATGGTGGTCTGCGAATGGCGGTCAAAATCGCAGAACAGCGATTATTCAGAAATTATCGCTCGGATCTCATCTTGGATACAAGGCAAATTCAGATGGCTTTGCGGAAGTTGAGAAAACTAAGCAGAATTGGACAAGTAGAAGAATTGGATTTACCCGGTTCCATCGAAAAAACATGTAAAAATCTCGGTGAAATAGAGCTCGAATACCTCCCCAGAAAGAAAAACAACGTCAAGTTGCTCCTTTTGATGGATGTAGGTGGTTCGATGACTCCATTTGCAGGAATGGTCAGCACGTTATTCAGCGCCGCTAACAATTTACAACATTTCAAAGAATTCAAATATTTCTATTTCCACAATTGTGTCTATGAAAACCTATACATCGATATCGAAAGAGACGACACGATTCCAACCGCTGAAGTGCTTCATAAATATAACAGCGATTTCAGATTAATCATTGTAGGAGATGCAGCAATGGCCCCTTATGAGCTGACCACGCCCGGAGGTAAAATCTATTATTTGGATAGCTATAACCGAACTCCAGGAATCGTCTGGCTTGAACGGCTGAGGGAAAAATTTCCCAAATCGGTATGGCTTAACCCGGAAATTCCAGATGCATGGGTACCGTATTCTCGTGAGATGATCGCTAAAATCTTCCCTATGTTCCATCTGACGTTAGATGGTTTGGAAGATGCGATTTCCTATCTTATTTAAGTTCAAGGCTATGAAAATTAATCGTACACTATATATACCGAAGAACTTTACTTTACATAATCATGGAAAATCTTAGCGATAGCTACCTTTCTGATTATCTGAAAATTGTTGAGCAGAATGTACCCCATGCCCCTATTGGTAATTTATTGGGTATCCGCATCGTCGACGCTGATGTGGGTCGCGTTGTTGCAGAAATGAATACTCAAGATTCTCTTTTAAATTCTCTTGGAGTGATTCAAGGTGGTGCGATATCCGTTCTCGCAGATGCTGTTATGGGTCTCGCTTGCGGTACAAAAGTCAGTAAGTCCAAGAAATTCTCTACTTTGGAATTTAAAATTAATTTCATCAAACCTGTTAATCATGGTACTTTAATCGCAATTGGAAAAGTCCAACATTTCGGTCATCTGTCTTGTGTTGCTGAAGCGGAAATCTATAATGAAGAAAAGCAATTGATTGCTAAATCTACTGGAACGTTATTGATCCAGTAATCCTTTTTTGCATTTATCAGCATGCATCAAGGAATCATTTGGTAGCATGCAAAGGAATCATTTGGTAGCATGCAAAGGAATCATTTGGTAGCATGCATCAAGGAATCATTTTCCATTATCTATTCTCGAGAAGACTTCTAATATATGTATATAACTTGTCTAAATATTCTTCTTTTTTCTCATTTTCAATTTCTAAGCCAATCACTTGCATCCAAAGTAAATCAAGGGCTTTTCTTTCGGAGATCTTCAATTGTTCGGTGATCAACAAAGCCGATTTTTCATTTAGCCTTTCTGTGGTTTCCAAGATTCTTTCCCTTAAGTGCGTTTCAATCAATCCAATTTTCGGAACGAGCATTTTCATGCGATCGGAAAGCGAGACTTGCTGAACATGCGTTGCCGGAACTCTACAATTCATCAAAAAATCTACAATGTGAAATGAGCAATTAAACCAAGAACACAGCAATAATAACGCTTCTTTTTCTTCTAACTCTTTTCCATTATACGCGTATAGATGAAATCCATCATTTGCGGTTGATCTATTTCGAATGTAGATGCATAGGTTCGTTCGTTTCCATAATCCGTATCTATTAAATGTAAAAAGATTTGCTTTTTTTGATTTTGCACCCGTTTTGACCGGATGTTCGTACCATCTCTCTTCCAAGGTTTCCGCGGTTCTCAATCCGCGCTCAATCTTTTTTTGATGGTTATTCTTGAGTTTTTTGGTTAAATATCCCAACAATGCCTCAAAAGTGTTCCCGGATAAATCATCGCTATGGATATAGACAAAATGCGCAGAATCATCAATGATTCGGCTATATATTTTCGGCTCTCTCAGTGAAGAAGCGAAGAATTTCGAAGGTAGAACAATTTGCTTTTGATCTTCTTTTCGTGTGAGGATTACATTATCGGGGTTTGAAGAATCGATAGTAATATCGAAAAAAATATTCGGAAAGATGAGATAATCGGAAAATGTGCTATGGAATCCTACCCGAACGGTAATTTCGTTGCTTTCGGATAAAGGGATTAAATGATCGGAGTTCTGCCAATCATGAATCGGGAAGAATGAAGAATTCTTTTTCCAAAAATAAATATCCCATTTCATGTTCGTAGTTAAAAGTTCATTTGTATTAATTCTATTAATCGAAATAGCAACGGAATCTATTGAAAAATTCGAATCATTCGATGACAAAATGGCTGTCGCAACGGCTTTGCATGATTGGAGTTCGGGAATCTTTGAAATTTGCACAAATTTTGTACTACTTGACGCGTTGAGAAGCCCTTTTCTGGCAATGAAAAGGAGTTCTTTATAACTGCAATCCTCCGAAAACGAGAATTCATTTGAATTCAGCGATATTAAATATTCTACCGCATATCCTTTGTCCTTGAGAAATTTTTGTAAATAGGATTTCGTATCAATATTAAAGATGTTTGCGGGCAACACAAATGCCAATGTCCCGGATTCTTTCAACATTGAATCAGCATGCATCAAAAATAACAATTGAAGGCCCATTCGCTTGGAATAATAGGTATTCAAACCTCGAGAATTTATAAATTTTTGAATTGATTCATTGTGATGGGCCTGAGAAATGCGTTCTGTCCTCGTAAAAGGCGGATTTTCGATGACCATATCAAATAAACCGAGCTTTCTATTATCCGGTAATTCCGTCTCGGGATTTATAGATAGTCCGTCAAACAACAGCAAATCAAAAGAAATCATGTTGGCGGAATCAAGATTTGATAGATTGAATTTTGTTAATATAAGGGCGGATTGCAAAATATCGCTTCCAAACAATTCTATCTTCATATTTTTCTCGGGAATTAAAACCTCGTTTTGAAACTGGTCCTTCTTATTTATTGCATTCAATTGATTTGTTTCGGAAACGGAATTTATGGAGATCAAGGCACGATACGATTCTTCTAACAAAATGCCCGCTCCGCATGAAAAATCCGCGATCCTTTTAATATTTTCATTGATTGCTAATAACGACAATAGCCTCGCGGATCCCGGTTTGGTATAATATGCAGCGATATGCTTTCGGATCTGCAGCGGAATCAGAGATTGGAACATCTTACCAAAATTAATGTCTTTTCCAATATTCCCTTCTTCTTTCCAATAACCCATGACTCCCTTTTTGAGTAATTTTACCAAGGGGGCATTGTGTGGCACATCTTCTACACATTTTTTAATGATTTCGTCCAATTTACTTTCATCGTTAGCCGTTTCACTAAGAGAACGTCGCTCTTGATCTTCATCGCAGAAACGGACTAAAAATAAAAAAGCAGAAACTTTAGATAGATCATATCTAAGCTCTCCTTTGGATCCCGTGATGTGGTAATTGAAAAGTCGAGAGAAAAGCCGTTCCGCAAATAATTTCAAAGAATCGCCCGGCATTGTCTCAAAAATCCCTTTGAGCGTTTCAAAAATGTTCGATCTGCAAGCATCAGCGGGAATTTCCATTGAAATTATTACCTCCACGAATTAAAAAAGTACAATGGAAAAAAAACTTGTGTAATAAAGGGTCAAAGAAGGCTCTTAATCATCTTTGCAATATTTATCGGTGAGCTCTTTGATTTTTTCTTCACAAAGTTTCTCTTCTCCGCCTTTCACTTTCAAGAAGAAAAGAAGCCCTAAAACAATGCAAACAAGCACGTACGGGAACATTAATTCGAAGCGATGATCTCCCATATATGAAAATGCGGAGAGAATGGCACCCAAAACAATTGGACTGATGGAATATCCCGTTTGATTGAACGTGTAATAAATTCCCATATAGCTTCCTATTCTATCTTCGGGTGAAAGTGCCCACATAACCGGAAAACTCTGGATGATTACACCCATCCAAGGAATTGAAATCAACGCTAAGCATCCCATAATGAGTGCCGTATTTGCATTTCGGTACATGAGCGGAACAATTAGAAACGAAAAGATTGCCATCGCGATTATCACCCAAATACAACAGATAAGAAGGGCTTTCTTTCTTCCCACCTTTTGACCCAATAACCCATGCAATGGCGCACTTAAAATCATTGGGCCGGAGTATGCAATCATCATTAACCCGGCGGTGCCTTCAGACACCCCAAAATAATTCACGGCAAACCTCGAAAAGAACGCTTCGATGCCCGAAAACCCGAGATAAAAGAAGAAAACGGTTATGAGCATAAATCCGAAACTCTTGTTTTCTTTGAAGATTGTCCCGATTTCTTTATAGGAACTCAGTGCATTTGCTTTCTCATCGATCTCTCGCTTTTTTATTACAAAAGTGGTCGAGTCCAAATCGAATTTCTCTTTTCCGATAGAGAAAAATTGTGTACCGGTGGGGGTCTCTTTGATTGTTAGGGCCAATCCTACCACCGAAAACACCATCAATACAGCGACAATCCAAAATCCGAGGGAATTTTCAAGATTTTGATCTGTTATTTTGAGCATCTCGATAATTTTCGGCATGAAGAATCCGATTAAGCCGCCGATATTCGCAATAAATTGTTGAGCGGAGCTTGCACCTGACCGAAATTTATCGGGCGTATAATCCGGAACAATCGAAACGGATGCCCCGCGGAATGTCGCCATGAAAAGATCAAATAAGAAGATTATAAGCACAATTCCGGCTAAAATTTTCACAATCGGAATTAGAATAAAGAAAAACGCAGAGATGCTTGCACCAAAAATAATCCATGGTATTCTTCGACCCAACCGACTTTGAGTGCGATCGCTTAAATCGCCAAAGAAGGGCTGAACAATCACCGCGATAATATTATCGATAGCCATGATTGCACCAATGATCGCATCGCGGGCCGGTGTGTTGGGAACGATTGTTTCCAATAATAAAGGTACTTTTAAATTGAAGTACGACCATGCCAACAGTACCGTGAAAAACGACAATGATAAAGCACATACTCGCCGGAAATTCATGCGTTCGGTTGAATTCGGGGTCATTCGAGGTGCTAATCTTTGATCGCTGTTACTATTCTCCATATTTATTCTTTTATTTTAGAGTTAATAATTTTTACCCATATCGGCCCAAATGTGTCAAATTCTCTTCTTTATGGGTTAACTTTGTCATTAGCAATGAAAGCTTTTTATTTCTGTTCAGTTTTAAAATTTTATGGGCTACGTACCAAAGTACATTCAAAAGAGAATGTTTCCCGCTGACGCGCTTAAAAAGGTCGGCGATGCTGTTGAAATGAAGATTGTAAACGTAATTACCCCGCTCAGCGCCGACATTGCGCCGACTGGGAACGTTTTGGATTATTTACACGTGAAAGTGAACGGAAGAGAATTATCGCAAGAAGAGATGAAGAAAGTAGTCGTTTCCGCGAATGGTATCAGTGCAGCAATGGGTGAGTTCCAAAAGCTTGGCGTAATCGCCGTTGGCACGGAAGCAATTTTCGCTTTTACTTCTGAAGAGACTAAAAAGGCGAAATCGGGTGACTCTTTTACCGTTGAGATCTTGGTCCCGGAAGTCGGAGTAAATATTAACATAGAGCGAAAATTGGTGTAATTCCTTTCAAGAAACCTTTTTTTTATGAGATTTTTATGTTCTTTTTGAATTATTTAAAAAGAAGTCGCAAAATGGTAATACACTGAGAAGTGAGATAAGAAACTCTTCCCAATGAAATCTTCATAGGTTCTATTCTGTTTTCATCGAGAAATTTCTTCACATCTTCGGATATGCCAATTTGATCCCCTAAAATGAAAACGATTTTCTTCTTATACTTTGAAAGTTGTTCAATCTCTTCATCAGTGTGCACAGTTCCTTGTTCATCAAGCATCAAAAAGAGATAATCTTTTTTTGCGAGCAAGCCTATAGCAACGGATAAATCTCTATTGAAGATTTTTATGTTTTGTTCTAAATTAAGAAAATCTTCCAAATCTACGTTGGATGTTTGGATTGGCTCGGAAACTATCAAGGGTTGGAGTATTTTGCATAATTGAACTTCGTTCTGGATCTCCTTCGGAATGACAGCATATTTATCAAAGAGTAGCGACCTTTGGATTCCGTGTTCGGTAGGATTAAAGAAGATCCAAATTCCATAATCATGTTGTGTATTATTGGGTAGAGATATTGCGGAAAGGATGCAACGGAGCACAACATCTCCGCGTTTCGTTGATGCGGCTAAATTATTCAATTCCGGTGTATGAAAGTCCGCGGTGGTTGAATGAACCAGAAAAATTCGTTCCGGCAGCTCGAACACAATCGAAATAATCCGCTATTTTCAATAAAGAATTCGATTTTGCGCATTTTATCAAAGTTCGAAACGAAAGTGGAAATGCTTTAAATTGTTCGCAAGCAATATTCAATAATAGTGTTACACATGCATATTAAAAACGGGGGTCAAAAATTCGGGTTAAACACGATCGTTCGGGATTCCGGAAAGCCATTTCAACCGCAGAATCCGAATGCTATGATGAATTTTTCGATTTTAGTTCTAAACGCCAACGAGACCTTCGAAACCGCTCCTTCAGAAGAGCGCGCTATCGTTTTGCTCAATGGGTCTGCACGGGTCGAATGGGAGGAAAAATCCGTCTCTGCGGAGAGCGCTCCAAATTTAAAGAAAGAAATAGCAATTAGCAGAGCTTCGCTTTTCGATGAAAATCCGTGGGTATTAAGTATTCCTCAAGGTGCGAAATGCATCATTCATTCATCGGATGCAAAAACAGAATTAGCCATAGTGGAAACGAAAAATCCCCGCTATTTTAACCCCCGCGTGTTCAGCCCAAAAGAGTGTCAGTCGGAGCAGCGGGGTGCGGGGACCATGCGCGAAACGTCTACCCGAATCGTTAGAACCGTTTTCGATTATACCAATCATCCGGAATCTAATCTCGTGATCGGTGAAGTCGTGAATTTTCCGGGAAAATGGAGCAGCTATCCCCCTCATCATCACCCCCAACCCGAAATCTATTATTATCGTTTTCTTCCTAAACAAGGATTCGGATTTGGAATGTTGAACGGCGGGGCCGCTTTGATTCATGATGGGGATGCTTGTTTAATCATTCATGATGATGTGCACTCGCAGACTTCAGCCCCCGGATATGCAATGTGGTATTTGTGGACCATTAGGCATCTTGAAGGAAATCCTTACGGTAAAGTGACTTTCCTCGAAGACCATAAATGGGTTATGGACAAAGATGCAAAGATTTGGCCCTACAATCAATAAGTATCGTATTATAGATCTTTATGGAAAATGAATGATTGTTATTGGAGTTGAATAAGAATTATGAAGCGAATCAAATTGACGATGGCTCAAGCCCTTCTTAAATTTTTGGATAATCAATATGTGAGCTTGGATGGAGTTGAATACAAGTTCGTACAAGGTATTTTTGGTATTTATGGGCATGGGAATGTAACAGGTTTAGGGCAAGCTTTTGAAGAGGGCCTTTGCTCGTTGCCATATTTGCGAGTTCAAAACGAGCAAGGCGGAGTTCATGCCGCAATTGCATACGCCAAGCAGCGTAATAAGTTGGGGATTTATGCGGTGACCTCATCAATCGGCCCCGGAGCCACCAATATGCTTACGGGTGCTGCAACCGCGACCACTAATCGAATTCCCGTATTGTTGTTGCCGGGAGATATTTTTGCGTGCAGACAACCCGATCCCGTTCTGCAGCAATTGGAAGTATTTTCCGATTATACACTTTCGGTGAATGATTGTTTCAAGCCCGTTTCCCGCTATTGGGATCGAATTATGCGACCAGAGCAGCTAATGACCGCGATGCTTAATGCGATGCGAGTTTTGACCGATCCCGTTGATACGGGGGCCGTTACCATCTGTTTACCTCAAGATGTGCAAGACGAGGCGTATGAATATCCCGAAGAATTCTTTAAGAAGCGGGTGTTTATCATCGACCGCAGAGTCCCAACCAAAGAATCCATTGCACGCGCTGCGGATATTATCTCAAAGAAAAGTACGCCGTATATCATCTCTGGAGGCGGTGTTATATATTCATTGGCGGAACCGGAATTGCAGCGATTTTGCGAATCATTTGGAATTCCCGTGGGTTCGACCCAAGCGGGAAAAGGTGCTCTGTCATGGAAACACCCAATGGATGTCGGCGGGACCGGGGTTATGGGGACCAAAGCGGCAAATATTTTGGCACGCGAAGCGGATGTAATTATCGCGATTGGAACGCGCTTGATGGATTTTACAACCGTATCAAAAGCCGCTTTCCAAAATCCAAATGTTGAGATCGTTCATATCAACGTTTGTCGTTTTGATGCGCTGAAAATGGATGGCGTTGAAGTGGTTGCGGATGCCAAACTCGCTTTGATCGAATTAGAAAAGGAACTCAAGGCAAGAGGATATAAGACTTCGGATGCGTATCAAAATAAAATAAAGATGTTGAAAGAAGAATGGAACAAGGAAGTCGATCGTTTATACGCCTTGAAGCCTCAACCCGGCTCCAATGTGCTCCCGCAAACTGCGGTTTTGGGCAAAGTGAATGAAGTGGCTGGAGATGATGGCATTGTGGTGTGTGCGGCGGGCTCTTTACCTGGTGATTTAACCCGGATATGGCGAACCGCAAAGCGAAAACGCTTTCATTTGGAATATGCATACTCGTGCATGGGGTACGAAATTGCCGGAGCCATGGGCGTGAAAATGGCTGAACCGGATTCTGAAGTGTTTGTAGTGATCGGCGATGGGTCCTATCTCATGTTGCATACCGAAATCCTAACCACCATCATGGAGAAGCGCAAAATCATCATAGTGATGTTTGATTCTGTGGGATTCAATTGCATCGAAAGTTTGTCGAAAAGTCAAGGGGCTTCGGGATACGGAAATCGATTATGCATCCGTGATGATCAATCAAAGAAGTTAACCGGAACACCTGTTGAGATCGATTTTGCCGCTAATGCAAAAAGTTATGGTGCCGTCGCTTACAAAGCAAATTCGCTGGAAGAACTCGAAGAATGTCTTTCAAAGGCAAAGAAGGAAACAAAAACGGTTTTAATCGAAACCAAAGTGGGAATCGGTACCATGTCTCCGGGATACGAATCATGGTGGCGCGTCGGCGTTTCTGAGGTATCGAGTATTCCCTCAATCAATGAAGCTTACAAGAAGATGCAAGAAATGCTAAAGAAAACTCGTGATTATTAATTCAACTTTTTTCGCACTTTTTTTTAAAATCAACGGTGAAATCAACAAATGAATAAGAAAAACATCCAGCTTGGAATTGCCCCAATCGCTTGGTCCAATGATGATTTACATGAATTGGGTGCAAATATCAGCTTTGAGCAATGTATTTCGGAGATGGCTGAAGCGGGGTATGATGGCTCGGAAGTCGGGCATAAATATCCAAGAAATCCCGAAGTCTTAAAAAAAGCCTTAGCGAAATACAACTTGAGAATCGCAAGCCAATGGTTTTCATCTTTCTTCACCACCCACCCAAAAGAATACACAATTCCAAAATTCGTGGAACATATGGAATTCTTGAAGGCAATGGGTTGCCAAGTCGTGGTCGTTGCGGAATGCGGAGGCGCTATTCATGGAGATCTCTCCAAACCCGTGTTTGACGCGAAACCAGTCTTGGATAGTGATGGATGGAAAAAATTAGCCGATGGATTGAATGAATTGGGTAAGATTGCCAACCAAAATGGCATGAAAGTCGTATACCACCACCATATGGGCACAGTGGTTCAGACACGAGAAGAAATCGATCTGTTGATGAAGAAAACGGATCCAAATCTGGTCTACCTTCTCGCGGATACCGGCCACCTTTATTTCGCCGGGGGAGATCCCGTCAAGTTATTCGAAGATTACATGCCGAGAATCAAGCATATCCATCTCAAGGATATTCGGAAACCTGTCTTGGAAAAATTAAAAACGCAGAAATGGTCGTTTTTGAAAGGCGTCCTTGAGGGTGTGTTTACCGTGCCCGGAGATGGTGTCATAGACTACCGACCGATTGCAAAAATCATCGAAAAATCAAAATACGAAGGATGGTTTATTGTTGAAGCAGAGCAAGACCCCGCAAAAGCCAATCCTTTGGAATACGCTAAAAAAGCGCGAAAATATATCCATGATGTATTTGGAATTTAACCAATTTTTTCAAATCATTTAAAATTTGAGCGTTAAGGTGTGAAAAATGAAAAAATTAACTATTGGAGTTATTGGCGCGGGAAGAATCGGAAAACTCCACTCCGAAATATTGATTCACCAAATTCCCGAAGCCAAAGTCGTAAAAATTGCAGATCCCTATGCGGACTCGCTTAAAGAGTGGATTGAAAAGAACAATATCGACCCGAAAATCGTAATTAAAGATTACAAAGAGATCATAAACGATCCGTCGATCGAAGCAGTGGTTATCTGCTCCCCGACCAATTTACATGCCCAAATGATTATCGAAGCGGCGCAAGCGGGAAAACAGATCTTCTGTGAAAAACCGATCGATCACGATCTAAAAAAGATCCAAGCGGCACTTGATGCGGTTAAAAAAGCAGGTGTCCTCTTGCAAATCGGCTTCAACCGAAGATTTGACCACAATTTCAAGCGCGTTCGGGATCTTGTTTCGGAAGGAAAGATTGGAACCCCCCAAATCGTAAAAATCACCTCGAGGGACCCGGCACCGCCTCCAATTGAATACGTAAAGGTATCCGGTGGGTTATTCTTGGATATGACCATCCACGATTTTGATATGGCTCGCTATCTAATTGCGGATGAAGTGGAAGAAGTCTACGCCGTAGGAGATGTACTGGTTGACAAGAAAATAGGCGAAGCGGGTGATATCGATACCGCTGTAATTACCCTCCGCTATAAAAAGGGCGCAATGGGAATCATCGATAACTGTCGGCAAGCGGTCTATGGCTATGATCAAAGAATCGAAGTATTCGGATCCGGAGGTTGTTTAATTGCCGATAATGAAAAACCGAACACCGCCGTGCTTTTCAACTCGCAAGCAATCAGTACGGACAAGATCCCGTATTTCTTCCTTGATCGATATACGGGATCTTACAAGACCGAACTTGAAGGCTTTGTTAAAGCGGTCGCGGAAAAGAAAACTCCGCTTGTTGGCGGTATTGATGGTTTAAATGCCGTTGTTATCGGGTTAGCTGCACAGAAATCGCTTAAGGAAAAACGTCCCGTAAAATTATCTGAAATTTTGTAATTAAAAAAATTAAATACTACCACCAAAATGCTTTTGCCAAATTGTATCAAATTCTTATTTTTTCTTCGAATTTTCATTGATTTTGCGAAATACAACGAGTGAAACCTTAAATACTCCAAAATATAAGGCATATACGAGAAGTATGGTCGAATATAAAAGTCCACTTCATGAAATGGTGTCTACAAGCCCGACCGAATTATGGAATGATTCGTGCGCAATAAAAGAATTGACTTATGCAATCGAGCACGGTGCTGTCGGTGCCACAACAAATCCGGTCATCGTAGGAAACGTATTAAACATCGAATTCAACCTTTGGGAAAATCGAATTTATGAACTCATCAAACGCAATCCCGCATGGACCGAAATCGACGTAACTTGGAAACTGATAGAAGAAATGGCCGTCAAAGGCGCAAAGCTTCTCGAGCCCATCTTTCAAAAAAATAACAAGAAAAATGGAAGACTTTCCATTCAAACCAATCCACAATATTATCGCTCCAAAGACTTAATGCTTCAACAAGCTATCCATTTCAATACCCTCGCACCCAATATGCAAGTTAAAGCACCTGTCACCGAAGCCGGTGTTCAAGCCATGGAAGAAATGACATATCATGGGGTGAATGTTAATGCAACAGTATGTTTTAACGTTCCGCAAGCCGTTGCGGTGGGTCAAGCCATTGAAAACGGTCTGAAAAGGAGAGAAACAGAAGGAAAAGAGGTCTCGGAGATGAGACCGGTGGTTACAATCATGGTCGGTCGATTGGATGATTGGCTAAAGATCGTGGTTGAAAAAGAAGGATTGAAAATTGAGAAATCCGTCTTGGATTGGGCCGGAGTCGCCGCATTCAAGAAAGCGTATAAGATCTTCCATGAACGAAAATTCCGGGCGCGATTATTAGCTGCCGCATATCGAAACCAATATCATTGGACCGAACTTGTCGGAGGAGACATCGTAATGACCATGCCGTACGAATGGCAAATCAAATTCAATCAATCCGGCATCAAACCCGTATCGAAAATCGACGAACCCGTGAAAAAAGAAATTCTGGACACGCTCCTTACAATCCCGGATTTCCAAAAATCCTATGAACCCGATGGAATGATGCCTTCACAATTTATTGAATTTGGTGCAACAGCGAGAACTTTGCTTAGTTTCTTGAAAAGCTATCATAATTTGATAGAAAGAATCCGTTTGATGATGATCAAGGCACCATATGGTGAAAAATTCTAAATAAACATTAATTAGGATCCATTGTTCCAAAATTTGGAAAGTCCAAGGGGTTAATGGCAATTAAATTCGAGGCTCGGCCAAATCCGCTAAATATATAACTATTTTAGAAAAAACAAAGAAATCAAAGGAAAAAATTGATTGAATTTAAAATTCGATTTTTAGATTCCTAGTTTTTTTCTATTCGACTCTATATGCGCTGCAATTCCTTCCGCTGCTTTCACTGCATCCGTTTCGACATTCATGATTCCGCCAGTGACCCCTTTAACATCCTTCAATAAAAGGTTCAGCAAATTCGGTGCTTTTACAATCGGAGGGACAGGATTCACATAAGTGTACAAACCGAACGCTAAAGCGAAGATGGCATCCATTGTGGCTTTCTGCTCCATATATTCGGGCGCAGCCGCCGCTACGGGTAAATCCGGAATTGGAACCCCTCCCAAGGCATTTGAAACCGCATGAATTAGATCTGCGATTCTTCCGGTATCAGTGCACGTACCATAGCTTAACACTGGCGGAATTCCCAATGCTTCACAAACTGCTTTGAGTCCGGGACCTGCCAATTCCTTAGCTTCTGGTTTGCAAAGCCCGCCGACTTGCATCGCCCCATTACCGCAGCCCATAGACAAAATCAGAATATCCCTCTTGATTAATTCTTTTGCAATCCGTATCGAATGAACATCTTGGCCATTATCTCTAAGGCTGGTACAAGAAACCAATCCGACAACCCCTCGAATCGTTCCTTTTTTGATTTGTTCCAAGAGGGGATCCAGTGTTCCGCCCAATGCAGCCAAGATACTTTCCGTAGAAAATCCAACGATTGCTTCGTTGGTTGGTAATCCTTGGAATGGTCTGATCGTCTTTTTCCTTTCGGGGAAGTTTGCGATAGCCAGTTCTAATAACTTTGCCGCTTGTTCTTCGGCCTTTTCGGGAATATAATCAATCCGATCGGTGATACCTTCAAATGCGACCAAATCGCTGACCGGGATCAGTTTGAATTTATATTTTTGTGCATAAATCGGGTCTATCGGCATGGAACAATTCATATCGCAAGCAAATAAATCGACACACCCGGTGGCCAAAATCGCCTCTTGCATTATCCAATTACCCGTGAATCCATAAAATACATCATCTTCTTCCCACCTTTGGATCATTTCTTGGCCCGTTTCAATATTCGCAATAATTCTGATGCCTTTTGCACCTATTTTTTTCGCTTTTTCTTGCCATTCGGGTTTTTTTGCAAGTTGGACCATTGCAAATCCCAAAAATGGCTCGTGCCCGTTCGGTAAAACATTGACATATTCGGGATCTAAAACGCCCAAATCAACTTTGAATTTATGAGGTCTTGGAATTCCGAACAAAATATCTTGGGTGAATTCATTTACGATTTGGCTTTGATAGGCCATCGCTATGCCCAATCTCATCGCTTTCAAAGCGAGCGAAACGTAATATCCATCAACATTGGTCAAACAAGAGCTCGTCGAGAACATCATTTCTCCGTAGACTCCGCCCGGGAAGATCCCTAAGTTTCTCCATACTTGCTTTCGGTCGGCTGGCGCTAATTTATCAACAATGATACTCTCTT
Source organism: uncultured archaeon (assembly GCA_964623665.1). Classification (GTDB taxonomy): domain Archaea; phylum Asgardarchaeota; class Lokiarchaeia; order Sigyniarchaeales; family Promethearchaeaceae; genus CAZUTM01. Next base: position 18,507 of record CAZUTM010000082.1, read on the forward strand.
TTGTATGCGGTGAATTAAAATCTGCTTGCACAAAGTCCGCAAATCGTAATGCTAATTCATTAATGGTCGCTCCTTCTGTAGAAATCCCTAATCGTTGAGCGAATGACTTAAGCTTTTCGGGTTCTTTGATCATAAAAGGTGTTTTTCCTAAGGCAGTCGCTCTTAAAGTTTTGATAGTTGCTTCGGTATGATAGTGATATGTTGAGGTACCCATCACATTCCTGAGAAGCATCATTCTCATCGCCATTCCATCACCGGTGATCCCGCAAACACCGCGTTTGTTATTTTCTACATCTGCTCTGCATGGACCGTTCGAACATAAATCGCAGCGAACGCCTCCATAACAAAATGAGCACCGGGTATCGGGATTCCCCAACCCTTGCGCTTCATATCGGTCCCAAATGTTCGTCATTCCATCTTTCTTGATTTGTTCATACATTTTTTTAACCGATTCGTGATATGAGATTCGATCTCCTTCCATATGCTTTTCCTTCTCCTTAATTTAATTGAAGTCCTTATTTTCGGACTCTTCAAGAGAAAAGCGTGAGGCGAGCGAGATAAATTAAATTACGAATATGTTCGGTCATCGCTGACATTCTGAATGTATATTCAATAAATGCGTGATAACCGAACGTCCGTGCAATTATACAAATGATCGGGTAAATCTCGAAGCATTTAATGCCGAATATTGAAAAATAGCGAAGCGGACAAACGGAACGGGTATCATATTCCACTTGAAACAGAAAAAACGAAATTTTTTTAAAAAATTTCAGAAAGTCGTCGAAAGGTTTCCCAACCCGCTAAAGTGTCAAAAAAATTGGTGATTCTATCAAATTCGGTTATTTTTACTTTGAGATCGGATAAATCTGATAACCTCGAATCTTTTTCGTTCGTACTCATCGTTTTTTTTTCTTGTTTTTTTACATTTCTATTCTTTGGTGATGACAAAGCATTATTGAACGAGGCAATATATTGTTCAAAAATAGAGAATAGTCCCACAAAAGAATCAGAACATGGGAATCTGAACCGATCCTCGATATCCGAATCTTTAAAATACAGAAATAAAACCATACAATCTGCAATTCGATAAAAATATTCAAATAATGGTTTTTTCTCTTCCGATTTGGCCAATAGATGTAGAATATCACAAATAAAGTCATAATATTTGATTAAGTCATCCGGTGCTGATACCAAAGGAAATTTTTCAACATATCGTTTCTTATATTCAACGGTTTTCTTGAGCGTAGTTCCATACCATCGAATCATCCATTTCGATAAGGTCGAATTCAAGATAAGCGTATGCACTTTCGGTTGCGCCGAACTCATAATGAATGTTTTCGCTAAACCGTAGTATCCTCCGATATCGAAATAGAATGCAGGCTGTCTGGTGATTTCTTGCCAAATGATTTTTGGCTTCTCATATTCGTGATAATACCCGCATGACCGCAATTCCCACCAAAAATCGCCATAATCATCTCTTACCATCAATCCACGACCCCGGCCGCTATTATTCTCGAATGACTTCAAGTGATGATAGAGTTCGGGAAACGATTCGGCAAATTTATTTTCAAAAAAATTAACTATTTTGGGATCCTTTAATTTTTTTTGATCCACGCTATCGATGCTCGCTTGAAAGTGGTGTTCATATTCAGCTTTGAATCTTTCCTTGGTAAAACCTCTGGGAATTACGATTAACCATCGTTTTCTATCTAAAATTTGATATGGCAAAATATCACGACCTCGAAGAACCGGTTTTACGAGTTCCCGCACATCCGGCGTTGATTTCACTATCTTTTCTTTCAAAGCATC
>CAZUTM010000083.1:0-2883 GCA_964623665.1 uncultured archaeon
CCGGTCTCAACGATAGCGACAGCAGCATTAAATCCGCAGCAGAATTTTTAAAATCGATTGGATTCCGGGATCTTGAGGTGTTGAAATATCACAATTTATACGAAGCAAAAGCCAAAAAACTGGGGTTAATACAAGAACCGCTCAACATCGGGTATGAACAAAGCGTTGAGGCCGTGAAGCGGGCAATTGAATTGTTCAAACAATATGGAATCAATGCATATAATTGGGAACTTGAGTCGGTCAGAAAACCCGCCGTATTTTCGGATCGCGTTAAAAAGATCCAGCAAGATATTCGAAACAGTCCGAGGGCATTATGCATGGAGTCCGCGATGCTCAAAACCCGATATTACAGAAAAAGCGGATGGAAAAAATCGGTGTACATCCACCGTGCGGAATGTTTAAAATATATGCTCGAGCGTAAAAATATTAAAATTTATGATGACGAATTGATTGCAGGAAACTTTACTTCAAAGCGAGTTGCGGGGCAGATGTGGTGTGATTACTACGGATTGATGGATATCTTGTTTTTGTATCGGATTAACCGACAAAAACCGCACCCGTTCCAATGTTCGTTGTGGGAGCGATTAAAATTCTATTTCTATATCTTTCCGAATTGGCTGAATCACAATATATTGAGGTTTGTATATCCGGATTTCTTTAAGTTTTTGGTTGCGATGGCTAAAAACAGCGAACTCACTGCCGGTTTTAATAATAATCTTGCTGCGATAGCGCATTTTATTGTGAATTTCGAGAGGATCTTGAACATGGGTACGGTTGGGTTAAAAGAAGAAGTCAAGCAATATATGAAAGAGAATCCCAAAAAGAATCAGAAATTTTATCAAGGCTGCCTCATCGCTCTTGATGGATTAGAGGCATTCGGTCTCCGGCACGCTGCGCAACTTGAAAAGTTAGCGAAAAAAGAAAAAAACTTGGTGCGAAAGGCGGAATTGGAAGAAATGGCCAGAATCTGCGCCAAGGTACCCAAATACCCCGCCGAAACGTTCCATGAAGCGCTTCAATCCATGATGCTCACACAAATCGCGTTATGTCAAGAATCGTATGAAAATGCAATCTCTTTCGGCCGAATGGATCAAATATTATACCCCTTTTATAAAAAGGATGTGGAAGCGGGCCGCATTACCTATGAGAAAGCAAAGGAACTGCTTTGTTTATTTATTCTTAAAATTGACGAATGCATCTTGGTTAATGATGGAAATTCATTTCTCAGTATGAGCAAACTCTTCGAAACAGTGTCAACAGACCAAGCCGTGACCTATGGGGGCGTTGATAAAGATGGGAACGATGCAACAAATGATGTAACTTATATGCTCATTGAGGCCGGCGAGCTTAATACCGTATCTCTCGATCTTTCAGCCCGTGTGCATAAAGGAAGCCCCGATAAGTATATGGAAAGGATCGCCCAAGCATATTTAAACGGGTCCCCGATACCCCAAGTGCATAGTGATGATGTATATATTTCGGCACTCAGAAAGCATTATAATTGCACTTTAGAGCAAGCGAGGAATTATTCTATTGTCGGATGCGTGGAACCGAATGCTACAGATAATCATTTCGGAAACACAGATTGCGCTAATGTAAATCTCCCGATGCCCTTCTTGCAAGCATTGAAAGGCCAAGATTTTGATTTATGGAATATGGGGGATATTACTCATCTGGTCCGATTCCAAATGCGGTTCTTAAAATTCATTTTCAGTGAGCGGATCATCTTTTCCAAATATATAAACAGATTCTGCGATTATATCTTATATCTAACCGATTATAAACGCGGAGTGTATCGATTCAAACCCGTAAAATCTATGGATGAATTATTGGAAAGATTCCAAACCCGACTTAATACGGTAACAAAATCTATTCTTAGCGATCATCAGAAAATCGAAAAACAATTGCGTGCACATTTTCCTACGCTATTGGCTTCATCTCTTTTCCCCGCTTGCTTGAAAAACGGGAAAGATGTATATGAAGGGGGATGCGATATTAACAGCAGCGGCATTCAAGCGGTCGGAGTAACCGATGTCGCCGATTCATTCCATGCAATCGAAGAAGTTGTGTTCAAAAAGAAAATGTTCACGATTCCGGAAGTAATTCTTGCTTTGGAACAGAATTTTCAAGGTGAAAAAAATCAAAACATTCGAAAAGCGCTCCTTGCAGTTCCGAAATTCGGGGAAGACAGTTCTCAAGAATCCATTGATTGGATGAACCGGGTTCTCGATATGTATAACAAAGCACTGGACTCGGTTGGTAATGTTCCCCGCAACGGTCGTTACTCTGCAGGATATTATGCGCTGAATGTATGCAATCGCTACGGTCGAAATACCCCCGCACTTCCATCCGGAAGAGCATCGGGTGTTCCGCTGGCCAATTCGATCACACCGCATTACGGGATGCCGGCCAATGATTTGCTTTCGGCCATGAACTCGTTGTCGAAAATTGATTTTGTAGAACACGCAGAAAATGGCACCACCGCAACCCTTCATATTGATTCTGCACTGTTCCAAGGTCCAAATGGCGTTAAAAATCTTGCAGCCATCTTTAAAACTTATCTCACAACAGGAGGAATGCAATTGCAACCGAATGTAATCAACCGTGAAATTTTATTGGAAGCGTATCATAATCCGGAAAAGCATCCTTACTTATTGGTGAGAATTGCGGGCTATTGTGAATATTTCAATGCGCTTTCTGATGAAATGAAGCGGATTATTATTAATCGAACGCTGTATTCCTAATAATTTCTTTTCATTTTTTTCTTAATGTCTTTTATTTTCGCTTTCTTATTCGCTTTCTTATTCGCTTTCGTATTCGCTTTCCTTTTCGCTTTCCTTTTCGACTTCGCATTCGCTTTCGTATTCGCTTTCCTTTTCGACT
>CAZUTM010000083.1:2983-19713 GCA_964623665.1 uncultured archaeon
CGCTTTCCTTTTCGACTTCGTATTCGCTTTCCTTTTCGACTTCGCATTCGCTTTCCTTTTCGACTTCGTATTCGCTTTCCTTTTCGACTTCGCATTCGCTTGTTTCATAACTTTCATCTACACATTATATATTCAATGTGCGCTGAAAACCTAAGTCAATTATCCGGGTGTGTAGAATCTCGCACAATAACAACACAAAGACATAAATATTACTTGCATTTCAGAGATGGGCCGAAATACGGAATTTAAACTATTCACATCCTAGTATGATAGCATATTTTTCTCTATCTCGGTAAGATATAAATAGAATCAAACGCAATCGAGCATAATGTTTAAGCTTGCAATTATAAACAATTACGAAGATGATTATCCGAAGAAACGAATCGGTTTTCTTGAACGGGTATTCAAACACGATAACTATTTTGTGGATTTAAATCTTCATTATGATATCATTCATTATTCGGTATTTTTAGATGAATCGATCAATCCGATGGATTTTTTCAAGACTTATGATGGATTTTTACTGAGTGGATCCGAAGATAATTTGTCCGAAACCCCAACACGCAATAAACGTCGAAAAGAGATCGAATTTTTCAAGAAAAATAAAAAACCTACCCTTGGAATTTGTTTTGGGCATCAATTATTGGGTCATGCGTTCGGAGCGGAAGTGCAAAGGATTCAGGAACCCAATACCGAAGCGGAGTGGAACAAGGTCATCGAACTCGAATTCAATCATGATTATCCGCTAGCTAAGGATTCAACGGACTCTTATGTTCAAAAGATGGCAGTCGAATATTATCATCATGAACAAGTCGTTCCAAACGACCAATTCTGGATTCATTTTGAAAACTATGCATCCACAAAGGTTTGCCAAATTCAAGCGATAAAGCACAAAGAAAATCCGATTTTCGGGGTCCAATTTCATCCAGATACGGGAAAAAAAGAATGTGAACTGAGTTCTTTGCTCATTCTGCGCAATTTCATTAGTTTAATGACAAAAAACAGAGATTGAGCGAACAAGGATACGTTTTGGTTTGTGGATCCTGAAGTATTGCGAAATAAGGCAACATCTTTATGTTATTTAAGAGAATCCGGTTTCGCTCCAGCCCATTTCTTTGAAATATTCTTTTTGATATTCCTCAACGGGAATAGTTTTTCCTTTATTCGGCCCTCTCTGCTGTGGTGGATTACCGATTGCTCGACCGTGAATATAGGTGTTCATGGCGTTGTGTTTGATGTTGAACTTCTGCCGTAGCGTTTGTATCCGCTTTCCTATTTCGAGGAACTCTTCCGGTTCGAATTTCCATCCGAAAACTGCTTCGTAGAGGGTTTCCATATCTAAGTGTCCCGTCCATAAGGAAAATAAGCAGAATCCCAAGGCATTTAGTGATTGGGAGAGTTTAGCGGCAATTGCTTGGGCTTTTCCTACCGATTTCGGGTCTTTCTTGTTCCATTTCGGGATTTTTATGCCCGTTATCAATTCGTTTACAGGCCCCATCTCCATCATTTCGGTGGCGGCAGCGGTATGTCTTCCCGGAGTCGGATCCGCTAAATAAGTCAACCCGAGCGTTGGAAGCTTCTTGGGATCATGCATCGGAAGCTCTTGGCCTCCCGCATGTACAGCATATTTTTCCGACCCTTTTCCGATTCGTTCGCTCGCTTTTTTGACCCCATCTGCCAAGATATCTCCAATTCCGACCCGATTTACCACCATTTTCAGTAAAGGAATCAAGATTTCTGGTTTGTTCCAATCCAATTCAAGGCCGTTGGTTTCTTCTTTAGAAATAATGCCATTTTTATAGCATTCAATAGCGAATGCTACCACAGCACCCGCGCTGATGGAATCCATGCCGGCTCGATTGAGATATTCATTGATTACAAACAGCGTTTTGAGGTCATGGTTTAATATAAGAGATCCGAACGCGCTGAGGGTTTCATATTCGGGACGATGGGTTTCCTCTAAATCAAAATCGACATCGAATCGTTCTTTGAAGTTGCCTTCGACCTTTAAAATGGCACCACATGAAACCGGGCATGAAAAGCACCCAAACGGCTTTTTTACGAAATCGAGGATCTTTTTACCGCTCAGTTCTCTCGCATCTTTTTGTGGGAAATCAATATAGCCAATGCCATCCCAATTTTTTACCGGTGAGTCTCCAATCTCCGCAGAAATTGCCGTGGAATAAGAGGTTCCGTAGTGTTTCATATAATTTATAATCATCGATTGGTTGCCCGCCATCGGAATATCAAAGGCACGAACGATTGATGCGCTTTTTTCTGCCATATCAACGACTTGCTTTGCCATAAATGCTTTTTCTTGTTTATCGATGTTTTCTTTATATTTCTTCGCGGCTTCCATGATTTTTTGGGGATCTTTGATGGCTATTTTTTTGTTTCCTTTTAGTACAAGGGCCTTCAATTTCTTTGAACCCATTACCGCACCCAATCCAGATCGGGCAGCGATTCTCCCTTTGTCATTCACGATGCCCGCAATTAAAGAAAGAGATTCTCCCGCAGGTCCAATGGTGGCAATTCGATATGTGATTCCATAGTGTTTTTGTAGTTCCTTTTCGGTTTCAACCGCATCCTTGCCCCAATATTGGATGGCGAGTTCTAATCTTGCACCTTTATTATCTATCACTAAGATTTTCGGTTCTTTTGCTATACCCGATATTAATATGGCATCATATCCGCATCTTTTAATTTCTGGGCCGAAATAGCCACCGGAATTAGAATCTCCCCATCCGCCGGTAAGCGGAGATTTCCCGCACACCATATATCGCCCTGTGAAAGGAATTGAAGTGCCGGTGAATAGTCCCGGACAAAAGGCCAAAATATTTTCCGGACCCAAAGGATCCGCGCCTTTCGGTATCCGATCGAACAAAAGAGCGACACCCAACCCATATCCTCCCAAATATTGTTGATAGAGAGATTCATCCAAATCTTCTTCTTGTATCTTTTCCGACGACAAATCCACATTCAGAATTTTTTTCCAAAAGCCGTTTTGTTGCATCAAATTACTTTGTTCGTTAGAATTTTTCAATATTTTCTTTCCGAATTCTCGAAATTGAAAAGTTTATTAAGAATATTTGTGATTAATTGAGTGGGGATCAAATGGAACCAAAATTTGGTATGACTGGTGTTGTTGAAGGAAATGAAGAAGAATATGATCCCGATGAGCCAAGATTGGGACGGCGGGATAGCGAGCCGCATTCTTTCGAGGTTTCAACGCTAAAGGATATTTTAACTTCGAATTTTCCGGATTCTCGCACGCTTTGGGATTTGCACCATTATTTCAAAGCCCCAAAAAAATTTTCCAAGAAGCGGATTGATATAAAATTTGACATTTCTTTCTTTTTGGGATGGAAAATGGACAAATTTTTAAGTTCTTTTGATTCTGAATTATTTAACAATAAGGTTCCTATCTTAGGTATCAATATTTTATCCCGAAGGACTTGGCGTGCCGATATCGGCGAAAATGTTGATATTTGCAAACTTATAGGATTGAAATATTATATAGTATATGCGGCCTACCATGTAGCATCTGATTTTTATCAACCTCCATTTCTTCGAGTCTACCGATTGGTTGATAACGCATATATTTCAGAGGATTTGAAAGAAGTAGCAATCAGAGAAGATGGAACGATAAATTCTTCCGCGATTGTGGACATTGGTCCTGAAATTCCTTTTCGGATCGGATTAATAGAGAAAAAAAACATGGTGTTTGACGATGAAAGTATGTTTCATTTATTAGTTTTCCACAAGTCGCGTGATGAAATGTTGCTTGGGACGGCGGAGCAAGAAAAACAACGTGCGGAGCAAGAAAAACAACGTGCGGAGCAAGAAAAACTGCGTGCGGAGCAAGAAAAACAGCGTGCGGAGCAAGAAAAACAGCGTGCGGAGTCTCTTGAACAAGAAATCCAAAATCTGAAACAACAATTGGAGACCCTAAAGAAAAGGCAATGATTTTGGCGTTTCTATTTTTTATTGAAAGATTTATTAATCAAATTCGCCTTGTTCCATCGATTTTCAAACAGTTCTTTTACAATCCGAATGAATTCTTCACGGTTCGAAAAAATTGCTTGGCCATAATCGATGGATTTTTGTGCCTTCAAAAAAATCATGGCGGCTTTTTCTGTGGCAATGAGTGCAATATCGTGGTCGGTTATCATGCGGACATTTTCGAAGAAATTGATCATTTTCATCAGTTTTTCAGAATTATAGTTCGGGTTTTTGGGTAATTTGAATTCGGTAATCAGTTTTTTTCCAATAATTGCTTTCATCGAAAAATCCGGAATCGTAATGAATTTGGAAATAAAATTCGGAATCATTTCCGAAAGGACTTGGTCAGTAATGCAATACACGTATTTTTCAGCACGGTTAATGAGGTCCGCCCACAAGCCGATGTTTTCCATAGTGGATTCTTTGAGCTGAATTTGCGGTATTTCTAAAATCCGGGTGATCTCATCTGATGTTACTTGTCCCATGTCATGGGAATTTATAAAATCAACAAAGGGGATACAATTTTCGATTTTTGGAACAATCGAACAAATGATTTTTCCAAATTGAGTTATTTCGTATTCATTATTTGCGGTTTTGTTGATGAGTTTGAGATTTTGGAGTCTTTTCAAGTGCCTCGAAACTTCTGCGCCTTTTATTTTTAATTTTTTTTCAAAATCATTATGCTTACTTCGTGTTTGCAAAAGGATTTGAAGTATTTCATATCTGCTTTTGTGTGAGATCTCAAAGAACACATCAAAATGATCCATCTCCTTTTGAAATATGCAAAATAATTAAAATCTTTTTCCCGACGCGATAAAATTCTTTATGAACCCGAATTTGCAGTTAAGATCAATCTTAACTCGCCAAGATGCGGCCAAACGAAATTTCAATGCGCTGGGCAATCCAATTTAAAGGATAGCTCATTAGACAAATCATGGCTGAAAATAGCGAAGTCAAAGCGCTTAATACACACATGGTAGTGGGTTTAGTATCCCTTTTCTTAACTGGGATAGCGCTTGTAGTGTTAGCCATTGTGTTTAGCATTCAGATCGGAACTCGCGAAACCAATGAGCTATTCGATCGGGCTCTTGTGCTGTTAATGATACAAATATTGTTTTATGGCGGCTTGTGTATTATACTGATCGGTGCATTGGAGTCCATCGGATTGATGAGTCGAATCAAAAAATTTTTGGATAAATGGATAAAGGCGCCATTTGGCACTTCTGCGTCACCTACAATGCCCGTTATTCAGTATCAAGCGGTGCAAGCGGATCAAGGGATGGGGCAAGCGCAAGGGCAAGCGCAAGGAAAAGCGGGATTAAGAATAATTCGACCCGAATCCGGTCGAGAAATGGAATTAAAACCGCATCCCGGAGCATCTATTCCTTCTAATTCGGGCTCAACGATGACATCGAAAACATCACCGACACCGACACCGACACCAATGCCCTCGGCGTCGAAACCGGCCATATCCGAAAAAACAGAAATTATTCCGAAAGCCGCGTCAGAGATGCCAAAAAGTTCGGAATCATCGGAAGCGAAATCGATAACAAGTGCAGAAAGCGCGAATGTGAATATGACGTTTGAGGATGCGCTGCAAAATATTGTGGATCGATATAATCAAGAAAAAGTAAAAAGTTCCTTTAAGGGGTGGGAGAATACGTTGATGATGACTTTTACGGATTTGGGGCGCTCGTTTTTGTTTGTAATCAACGGAGATCAAGGAATTACAATGAGCGAGGGTTCCGATCCGAATGCTGCCGTACAAGTGAGCATCGATTCGAAGACCTTCATCAAAATGCTTACCAAACAAATCAATCCAATCAAAGCATATTCTAGCGGAGGGTTAGAAGTGAAAGGTGAGATGAAGAATATGCTTAAATTGCGTAAATTAATGTTTTAATTGAATAAAGAGGTGTAAAAATGAAGGCATATGTTACCTCGGACTTTTCCGAAGAAGCGTTGAAACGACTGAAAGAGACGTTGAAGGACGAGGTGATCTACGAGAGTTGGCGCGAGACCCGGAATCTTTACTTCAAAGATGAAGATTTGATAGCCAAAGTGAAACAATTGGGCGTTGAGATTCTGATCTGCGAGGGAGACAATATCAAGAAAAAAGTAATAGAAGATACTAATCTAAAAATAATCGGTTCCACACGGGATGATCCCAACAATGTTGCAATTTCTATCGCCACGCAAAAAGGGATTCCTGTTCTGTTTGCCCCGAAGCGAAATACAATAGCAGTAGCAGAGCTTGCGGTTACTCTAATCTTGATGTTGGTTCGCAATATTCACAAGGTGGATCGGGTCATTCATTCTCCCGATTTCAAGGTGAACGAATTTTCGGATTATGTGAAATATTACAATATGTTCAAGGGTTCGGAACTCACGGGTAAAACGGTCGGGATTGTTGGATTGGGGATGATTGGATTTGAAGTGGCTAAACGTTTGGTGCCGTATGAGGTGCAGTTTTTGATTTACGATCCGTACGTTTCAACTTCGAAATTACAAGCGATCAATGGGAAATCTGTGAGTCTCGACGTTCTAATGTCGCAATCGGATATTATTACGTTGCATTGTCCTCCGATCGATGAAACGGATGGAATGATCAGTGCCGAATTGCTTCGAAAAATGAAACCTACGGCCTATTTTGTGAACCTTGCACGCGCTTCGGTTACGAACGAAGAAGAGTTGCTTCAGTTGTTAAAAGAGAAGAAAATCGCCGGGGCGGCACTTGATGTGTTTTCCACAGAACCCGTTGACCATGAAAATCCATTTCTTAAACTTGAGAACGTAATAGTGACCCCACATTTGGGTGGCGACACGTACGAGACAAACCACAGACACGGCATGATGATTGTGGATGGTATAGAAAAAATTTTGAATAATAAGATACCCGACAATATCAAAAATCCCGAGGTATTGAAGGGCTTTCAAAGGATGGGAATGCCATCGCAAGGTTCGTCGATTCCGAGAATTCCGCTTTCAATCAGGTTCTATGCTCCGCAATCGCAAAAGATTATCGAGATCTGTCTGAGGATGTTGAATCAGAAAATTGTGACCGGATCGGCCGGTAATGTTTCCATGCGCGTGAAATTACCCACGGGTGAAGATGCATTTTTGGTGACGCCGAGTACGGTCGATTACAGAGAAATGACCATCGATGATATGGTGCTTATTGATAATGAATGTAATGTTCTATTGGGAACACGGAATCCCACTTCGGAACGGGTGATGCATGTGAGTATTTATTTGGCAAGGGAAGATGTGAACGCCATCATCCACTCCCATGCGCCTTATTCCACCACCCTTTCGATTGCACGGATGCCAATCGGCCCCATCGTTGATGAAATCATTCCATTTATTGGCGGTTGCGAGGTAGCGGCATATGCGATGGCCGGAACAAAAGAAATTGCAGCAAATGCAGTCGCGGCCTTAGGAGATAATTATGCGTGCTTTTTGGCAAATCATGGGAATATTTGTGTGGGTAAGGATTTGGATCACGCATTCACCGTGTTAACTCAAGTGGAAATTGCTTCCCGGATTCAATATCAAGCAGCACTTCTCGGGACCGTGTATGCATTGCCCGAAGATGCAGAAGAACATGAAAAAGAGATATTCGGAATCATGAAGGATGCAATGGGTGTGAAATGAAACAGCCTAAAAAATGTTAGAATATTATTTTTGGAATAATTTTTCCCATTCAGATTTTTTCACGGCTAATTTTTGATGCATCTGCGGTCTCGGATTCACCAATTTATTGAGATTTCTTTGTTTGATATAATTTTGGAGATCCAGTTTCGAATTGATTGTTTTTTCTGCAACAGAACATAAAATATTAAGGCCTTGGATTGTAGCCTCAGGTTCTGCGGAAAAAATAATCGGATGATTCAACAAATCGGATATTCGCTGCGTGAGGGTTTTACTTTTCGTGATTCCGCCGCAAAAGCCGTATTGATATTTTTCAAGCCCCAATCCGATTTTATTGCGAATTATTTCAATATTCTTATTGATCGCAAATTGAATATTATCGTAGATAGCGCAAGCGAAGGAGTCTATATGATGCGAGGCTTCCTCGACCCCGCCCGGAGTACCGAATACAAATTTTCCTTGCGAAATTCCCGTATTCGAAGAGGATAAAGGAGAAGGCCCAAGATTAGCGAACACACCTTTAGTAACGATTTCTGATTCTTCCATACGTAGTTCCTCCGCATCATAATTTCGGTAAAGCTCGTTCAGAATTCCGAATTTCTCCGATTCACTTTTTCCCGCCGAGCCGTAGATTTGCGCAGCCCATTTAACCACTTGGCCTGTGATACCCGTATTTGCCTCAATGATATATGAATCAACCAAGTTTTTGCATGAAATCAACGTGGTCCATGTTTCTGCTTTTGGATCCACCGATAATCTATCGGACAAGCCTTGGACGGGTGTGGTAGAGCCCAGAATCGAAACAATAGAACCAGCTTCGATCAACCCCATCCCTAACACAGCAGACTGAGAATCGGGCAATCCGGCAACCAAATCACAATCCGAACTTAATCCCAATTCCCGCTGCATCCCTTCATTTACCGACCCCACGATATGGCCTGATTGAACGGGAATCGGGAAGAATTCTTCGGGGAGATCGAATATAGAATACCAAGCATCATGCCAACATTTGGAAGTGATATCGAAAAAACCGGATTCTGCTGCTGAAGCATAGTTCGCATGGGGTTCAGCACCAAATTTTATGAGAAGCCAACTATCGAAAGGTAGATATTGTGAAATTTTCGGTTCGCGCTTATAAAAATCGGATTCTAGATAGGAGCCATAACGCGCCGGCGCGAATAATAATGAAGGAGAATGCCCCGATGCTTGTGTCCATGGTATCCCCGCGTGGTCCAAAAACCTTGCATCGATCTCTTCAGCCACATCAATTCCGCGCAAATCAAAACTGGCGGCCATGATAATCGGATTGAATGCATCATCTGTGAATAATTTACTTGGCCGAATCGAGCCAGAAGTGATATATTTAATCATTTTTGGGTTTATCTTTGCATTATCCATCGTTCTTTTCGCTAATGATTTCACATTCTGCCAAAAACTCGTCGGCTCATAGATCCGTTCAAATCCATCTTCGGAACGCATAATTTCCGGAAAATATGATTCGATTGCAAGGATATCTCCATTAGAAGTGCATATCGCACATTTTAATATTCGAGACCCAGAATCGAATACCATCCGAAGCGATTCTTGTTTATGTTCTGTTTCCTCCATTATTTTTAATTCGGCCTTTGTGTATTTGATTTTTTCGATTTCTTCCGATCGCAAGCCTTTAAAGTAATTTCTGGTTTTTTTGAACATGGCTGATAGCTTCAGATTAGGGTATATCGGAGCGGGCTCCTTTCGCTTCTCACTCGGTTTTTTCCGCAATATTATGAATGCAAAAGAGCTTTTTCCGATGCATGTTAGCCTTTGCGATGTTGATGAAAATAGCTTAAAAATCATGGGCAAGATTTTCGGACGCATGGTGAAGAAAGCAAAGGCGAACATCACATATTCCTTGCACAAGAATTATGAAGAGGTGATGGAGAACGCCGATTTCTTATACAAATCGATTTCGGTGGGAATTCAACAAGCGGAATGGTTCGACAATTATCTTCCGCAGAAATTCGGCATTCCTCAAAACACCGGAGACACCCTTGGTCCCGGCGGTACCTTCCGAGGATTCCGAACAAATCATATTGCCGCATCGATTGCAAAGGCAATGAAAAAATTATGCCCGAAAGCCGCCTTATTAAATTATACAAACCCGCAAGCATCCATCGTGATGGCCGCGCGCAGAGCCGCACCCGATGTTGAATATATCGGTCTCTGTCATGAACTCTTCGGAGGAATGGGCACTTTAAAGGCTTGGTATAATGATAATTTTCAAGATCAAGTTGCAAGCTGGGAAGATTTCGATATAATATATGGAGGGCTCAACCACTTTTGCTGGCTTATCGATTTTAAATATAAGGGTCAAGATCTCTATCCGAAATTAAGAGAACAAGCACATCAATTAACGTTGTCGAACTATAAGAATCGTGGCTTTAATTTTCATTTATTGGAAAAATACGGGTATTTTCCATACCCAGGCTCGCGACATCTTGCCGAGTTCATGACCGATTACTATAATTATTTCAACCACATGATTCAAAGCCCGTATTGGAAATTCCCAAAAATCCGTGATGTGAAGAATTTAGGCCGGGCGCGGAAAGGCGCGTATTTCGGATTCAAGTTGATGGCAAACGGTATCCTCGGGGTTCCCGGGCCAAAGAAAGAAGGCGAGCGTGCAATGGAGATGACCCAAGATTTTATGAACAGCGCGCCGACCCACCACGTTGTCAATATTCCGAACAATGGTATTATTAAAAACTTGCCAAGCGATTGTATCGTGGAAATTCCCGGCCGATTCTCGAATAAGAAAATGATCCCTGCAATCGAACCTTTCGAATTACCCAAGCAAGTGGCCGATTTGGTGCGACCCCACGCTGAGCAAACAAAATACACCGTAGATGCCGCGCTCGGAAACAGTCTTGAGCTTTGTGTAAAGGCGATGCAACACGACCCAATGTGCCGGTGGATAGAAGACGATGAAAAAATTGAAGTATTGACCAAACTTATGCTGTATTATGAACAACAATGGCTTCCAGAATCGTGGAAAGAATGGATCCCGACCAAAGAAGAACTGCAAAAATCAAAGTATTGGGTTGCGGAAAAAGAGTTAAAAAATATCTACAAAGTCAAATTTTCGCCCAAACCCGAATTAAAAGCCAAGGCGTTTTTCTGGAAAGATTGAATCCCAATAAATTTTCTTTTTTCGGTTCGATTCCTTTTCATTTTTACAGATATAATCATTTGGATAAATATAAAAAACGGCCAAAAAAAACCGCAAAAAAATCTCAAAATACAAAAAAACTAAAAACGTTCAATAGACGGTAAAAAAGCGTTACTCTAGGGTACATGAATCAACAAATTCATCCAAATATTCACGAATAGAAAACGATGCACATACACCATGAGCTGCAGCGTTTATGACTTGTTTTTCCCGAATGGTGGTGACATCTCCGGCAGCATAAATTCCCTTTACATTCGTTCTGGCACCTTCATCAACGATTATTTCTTTTTTATCATTTAGATTGACCCCAAGCGGGGCGACGAGTTCTGAATTCGGATCTGCACCGATTTCCACGAACACACCATCAATATCGAAAAGTTCACCCGTGTTGAATTGGACTTTCTTGATTCCGGATTCGTCGCCTATCACTTCGGTAATTACGGTGTTTGGGATTATCTGAATTTTGGGCTCCTTTTCAATTCTTTTTCGGTTAATTTGTTCGCAGCGTAATTTTTCTTTTCGATATACAATGTATACTTTGGACGCAAACTTGGTCAAAAATAATGCTTCTTTTGCTGCCGAGTCCGAGCCACCTACCACAATCACTTTTTTATCCCGATAGAAGGCCCCATCGCATGTTGCGCAGTATGATACACCTCTACCATGAAAATCGGCTTCACCAGGAATATTCAATTTCCGATATTTTGTACCCGTTGCAATTAAAAGAGTCTTGCCTTCGAATTTCTCACCCATATCGGTTATTGCCACGAATGAAAGATGCCCATTCTCTTCTTTTTTTTCTATTTTCACAATGTTTTCCATTTTGAGCTCGATTCCGAAGCTTTGATAATGTTCTTCGAATTTTTGCATCAGATCCCAGCCCGATATCGATGGAAATCCCGGATAATTTTCGATCGAATGGGTTCGAACGCATGCGCCTCCATACTCCGCGCCAAGTATCAACGGCCGATACCCAAAGCGATGGATATAAATTGCTGCACTAATGCCCGCGGGACCAGCACCGATAATGAGACAATCGTACATGATGAGAAAAAAAAATTACCAAAAATTATAAACAAAATGCTTTATCATTGTAGAAAACGGTAATCAAACCGAACTGAAAAAAATGATTGTTATAAACGAAATTCGGGTTCGCTCATCGATCGAATACCATCTTGGGTTAAAACCACGCGAACGCGTTTGAACGTGGTTATTTCATTTTCTTTTTCATCGATGTATTCCATTCGTAAAACGAGATTAAGATGATAGACCTTTACACATTCAAGTCTCTCAATGTTGCCCGTTTCCCGGTTAAACCAGTCCTCAAAACGATAGGTATCATCAGCATATTGAATGAAATTTCGGATATTGAACCGCATAATGTCGTGAAGGTCGAGATTTCGTTGGTGTCGTTTTAACACATTTTTGGGCCTCAATTTTACTTCCTTTGAATAGCGAATAATAACTTCCGGCTCTCCTTCATGTTCAATATCATGCTTAGCGCTTGACATACGGATTCGATATATTTCCGATCTAAGGGATGCCCAATCGAGATATTTAACGGTTTCCCGGATCTTACCTATGATTTCATCGGATATCGAATCTTTAATTTCATATGTGCGATCCGGGAAAACAATGCCCATTGCTTTTTTGGAAAAGTTTCTAAGATTATCTTTTATCCGATCTTTGAAGATGTACGCTACGACAATGGCTAGAATATATGGTGTAGTATTTTGAGTAAATAAGTTTGCAACCCAAAGACCTAACATCAGCGAAATAAACATCGCGAAGCCCGCAGCAATTGAAAATAAAAGTTCCGTCCATCTTGTGGTTTGATCTTTATCTTTTAATGGTAAATATAGAACACTTTGTGTGAACTTTTTTAATAACCCTTCCCAATATACATATTCTTCATTTTTAGTGTTTGGATTACGTATAACCTTGGAATCAAGGGATTTTCGGATTTCCATTTGTTTAACAATTAACTGGGTTATTTTATCATAGAGATCCGCACATCCGTTGTTTTTTTTAAGGATTTTAAGGATTCTTGTGAATTGATCTTGGATTTGTAAACTTACATATTGATAACAGAAAGAAAATGCCGTTCTTATGGCTTCCATTTGATGAGTACATAATCTGGAACCTATTGAATTGAACATAGATTCGAGTTCTTCAACATCTCTAATGAAATCTCTCAAATTAATAATAACATCATCACACATTCGAGTTTCGGAATAATTGCTGATAAAGAAATCTGCTTGATCTCTTAATGAGCTTTTTAATATTGCACCTAACAAACGTATTTCATAAATCATATCATGTTCCATTGAATCTAATGATACGCCTTCATCAAAAGAATCAAGACCTTGATTAATTCTAAAGAAAGGAGATAATTTATTGTTTTTATTAATGATGGACCTGACAGCGATTCGTGGTGTTTTAAACCTAATATAATTTGTTTTATCAGCAAAGAATCTTTCTTTAGGATACGACTTAGAATTAATATGAAGCGCGGATGGGATGAAGAAATATATCGAAAGTCTGTACTTATTGATTTTTTCTTCTTTGTTTAATCTATAATTCATTTTGACTTCAAAATTGAATCTATCGTGCTGTTCGAAGAGGCTTGAAAAATGGTTTTTAGCATCCAGCGGTTTGGCCCCTTTATTCTTTGAAATTTAACTCACCTATCTAATACCTATTAAGATGTTAAAAAAATCGACCTATATAAAATTAAGTCTATATATAATCTATATAGTCTTAAATTATATACATAGATCTATTAAACAAGTAGTTATAGAAAATACACACATTTGGGTTAAATAATAAAGAGTACTCATTTGGTACGATGAATCGAATTAATTTCAAATTGAATTGAATGAATTGTTCATTTATGCAATAGCACGCAATAGAGAAATTAAATATTTTAAAAAAGGGTAAAAAATAAAAAGAAAGAAAGCGCAGTAAAGCACATGTCACTGAGCGGCTTTTCTAATTCAGAAATTAATACTCTTGCGAAGTTCTATTTAGCAGATAGTTTTCTTAAAATAGCGATTTTCCACAATAAAACCTTTGATGTCTTATACGAATATACAAACCCGATGGATTTTATCGAATCAAGTAAAGAAGCGGAGAAAATCATCCGAACTGCAGATATAATGTATTCAGAATTGGCGAAATCAGAACTATCAACCGGAGATGTGTTGATCATCTATGAGGGGAATCGTATCCGAATAATGATAATTTTAAAAAAAGGGAGTTTTTCACCGTTCTTAGAATCTACGATTGGCGCTTTGTTAGAAGAATTCTCAAAGAATTTTGAATTTAAATATATGAAGCAAATGAAAAATTGGGAACAAACCAAAGAAAAACTTCAAAATGTCCAAGATTCGATTAAAGAAATCATGGACACCGATCAGCTTCTTCCTCATTACGCAAAATACGCGGGCTTTGATCCGGATACAAAACTTGGAACTTACATCTATGAAGCAGCCCAAGAATTCACCAAAAACGTTGGTTACTTCTATTTCTTCAATCTAATATATCTCACAAAGCAATATGTAGTTGAACAAGCGAGAAAAATGATGATAGAAAATCCAAAAAAAGCAAAAAAAGAAGGAATCGATCCGGATAAAATTGACTTTCCTCCCGATGAATCATTTCTAATCGAAATGTTCAATCTTAAGAAAAAGGGATTAATCAGACCTATTCAACTTCATGAATTAAACTCTTATTCAAAAATCAAATATACTTGAATCGTTTTGTAATCCTCCACCATAGCACCCATTTTTTCAACACTTTGCGATTGGAAAAAAAAGCTTTTTTTACCAAAAGGGCTTAATATGAACAAATGAAGAAGTTCAACCTAGCCGTTGTGGCATTCTTTTTGTTAAATGTAATATTATTGTCATCAATAGGAATATCACAAACAGAACGAACTACGCTTATGGTTGGAGACAAAATGGTCTATGAAGGAACAAGTACTGCAGTATACCGTATGTATGCTCGGTCTTTTGAGATTATCATCGGCGATAACTCGACATATCCAATAAAAGGAACGTTCATTTTTACCGATAATCGATCAAATAATCTCACAAATGTGAATCTAGAGCCTTATGTTATCCGACCCCAATGGGCTGCAGGTCCCGATAATTTTCCCATTCAAAATACAAGCCAATCATATATGAGGCAATGCTGGCAAAATAGCACAGAAAAAAGTTCGCTGCTAGAAATCGGAATTAATGGTGGGTTGTTCGCAGAACAAGAGAGACAAGCAGTGAGACTTAATTTTCTATACAATTACACCGTTCCAAATCGAATTAATTCCAGCCTCAATGATTCCGTAATTTCGAATTTGACATATATATGGGATTATACTTTCGGGGTTTTATTGCAGCAACGTGTTGAAATCAATAATTTGAATGATTCTTCGTTAAATGGGGAATACACCATTACTTTGAAAGAAACGTCTTTATGGAGTTTACCCACAGAAGGAATTCCCGGGTATCCCGTGATGATAATATGCGTTGTAACCGTTTCTACCATAACACTAACAATGAAGAAAATCAAAGGGAGGATGGCAAATGAATAAACGTTCAATTATAAAAGCCGGGCTAACAATATCATTTATTATTGTGTTCTTGGTCAGCGGGATGGTTGATGCATTCTCGCAAAGCGGAACACGCCACACCAGGGATATGACAACTAATGTGGTCATTTTTTCCAATCGTGAAAATAATGCAATTAAAGTTGCTTTGGGGTTAGATGATCGGATTAATGCCACCGTGTTCACCGAAGCAATGGATACGCCCGGCGCTATTCAATCGTGGGGGCCTCTTGAAGTTGCAAATGTTGTAGTTTTGGATACATATCTTCCGAAAAATCTTTCTGACGTTCAATATCTTCTAAATAGAATATTGGATAAAGAAATGGGGGTTATTCTATTCGGAGGGAACTATTCTCGAGATGCCTTAAACCTATTTGAAGCGATAATGCCTGCTTATTTCACCATCGACAGAAATGCCTTAAACTCAATTGTTGAAAATACGTTGAGTGTTCCAATCGGTATTAATAACACAGCAATGGATTATTACAAGGATTTGATATATAATACCACGGTCGAATTCACGATTCTTGACAATCAAATCCAAGTTTCAAATACCACCGAACTTTCCGACACCTTATTTATCCAGAGTATTGCATGGCAAAGCTGCCCGCTCTTGAGACATCGATTTTCGACTTTTGCAAAAAAACAAGGTGCAAACACATTGGTTGAGGTTCCGGACACAAAAGAACCTTTGATCGTGGTAGGCAATCTGAATGATTATACAAGTATTAATAAAAATTTAACCGTGATGTTCATAAGCACGGGTGTGGCTCAATATCTTGATGTGAGCAGAAATGAAACAAAAGAAATGAATACTGCATTCAAACTTTGGCCCTATTTCAATTATTTCATGTATCTCTCGGTGTTTTATTGCACGAAATCATTTGATCGTAATAATCTTGAAACCTATGCAATTTGGCCCTATTCTCCGATTCCTCATGAGAGAGAGGCGACCTTATGGATGATTTTCGTGGCGTTCTTGTGGGTTTTCAACTTCGCGTTATTTTTCTATTTAGGGAAAAAGAAAAAAGCAGATCGATCTTTGGATGTACAAGCGGATTCAACCCCACAACCACAAAATGGTACAAGTAATTCCATAACTTCGGATCAGAAATCGCCAGGTGAACCTTCTCGGCATGATGATGTAAAGGAACTTTAAGCTGCAATAATATTTTTTATAATACCTTTTTTTTAAAAATTTCACATCCTTTTTTTTGTCTAACCCCCTAGCGGGGGAGCACAAAATAAAGAAGGTTTTTT
>CAZUTM010000084.1:0-19634 GCA_964623665.1 uncultured archaeon
CGGGTAACTTTATCCCCTACGAAATTGCACCGAGCGATTTTACCGCTAACCAGCATCTGCGATATTTCTGGAATGTATCCAGATTCAGCACAAGTTCCGGAACGCTCTCGTTTGTATAAATACTCTTCCTTCAATTCTTTTTTTTTATTATTAATATCTCGTTTATTGTGGTTTTAAATTTCTCCGAAATCGATATTGTGTTGAATAACAGAACGTAGTTCAAATTTTGACTTCTTTTATCGAAAATTTTCCAATTTTATTTTTTCACTAACTTTAAAAATGATATTGAAAATCATTAAAAGAAAAGATGTATATGTTATTATATGCAAATTATCGTTTCTACATACTCGGATCACGTTTCTGATAATAATATTGACATGATCCGCGCTTCTCTCGAGGACATTTTTTTAAAGTTAAACTTCAGATTTGTCGAAAATGGAACCATTTTAATCAAGCCCAATCTTTGCGGCAGAGACCCAAAATTACGAAGTGAAAACACTTCGGCTGCATTTTTAGAAGCACTCGTTCAAATCGCTTTAAAATCAAACTCAAAAATAATCATTGGCCACACATCGCTTCTTGGAACGCTCGAAATCGATTATCCATTTGAAAAATTGGCAAAGGCCGCGGGATTCTATGAAATTGAAAAGAAATATTCCAATGTGAAGCTTCTTAATTTCGATAATGAACCCCAAAAGAAAATAAAAATCGATAAGATCACATTTTCCATTCCCGAAATTGTCGATCATGTCGATCAATACATAAATTTAACAAAATTAAAGACACATGCACAAACTGGGGCATCATTATCGCTTAAAAACGTAATGGGAACCGTTTGTATGGCAGATAGAAAACGCATGCATTCGGAAAATGTGCACCATTACATCGCGGAGCTTGCAAAACACGTGAAACCTTCAATACATATTATTGATGGTATTTTGGCCATGGAAGGACAAGGCCCGCACCATGGTATTGATGTAAGAAAAAATCTCATTGTTGTGGGCTACGATCCCGTTGAAGTGGATTCTTTGGCTGCATTTTTGATGGGAATGGACTTAAAAGAAATCCCATATATTTCAATGTCTGCCGAGCGCGGCGTTGGAAAGCTGATCTCTCAAGAACTAAAAGATAAATATAAACATCTCGCATCAAATTTTAAAAAACCGGAACAAAAGGTTGAAAAGATTAAAAATTTGGTGATATGGGCCACGACATCATGCACGGGTTGCTCGTCAGCGCTTGTGGAATTAGGGCTTGTTTTAGATCAATTAAATGCAAAGGGGCAAACCAATTTTGAAATGCCCAGACTCGATTTTGTCCTCGGAACCGGAGAAGGCGTAAATATCTCCGAGGTTGGACAATTATATGCTATCGGAGACTGCTGTTCGGATTTCGCAAAAGCCCATAATGCTGAATTTTTACCCGGTTGCCCGCTTAGCATTAAAAAAACACGGAAATTCATCTTCGACAAGGTCGAGAAAGCCGTCCTCGACATGGTAAGATTGAAGTTCAAGCAACTTGCTCTAATCATGGAAGGCTCAATAATGAGCGATAAAATAATATCCGATGGGTATAATAAAGTTTCTTCGAAATATGATGAACTATGGGGCCTAAAAACTCAAGGCTTCAATGATAATCTTATCGAAGCGCTGAATTTTCAATCGGGAGACCGTGTGGTTGATTTGGCATGTGGAACAGGCATCAATTGTACAAAAATTGCAAATAAGATCGGGCCATCCGGTGCTCTAATAGGCATTGATTTGTCGAAAGGGATGCTCGAAGAAGCAAAAAAACGTGCACAAGAATGCAAACTCAATAACTGTGAATTTATCCATGAAGATATGCTTAAAGGAATTAAATCCGAAAGAATTCCCTCAAATTCATTCGATAAAATTGTCACTTTTTGGGCGTTGGGATATACGGATGCGGTTAAAGTGCTGAAAGAAATGAATCGGGCGCTGAAAGAAGGAGGAAAAATGGGTATCATCGTAAATTTAGGTGAGTCCCCCAAAAACGCTTATAATCTGTTCATGGAATTGGCTTCAGAATATCCGGATGCGCTGAAATATGCAGTAAATCACAATTTCCCGAAAGACATAAATGAATTCTCGGAATTTTTCAGAAAGGCGGGTTTGAATTTGAATAACTTACACGCAAAATACGACTCGTTTACAGTGGTATTGCCGGATGGAAAAGAAGTGCTGAATTGGATGCTGCAAACCGGTGCCGGTGCATTATACGATGATGCAATTGATGATCAATGGAAACCAAAGATTCACGAACTCTTTGCTCAAAGAATGGAAAGATATAAAACAGAGAACCAAATCGCCGTAACACACGAATTCATTGTAGCGATTTACCATAAAAAAACATCAATTGATTGATGAATCATCAATTAATTTTTTTCTCTAACAATATCAAAATTGATGCAAAAGTTATCATCAAAATCGGATTACAGAGAAATGCTATATCGACAAGAAGATAATTGATAATAAACATTGCAAATAGCGAGAACCCCGCAATCAAAGACAATTGAGTCCCTTGTCTCCTTTTTAAATTTGATGATTTTAGCTTTGAAGATACCCCTGCATGAGTGTAAGCCACCAATCCGATACCCATCAATTGAGAAATTATGAGAATTAAGAGAATATTTGCCCATAATGGCATTCCGGTCATCTGGCCATTGAAAATCCACACAAATTCGTATTTCCAAAAAGATCCATCCACTAAGATTTCACCGAGACTAACCACCAAAGGCCGGGCTGGCGGGATAAACACCTCGGTTTGATTAAATAAATAATACGAAATCTTATCGTTTTCTTGCATATTCAATCCTCTGTATAACGAGATTCCGCGATAATACCCTTCAATCGTTTTCGGATCATCTCCATCGTGAAATACCATTGTGTGGTAATGATAGGCCACTTCAGAAATATAGGTGTTTTTGAACCCGAGATAAATGAGAAATGATGCGGTCATAATCGATATTCCATCGCAATCATCGCGCCATTTCCCTTCTGAATCTTCAGATTGCAAGATTTCATCAATGGTGGGTAAATGATCGTAATATCCATTGTAGGTATCTTGATCGTATTGATAGTGAAAACGCTCTAATCTAATATATTCGTCCACCGCGCGAACTTGTTTTTCAAAGTCTGTTTCTTGAGCAAATTCGTATCCGGTTCTATTAAAAAACCATTGATGAAAACTTCCATTGATGCTGTTCATTACCGGATGGTTTGGTTCTATTAATTTCGTTCGATTGTTCATCCACCTTCTCTCAAATTGTGAAAGCCAAAATTGGGGTGCGGGATTGGTTAAAATGAAGAACGCAATCAAAACAATTACGAGTTTGATAATTCGTCTTTCCAATCGTCTTTTTCTCCAAGTCCCGATTGCTCCAACAATCATGATTGATGCGCCGATGACTGAACCGACAATGTAATAATCAACGAGCAAAACTAAGATAAAAATCACGAGAATAATCGCAATGAGCCATAAAATTTTCTCGGTCTTGCGTTCCATGGTGTAAAAAATCGAGGATTCAATTAAAACCATTTTGTAATATATTAAACGATTGGGGATCTCTAACACCATGTATCCTTATACAAGAAAGCGATGAATATCTCAGAGGGCTTTCAGTCTATCCGAATCTTCCAATCATATTGAGTACGGGTTCTCGAGTATAGAAATACACTAAAAGCCACGTTCCCACAGCAGCAATCAGTGAATTGTAGCCCAAAATAGAATAAATACTATTCCAAGGAAGCGAACTGATGAAGGGGATTTCAAGAATATACGTGAGTTCGAATTTGATGAAATTTGACAAAAAGAGTCCGAAGAAAGTGCCCATTATCGAGGATGTAATGAAGGTCATCATCAAATCTTTGAAATACATGACTCTCGCATCAAATCTTGAAAGTCCCAAGACATGCAGCAACCCGAATTCCCGTTTCTTTTCAATGACGGTTCGTAAAACGCCAGCAAAATATGTGAAGATCGAAATAATGATCGCAAAATAAAGAATTATTGTGAATATTACTTCGAAAGTATCAAATAAGCTATAAAACAAATCGAGTTTCGAATTTGCATTATCCACAATAATCGCATAATCGGATCCGAATTGTTCGGTGATTCTCGATTGCACCAACTCGATCTGATCCTTGTTGAAACAATCTACAAAGAATTTATCGAACCCCACCATATTTACATCAATTCCAAAGAGCGATTGGAATAAATTGATACTGACCATTACCGCGGGCTGTAAATACACCGAATAAAACGCTTCGCGAAAGTTCCAGAACCCGGGAACACGGCCCGTAATACCTACAATCTTCAATAAATAAATCTGAGACTCATTAGCTGTGCTTTTTCTAACTTTAAACCGAACGAAATCATCGATCTTCACATTCAAATGATCCGCCAAGGATGAAGATATGATGATCGAATTATTTTCGTAAATCATTCGGTCAAACGACTCTTTGACGTTCTGCATTTTGAAATCAGCTGGTTCCACCGTATCTAAAAATGATTCATCAACACCGACGAGCGCAACCTCCGCTGAATCGTAGTTAATTAAATCCGAAAGTGTGAGTGACACATTATATTTTGCATTATCGAATGCAAATTGTCCTCCCGAATATAATTTCATTAAATCTAAACCGGTGTAGAGAATTGGGGCGACTTGTCTGACTCCGGGAACAGCACGCAGATTGTCCAAAAACGACGAATCTAATACTTGAGGATTTTGGGCATCGGAATTATCGAACACCACAAGATCCGAGCCGTATTGAAACCCCAAAGTCTCTTTCGTCAACGTGGGCAACAATTGGGTCATATTCGTTATGAAAAAAATAAAAATAAAGGAGATAGTAATCGAAATTTTGGTCGTCAGTTCCTTATCTTTTTGCTTCTTTAACTTCGAATATGTGATTGCTGTCGTTTTCCGAAGCCCGCGGCCGAGAAACTGAATCAGCCAATTTAACAGCATCTCCATGTACGGAATCAAATTTACCACAATCAAGCAAAAGCCAACGAGCATTAGTATGAGAAGGATCACAAAAATCATTGAGAGAAAGAAGAAATTCAAATACGCAAGGAGTGTTGGGAATAGTACAAAAAATATCACGCCCAATACGGAAACAAATAGCCCCAAAAACAGAAGGTTCTTGTTCGGATTCGATTCGATTTTCACAAGCTCAAAGGTGTTGGAAGCCCGAAAAGGACTCAATGCGTCCGTAATCGCTACATTGCTGACCCTCTTGGCGGGTAGTAATGAAATGATGATGCTTAATCCTGCTAAAATATACGCGCTCTGAAGGATATTTTGGGGGATAAGAACCATTTTGATGTTCAAATTGGCAAGATCGAGCAAGTTCGAAAAAAACGGAATATAATAGGGCGACAGCGCAATTGATATCAATATGCCCAATCCAGAACCGATGATTGACATTATTACTCCGATGATGCCGATAATCGTGTAGATATGATACTTTTTGGCTCCCAGCGTTCGCATGACCCCGAATTCATAAATCAATTCTTCCGAACTCGTGAGCAAAATACCGTAAATAAGGATCCCGGCAATAATAAGTGTGATGATCATAATAAACCAATATAATACACTGAAAGGAATAAAAATTGGCTCGGCGTTTTTGAGGATTACGTATTTGGGCAAATAATAATCATAGTCTTCGGGCAAGCCTCGACCGATTTTTACCCCGATATCCCGAATCGCGATAAGAGAAGCCGGAATGTTGCGCGAAGTATAATATTGCTCGGAATTCTTAAACGTGAAAATTGCTAAATTGATATAATCCTTTATCGCAAAAAGACTTTGGGCGTATTCCAAATCCAAAACAATAACGGAAGGCAAAAATCGACCCAAAACACCTTGTCTTGTCACTATTTCATGCACTTGTATCGAAATAATTCTGGTATCGCGCCAATAGATTTGAAGAGTTTCCCCGATACTTAAATTATACTCCAAGGCAAGGGTAGAAGTCACAAGACATTTCCCGAAAGGAATGTTCGATGCATAAGTTTCGTTGGTCGAATTTACAAGCCAAAAATCGAATTTGTCTCTTGCCTCTTTGGCCGTTTCGGTCGCAAAAATCGAATAAAAATTCGAAGACACCGAATTATTCGAATATATTTTGGTCAATTCCACAATTCGAGGATAAAATCGGTCGATTTCCGGAATGTCGTTCATATATCCGAATATTTCATTCTTATCAAAATAGATTTGGGATTGCGGATCCAACAAATTTTTTTTTGTGATCCAAACATCGCCCTCACCAAGTACCGTCGCAACCGTTTCAACGGCAGAATAGGAAAGCGAATCATTTAGAATGCCGACCGAGGTCGTCAAAAAGCAACTCAGAAGAATCCCGATGATCCCGAATATTAACCGCGGTTTCTGTTTCAAGATGCTTTTCCAAGCCAAATTACCGATTAATTTGACTTTCTCGTTCGATCTCATGATTCGCGCACTCCGGACTCCACAAAACTATTATATTGCATCGAAAATAAGCTTTCTTGTAGCCAAACCTTATCACAATCCGAATTCATTATCTGCAATTCTGAAAAGGTGGCAAATTCAAAAGAAACTCTGAACAATTGAAAAAAGAGGGTTCGGAAAAATTGTTGCGTCAAGCTATAAATAACGTGCGAAATTCGATTTGAAAAAGCATGTATTTAGCGCTAAAGGAAAATGAGGAAGCGAAACGCCTATGATATTCTCATACACATGGAAAAACATAACCAACAAAAAGCAGCGGGTCCGTACTATCGTAATCATTCTCGGCGTGGCTTTCACCCTCTTTCTACTCAGCAACATGATTTTTTTAATAGAATCCAGCCGCATGTCCCTCATTAACGACGCCACGAAAAATGTGGCGGAATATGATTTTTCCATTTCCCGCAACACCGAGTTCCTAAATGCGCCCGATTTGTTTGAAATCGAAAACTTCGATAGGATTCTACAACGAAAAGAATTTAGGCTTGTAAATTATCGCTTTTCCATCAGCACTTACAATAGATCGAGTCCGGATCTCCCTTATTATTTAGTGGGTCTGAATTTCTCATCGGAACTCCAAAACGAACTGATCCGAATCGATTCTTCGGAATTTATGCCCGGCATCTCCTCGATCAATGATCTTACGTCGAATATGTGTGTTCTTATCAACCCCTATAGCGGATCTAACTCGTCGTTTTTGGGCAGTTCGATTAATATCTCTGTAGAATTTACGGATTTTTCGAATTCCGAGATAAGTAAGAATGTTTCTCTAACCGTGGTTGGTATTATACGGATTTCACAACGCTTTATGGCCATTCCCTCATCAATAGCTGTTTGGCTCCATGATGTTCCCCGAATCTTAGATCTCTCCGATCCATCAAAAAGAGCGGCAAATTCCGCCCAAATATGGTTGAAAAACCCGGAAATCTTCTATGATGTGCAAGATTATGAAGCCACCGAAAGCAGTGTCAAACGGCTTGCCTCGGAAATCCAACTGGAGATAGGCTTGGAATGGCGGATCTATCCGGAAAAACTTTTGGCAATCAATCAAGCAAGCATGCTCAATACCCTTTCTGCTACCGTTCTGACGATTATTTCTCTTGCAACCTATTCCCTTTCAGGGCTCTTGATATACGGTGTAATTTCCACTTCGATGAGCGAACGGCTTCGGGAATTCGGCATCTTGAGAACGCTGGGCGGAAAAAAACGCATCGTATTTTGGATTTCGATTGTCGAATCCCTTATTTTGTTTACATTGGCCTCCGGAATCGGGTGGTCCGGAGCATACGGAGTTATGAGTCTTGTAGATTCATATACAGCGGAATTTAATCGCACAGATCCTTTTATCCCGCATTTTAAATTAATTCTTACACCATATACGATTCTACTTCCTATTCTTTTCTCAATTGGAGCATCGATCGCGGTAGGGGCTCTGCCCGCACTTCGAACTTCAAGGATGTCCATTCTCAATTCAATGAATCCTTATCTCCCTTTTTGGCATCAAATAAAAGAAAAGAAATATTCAACAAAATTGGTCTTCTACGGGATTATCATGTCGTTTTATGGCGTGGTCATTTTTCTCCTCATTCCATTTATCGTTCTCACACTAAACATCATCGCTTTAATTATCTTCATCATCAGCCTTATTCTATCCCTATTTCTTGGAATGACCCTCATCGTTTTAGGATTCCGGCCCGTGTTCGAGCGGATCCTCGATAGGCTTGTGAACCGATCTCAGCGACTCAAAGCCATCATCACTGCAAACATCCAGCGCTATAAAAATCGAAATGTTTCCACAGCAACCATCATTGCGTTCAGCTTCGCCTTCATCTTCTTCGTTGGAAATACCTTCGCAATCACACAAACGCAAATCACAAACTTTATCGCATATTCCAATGGCGCTGACCTCGTGATCCAATCATCCTCCCGAATAAACACCCAATTCACCACAGATGACATCGAGATTCTCCGACAGATAGAAGGAATCGAATATATTTCCGCTTGTCCCATGGATGTTGGGTATTTGCCGAATAATGTCCAAACTTCTATATTTGATTACGCAGATCCATTCCCCACGTCCATTTCGCTGATTGGATTGGATCTTAATTATATCGATGCCGTATATTCCGAATACATAACAACCACAGAAGGAGAGTTCCGGGACCTGCTGGAAAAATTATATACCGGAAAATTCGCCATCATTTCATCGGCGCTTGCCGAAAAATTGGACCTCAAAATCGGAGCACCGATTCAGCTCAATGTCCGGAGCGATTTAGAAATCTCCGAAGAAGAATACATCGTTATCGGCATCGTTAGACACATGCCGGGATATTTTGAATCCGCACGCTCGCTTCAAATCATGGCCGAAGGCGCAGCCGTATTCATTTCAATACCCAATTATCGCGATCTATTGCGCATTTCGGAACCGCTGAGGATACAAAAATTCTTCATTAAAGCGGTTTCGGATGACCTAGAAACGTTGAAATCCATTTCCGATGCAATAAAACAAAGATTTCCTAATTATTATTTCATCATCTTGAACACCAACGAACAAACGCGGGATTTCAGATTAGCAATGACTTTTGCCTCCATCATGATTGAATCAATCGGTTGGATCTCTGTCCTACTTGCAGTATTCGGCGTTTTGAGCTCAGCAAGCTCGATGTATATTGAACGAACAAGAGATCTCGGAATTCTGCGAACATTAGGACTTTACAACTCAGAAATAAAAACCCTCTTCTTTAAAGAAATATTCATTTACATCTTGGGCGCCGGATCGGCGGGCATGATATCTGGATTAACCATTTCGTGGATATTCTACTCGCAAATTAATCTGTTTATACAAATACCGACCGGGTTCATTTTTCCTTGGGGAACGCTGATACGCTCCATCTTGTTGACATATATCATCGTTTGGTTAGGAATCTCGATATTATTCCGGATTATACATAAAAAGCGTTCGATCACCGAAGTTCTTCGCTTGATTTGATCAAG
Organism: uncultured archaeon; assembly: GCA_964623665.1. Taxonomy (GTDB): domain Archaea; phylum Asgardarchaeota; class Lokiarchaeia; order Sigyniarchaeales; family Promethearchaeaceae; genus CAZUTM01. Next base: position 9,509 of record CAZUTM010000084.1, read on the forward strand.
TTTTTTTCTCCTTCAGAGATTAGCGTTGCGAAGGCGTTGCGGAGGCGTTGCGGAGGCGTTGCGAAGGCGTTGCGAAGGCGTTGTAAATATTAATAATTATCAAAAATCGACATCTGTTTTCGAATTTTGATCGGTTTTCGATAGAAATATTAATTACTACGGTTTGATGATGATCATTTATGTCTTCACGAAGTTCGAAAATCATTAAAAAAATTTGTATAACTGGTGTATCTATATTTTTAATCTTGGTACTCATTGCAGCGCTGTTTCCCGATGAAGGGCGAAAATTAAAAACTCGGGAAGAATCAATTCCCGCTCATATGGTAAAAATGACTCCGGAAACAGACCGACATCCTCCGATTGTTCACAATTCTTCTTGGAACGCTGCTGTCCCTTGGAATACTTCTGTTAACACCCGAGGGGCTGAGGATGCAGCCTTTATGACCTCCGACGGAAAGAAATTTTTCTTCTTCTTCACTCCGGACCCCAGTCTTGCAGCTAATAAACAAGTCAATGATGGAGTCACAGGAATCTGGATGTCCGAATTGAATGAAACCGGATGGAGCGAACCCGTTCGGGTGTTTCTCGGTTGGGACTGTTTAGATGGATGCCCCACGTTTTTCAATGACACGCTCTGGTTCTGCTCGATTCGCGATTCCGATGGGCCGAAAATGTATATAGTGGAGTATAAAAATGGTCAATGGGCACAAATACAGATTAATCCGCTTCCGTCACATTTCAAACTTGGAGAGATGCACATAACCGCCGATGGAAAAGAAATTTATTACGCGGCAGATCGACCGGGCGGCAAAGGAAATTATGATCTATGGGTTACACGAAATGTCGGCGGCACGTGGCAAGAACCGGAACTCTGCGAAGGTGTAAATACTGCTGAGTATGAAAATCAACCGTATGTTACCCCCGATGGAAATGAACTCTGGTTTACAAGAGTATATCAAGGAACCCCCGCAATATTCCGATCATTTCGAAATGCTACCGGATGGTCAACGCCCGAACTGATCATTAGCCAATTTGCCGGCGAACCCACGCTCGATCCCCAAGGAAACATATATTTCACCCATCATTTCTATGTTGATGGCGTTATGAAAGAAGCGGATATTTACGTTGCGTATAAAAAATAAAACCCAATTCTCTTTTTTTTTCTGCGCTTTTTCCAACATAAGCATAAAAAAAGTCCGAAAAAACATTTCCCTTTATAGAGTTATTCACTCTCTGAACAGAACGTGGATATTCTGTGGGAATGCCCATATCCCTTGGATTTTTTTAAAGCATTTTTTGCAGCGTTGAAGATCCACGCAGTTTATGGCCAATGATATTGTATAATGGTATTTGGCTGTGATTTAAGTAGTCCGAACATCCAGAATGATGTTTCCATCACGGAGCTCGATGATCCGCTCTGTTTTCTCCGCTATCTTTTGATCGTGGGTGATGATGACGAACGTAGTGCCGAATTTTTTGTGAATTTTCTTCATCAAATTATACACAACATCGCTCGAATCGGAATCAAGATTTCCTGTTGGCTCGTCTGCGAATACTATTTTTGGGTCGTTGATCAAGGCTCGAGCAATGGCAGTCCTTTGTTGCTGACCGCCCGACATTCCTAACGCATTGTTGTTTTTCACCTTGCTCAATCCCATTAAATCGATTAACTCCTCAGCCCGCTCTTGGACTTCTCGTGTCAATTTTTTATTTTTAATTTTGTACGGCATGAGAACGTTTTCCAAAGCGCTAAATTCGGGAAGGAGGTAATGAAATTGAAATATAAACCCGATGGTTTCATTTCGCAGTTTGGATACTTCCCGGTTTGTCATCCGGTCGGTTCTGATGCCGTTAATGAACACTTCACCCGAAGTCGGCCTGTCAAGCGTAGACATGATATTCAGCAAGGTCGATTTCCCGCTTCCGGATTGGCCGATGATAGAGTTAAAGGAAGACTCTTCAAAGGTTAAATTGATTCCGTGAAGCACTTCGGTTTTTATCGTTGTCCCGTACACTTTCACGATGTTCTTCAGTTCGATGATATTTCTATTTCCATTATCCATTTCGAATCACCTCTATAACTGTTAGCCGCTTTGATCGGATAGCCGGAATCAACGAAGCGCCTATGCATGCGAAGATTGCGATAAGCATCGAAAGGATCACAAAATTCGGGTCGATATATAAAGCAATAATCGGTTGGCCCGTCGCTGAGTCCACGGCGAATGATGTGAAAGCATATGAAAGGCCGAGACCCAATCCGACACCTGATACGGCACCGAAAATTCCGAGAAGCAATCCTTGAAACATGAATATCTGAGCAGATGTTCCATCATTTACCCCCATTGCCTTTAAGATTCCAAGCTGTTTTGATTTTTGCAATACGGTTATTGCCAGCACGCTGGTAATCCCAAGCACAACGGAGATAATAACAAAGGCTTGAATCATTATGCTTGAAATTGTCTGTCCATTTAATCCCGAAAGTAATTGTGCGTTTTCCGCCTTCCAATTTTTAATCACTAGATTTTGATACCCATTTTCCGGTGTTAGAATCGCACTAAAGTTTTCTGCTATGCGATCGGCAGCAAAGACATCATTGACTTGAAAGACCAAGGAAGTTACATTATTTCCCATGTCAAAAATGGATTCGACCGTGGAGAAATTCGTGATTCCCCATAACCGGTTTAAACTGGCCACTCCGAGGTCATAAAACCCGCTGATTGTCAGTGTATAGGTCACATTGAACGGCGGTCTTCCTTTGGAAAAGGTTAATGTATCACCAACCTTGAGTTGGTATTGTATCTGTGTCTCTTTTCCGATCATTACCTCGTTACTTGCAGTCGGTAATCTGCCATCATATATTGATTCGATATAATTGGATAAAAAATAAATGCGCTTTGAACTGTGCTAATTGGATAAAAAATAAATGCGCTTTGAACTGTGCTAATTGAAAATTAATCGTTTTTTTCAAACGCTCTCGCACTTAGCCATTTTTTGCATATTGTGAATACGGTTTTAGCGAAAATAGCGAAATATACATTGCTACCAATTGATCAAGAGATGCTTTTCCGATTTTTATGTAATGTTTGAGTACAAACATGTTTGTTTTTGCCAGATTCTTTAAATCCGAGAGAATGGTGTATACGGGGTCCTTTAACTTTGAAATCTGCCACTCGAAGCTTCCTTTGTAATCAATCTTGCTCCACAGATTCACAATGATGAACCATGTAAGAATCACGGTAGAGATGTATCCTATAATCAACGGAACATTGGTCGAAATCTGTCCGGAATAGAATAAAAGGAAGAATCGAAGCCATAATATCGAAATAAGCGGTTCCACGATGAAAATCGTGAGCGAAAGATTAGAATAGCGCAAGAATATTGTTTTTATTTTCTGAAAGAATGTACTGCGAACAATTTTATAATTTGAATAATCCCAAATCCACAACAGACAGCATAGCGTAAACGATTGTAATCCGATGTTCACGAATTGCATCAACATCGGTGTGTGTTCGCTTGTAAATTTCGAAACAAGGTCAAATCCCGAAAGCAGATACAAAGCGCCAATCACAAAACCAAAAATCATCAATCCGGTTCCGAGTTTTATAAGTGTTCGGAATCGGACTTTTGAACCCATTCCGAGGAAAATTCCGAATATTGCACCGATCGCGGCAAATCCGCTGACCGGGAAGAACGCAAAACGAACCGCAAAAAGTTTCAAATACATCAAGCCTGCCAAAAAACTCCAAAGATCCTCTCTCGCCAACAAGGCGTATGAAAAGGCTTGCGGCTCCGGAACCAAGAGTTCAGCGATAACTGCCAAAGAGAAAGAGATGACCGCATACGTTCCGAGGATTCTGATAGCCCGTTTGGGTTCATATCTATTGTTTTGCCATGAAATCTTTAATAATATTGATACGAGCACCGAATTGATTGCAATCGATTCAAGCGTTCCGCCCGTGAGTAGTGTCAACAATGAGAAGTCATTGAAACTCCCACTTTCTACATATCCCGTTAAAAGGCTTGTGGTGGAAAAATCAGGGCTTCGGTTCGAGAAAAACAGCAAGAACACGTAATGAAAGAATAATATTAGAATAGAATTCACAATTCGATTATTGAGTTGGTTTTTAAGGGTTCTGTCGTGAGGTGATTGCTCCATCTTCTGTGTCATCTGAAAAGCTGCAGCGGTTCCGGAAAGAAGGGTAAAAACAGATCCCCATAATGCTAAAATAAAGGTCGGAATTCCGAGAATAATAATGATCAGCGGAAGCGTGCCCATAACGTCTTCAAAGGCACCATGATTTTGCGCGAACACGCGCTGTAGGAGAGGATGTAAAAGGATGACGTAGAAAATCATGAATCCCCTAAACAAGTCAATCCCAAGTATGCGTTTAGCCATCGTTATCACTTTTGTATGGTATGTAGATCGAACAAATCTATTAAGATTAGAAAATCTTAATATTTAAACATTTTGTTGGTTCTACATAGTAAATTGAGTATTGTAAGAATATAGAAAAGAGAGACCGGCTTCTCATAAAATATCAAAAAATTAAAGTATGTCCATCATCAAGATTAAAATATACTATTGCAAGATATGTTTTGAGGTGAATATGTTCATAGAAACGCGGCGACAATCGTGAATATTCGAAAACATCATAAATCGGAATGTCTACACCGAAATAACGGGAAAAAAGAGAGTTGAAGATTTATATAGAATGAAACAAAAAGTATTTTATGGTCGAAGAGAAAATCTTTCATAAATTTTGGCCCCCGAACGTTCCGAAGCAGATCGAAATTCCCGAGATCCGTCTCGACGAATACTTGCGAAGAACGGCAAAAAAATTTCCGGATGCACCGGCCACAACGTATTATGGCGCTATGATTTCGTATTCCACCCTTGATCAGCTTGTCGATAAACTCGCAACAAAGTTAATCGAATTGGGCTTGAAGAAAGGAGAAACCGTTGCACTCTATTTTACCAACGTTCCGCCTTGTGTTGTCGCTTATTATGCCACACTCAGAGCCGGAGGACGCGTAACGCTTCTTTCTCCGCTATTTCAGAATTTGGAAGTGAAGTTTCAATTAAATGACAGCGAAGCAAAAATCCTCATCGGTTGGGAAGGATTTGAGGAAGGGATGAGACAAGTGTTGCCGGAAACCGGAGTCAAAACCCTTATATTGAGTAATTTGGGCAATTGGTTCAGTTCAGATCCCGCCTCCGGAGATCTTATTTCCTCCGATGGAGCGCAGCTTTATCTTGAAGATATTTTGATAAAGACAGAACCAAATGTGCCGGAAATCTCGATTAACCCGAAGACGGATATCGCGGTGCTGCAATATACGGGCGGTACTACGGGCTTGCCCAAAGGCGCGATGCTTTCGCATTATAATTTGGTCGCAAATTTAGAGCAATGCACGGCGGTCTTTCCGGGTCATGAAGAAGGCAAAGAAGTGATGCTTACGGCCCTTCCTCTCTACCATATCTATGCACAAACGGTCGCTATGAATTTTTCCGTGAAGATCGGAGCCAACATGATTATGGTGTCGAACCCGCGCGAAGTGGAAGAATTGATCGAAGGAATCGAAAATTACAAAGTCACGATCTTTCCGGGTGTTGCCGCGCTTTATAATCTGATTAATAATTCTCACGGAATCGAGCAGAAGAATTTGAAGAGCATCAAATATTGCTTGTCGGGCGCGGGTCCATTGCCAAAGGAAATCCAAGATAGATTCGAACAATTAACGGGTGCAAAACTCAGAGAAGGATACGGACTTACGGAAGCAAGTCCCGTGACTCATGCAAATCCGCTTGAAGGGAGATTCAAGAATGGAACCATCGGATTACCGGTTCCGAACACCGACATCAAAATTGTGGATCCGGCAACGGGAAATGAGGTGGGCATAAACCAAACGGGGGAACTGTGTATCAAAGGCCCGCAAGTTATGCTGGGTTATTATAAGAAAGATGAAGAAAATAAGCGAACAATAATTGATGGATGGCTCCACACCGGTGATATCGCAATGATAGATGAAGAAGGCTACACAATCATCAAGGACCGGCTGAAAAATTTGATAAAATACAAAGGCCATTCGGTGTATCCCGCAGAAGTTGAGGCGTATATGATGGAACACCCGAAAATCTTCGAGGTTGCGATCATCGGAGTTCCCGATCCCGAAGTCGGAGAAAATATCAAAGCGTTCATTGTGCCCAGGCCCGAATTCAAGGATTCAATTACAAAAGAAGAGATCATCGATTGGGCAAAGAAGAACATGGCGACCTACAAATATCCGAGAGAAATCGAATTCCTTTCCGAAATACCGAAGAGTGCAGTGGGTAAAATCTTGCATCGGGTGCTGCGGGAAGGAAAAACGGAGTCCGATAGATAAATCGAACACTGATTTCTTCCCGTTACTCGATAATCGGAGAATTCTTGAAAGTAGAGAATGGAAGGATTTTTTTCATAACTTTTTTCCCATATAGTATTTACCATATTGAAGAACCACTCTTCAAACACCACATCTCAAATCAAATCAAATACTCTTTCCGCATATGAATTGCTTTAATTTATATTGATTTTGAAGCATATTAAGGAGTTCGCTGTATTTTTTTTCGATTGCTTTGTTGTTTAAATTCGAATTCAAATCGAGAATCTTTTTAGTACAGCGCAAAACCTTTTCTAATGCTATTTTGCTGTATAGTTCCACCGCTTCTTCTAATAATATTATACCGGTTCTGAAATTATGTTCCGATTTCGAGAGTTCCGCAAGATTTTCCAATGCAAAACCCATGATTGCGCTTGAATTGATAGAAAGCCCGTATTGATATATTTGATAGATCTTGTCTTTAAGTTCTTGTAAATCATAGTTATATTCTTCCCGCTTCATGAATCCTATGCCGGTTGAATGATAAGGAAAATTCTGACCAACAACTTGGAATAAAGTGTCGTTCATGCAGAGAAATGATATAAGCCTTTATAAAGAAAACATTTCTAACGCACCACTAATTTAACTCTTTTCTTCCGCTGAATTCCATTCTAAATTCAAAAAATATCTCGATTGATGGTGCGATATTAAAATATATTTGATCCCTCTGAACCCCCTTTATCTGTCGATAGGTCTTTCACATTTTGCAATTGTTTTTTAATGTTTCAAGATTTGAAAAGCTAATGAATTCCGAACCTAAAGATACCCATATTTTAATCGTAGGCGTAGGTGGTCAAGGCGTTATACGGGCAAGTCAAATTCTCGCTTGGGCTGCATTACGTGAAGGTATGAATGTTCGCGCTGCGGAGACCCATGGGATGGCACAGCGGGGTGGTGCTGTTGTTTGTTACCTAAACATAGGTAAGAGCGTTGAAGGCCCGCTTTTTCCAAAAGGCACCGCAGACATTATTCTTTCGTTTGAAGAAGTTGAATCACTCAGAAACGCGGATTACGCAAATCAAGATACTATGCTGCTGATCGCTAACACCACACTCATTCCGGTTGGTGTTTTGATGAATCGAAAATTATCTTATCCCAGCCGGCAAGATATCGAAGCATCGCTCAAAAAAATCACAAAAAATGTATTTTTCTTCGACGCGCTGGATATTGCGATGAAATCGGGCGATGCAAGAACCGCAAACACCGTGATGCTCGCGTTTCTCCTTGCGACAAATAAATTAAATATTAGAAAAGAAACCCTGATCGAAACTATCAAAGAATTCGTGCCCGCAAACGCGGTTGAAGCGAATCTTAAAGCGTTTGATTTGGCATTTCAATGCGCCACAGATGCTTATGCGTGCACACATTAATGGAAAAAGAGAAAAAACAACCATCGCAAAAAGCAGTGAGAAAAGAAATTGAAAAAACCAAACAAAAGAGGAGATCAAACACAATGAGCAAATTACCATTTATAGCAAGGGATAATCCCGGTGAAATGGGCATAGCAATGGGCAATGAAGCTATCGCACGAGGATTACTTGAAGCAGGTGTTGTTGTGGGTGCCGGATATCCGGGAACCCCCTCAACCGAGATTTTAGAGAATTTCACGGAAATTAAACGAGTATTGAAGCTGGAACATTTAAAAGTCGAATGGTCGATCAACGAGGCCGTGGGGTTTGAAGTGGCATTTGCGGCTTCCATGTCCAATGCTCGGGCCATCGCGACCATGAAACATGTTGGATTGAATGTGGCAGCAGATCCTTTTTTCACCGCGTGTTATGCGGGTGCAAAAGGCGGGTTTGTATTTATTAATGCTGATGACCCTTCGCTTCATTCTTCACAAAATGAACAAGACAATCGGTATTATGCCCTTCATGCGTTAATTCCGATGTTTGAACCGAGCAATCCACAAGAAGCCAAGGATATGCTCGTTAAAGCCTATGACTTTTCAGAACAATATGAAACCGTTGTCATGTTTAGAACCACCACTCGGTTAAATCATGCACGAGGAAATTTGAAATTGGGTCCAATCAAAAAATTCGAGCGATCGTATCAATTCGATCATGAATCCAGAGGCCGGTGGACCCATTTACCGAGCATCGCGCGGGTGAACCGGCAAAAACTTTTAGATCGATTGGAAAACATTAAAAAAGCCGCAGAAACCTTTGAATATAACAAATTCATAAAAAAAGAAGGCGCAAAATTAGGCATTTTAACTTCAGGGGTTCCTTATGCCCATCTTGTCGACGCGTTGGCATTTTTAGGAATTTCGGACAAAGTTTCCATCCTCAAATTGGGGATGACCTTTCCGCAACCGGACCATATGATAGCCGAATTCGCTTCAAGCGTTGAAAAGATTTTGGTGTTGGAAGAACTTGAGCCGTTCCAAGAAGCGGCCCTTAAAAAACTCTGTTTCGAACGAAAAATACACGTTGAAATCATCGGAAAAGGGTTTATTCCCCAAAAATTCGAACTCAACCCTGAAGTCATTGTCGAAAAGGTGGCAGAATTCGTTGGCGTTCCGAACCCGATCAAAAAGCTCCAATGTGAAGATTTGGTTCAACCGCCCCCGAGACCGCCCGTATTATGCGCCGGCTGCTCCCACCGAAGTTTCTATTATGCACTTAATCAAGTCGAAAAAGAAATGAAGACTCGATTTGTTAAGAGTTCGGATATCGGCTGCTATACATTGGGATTCTATCCTCCGGTGAACGGAATTGATGCATGCATCTGTATGGGCGCTTCAATCGGGATGGCCAATGGATTTGCAAAATTGGATTCAAGGACGGTATTTGCGATTTTGGGCGATTCTACATTTTTCCACACCGGTGTGCCCGCGCTCATCAATGCGGTCTACAACAAGAATGATTTTGTGCTCTGTATATTAGATAATCTGGCAACGGCCATGACGGGACATCAAGATCATCCGGGAACGGGAGTCAGAATCGATCGGGGACCTGGTATACAAGTCTCCATCGAGAAATTGGTGGAAGGAATCGGCGTTCCTAAAGATCATATTTGGACATTAGATGCATTTGATGTACCCGCTATGATCAAAGGCTTAACCGATGCAGTTCATGCTCAAGGAATGAGGGTATGCGTAGTTCGAACAAAATGTGCATTATTACAATTGGCGGATCATCGAGCAAACAAGACTCAACCTGTGCCGTATCAGATCAATCAAGAGAAATGCAAAAAATGCCGAGCTTGCCTCACGATTTACGGATGCCCCGCTTTCACACTGGAAGGCGAGACAATCAAAATATTACAAAATGCCTGCATCGGTTGCGGGACATGCGTTGCTGTCTGTAAATTTGATGCGATTGAGCGCTGTAATTAATATTTCATATTTCCATTCTTTTTCGTTCATTTATTTTTTGCTTGCTTGCGCTTTCTCTTTTAAATATTGAATGATTGATAAAAAATCCCGTATGTAGCCAGAAGATGAGATACGGGATCTTTGAACTTTCATACCATAGTTTTCTATGATATACAAACGTAATACAACATTTGGTATTCGATTCTTTGCGATATAATTTCTTCATTATTAGAGAATGGATTCGTGGCCGTGATTCTATTTTTTTTCTGCCAATGCGCTCGAAGATCCCGTATGTAGCCAAAAGGTGAGATACGGGATCTTTGAACTTTGACCGAGGGTTTACAAACATACCTATTTTTTACGCATAATTCTCATTTGCGTTGAATT
>CAZUTM010000085.1:0-19603 GCA_964623665.1 uncultured archaeon
CCGGGAAGCAGTATCGTAGATTTAGAAAAAGCATTTCTGCGGAAGAGCTCTTTGGGCTTGAATAAAACTGAAAACTTCTTTTTTTTCCTTTGATTTTATATACCGATGAATAATCTGCATCAAATATGCATGAAATGCGGAAAATGTTGTGAAAACACGGAGATGGAATTAAGCGAAAAAGACATTCGACGCATCGTGAAGATCATCAAGGATAAACCCAATTTAAAGCAATTCTATATAATAGATAAGGAATCCGGAGAGAAAAAATTACGAAACATCAAAGGCAGATGTATATTTCAAAATCCCGATACGCTCTCATGCACCATTTATGAACATCGACCCGAAGGGTGCAAGTTTTATCCGCTTATTTACGACGGTTCAAATAATAAATGTGTACTTGATCAAGACTGCCCAAACCGTTATATGTTTTATCAAGATGAAAACGAAAGAACTTCGAGATGTAAGGAATTAAGAACTTGGATTTTCAAAGAACTAATAAAAAAATGAGAGGTGGTGGTTCAAAAGGTCATTTTCTCTTCATTACGAAGACATAATCCAACTAGGTATCAGAAAGGTTTGAAACGATTTGTTGTTTTCGTCATATTGAGATTGAATCTTCGATTTCGGAACCCATACCTTGTTGTTATCTTGAAATTTTAATAATACTGCCTTTGCACTTGCACGTTCAATAATCGCTTCTACTTGCATAACCGAAGTGTTATCCATCTTTTCTGAAACAATGGTTTCTTGTTGTGATACGTTTTCATTGTAGTTTTGTACAACGCTCTGTGGTTTTATATTTTGGGTCTGGGGAGATCCCTGAGTGGATACATTCTTAATCGTCGGTTGGACTGATTGCACAATGGGTGTTTTAACCATGGCTTGATTGGAATTAGAATTGTTTCCTTTATTTTGAGGTCGAACCGGTGCTTCAACGCTCGAATCATCAGAAATCGCTTCAATAGCGGGTCCATCAACACCTTCTTGTTCAGTATTTCCTATTTTTCCCGATGTTGCGAATTCAATCTTCTCTTGAATCACATGATCCAAGAATAATTTGAACAATTCGGTTTCCGGATAGTTTATTGCCCTTCGGTAATCCCCGAAATTCAGCCAAAGCAGATTCTTATCCAATTGATCCCATTCCACCTTTATCGGTGTTTTAATTTCGTTGAATGTATGGAACGAATTAAAATTCGGGATTTGGTTTTTCAAGACACCTTGAATATGTATGATTTCCCGAATGTTCAATTTGACCACTTTACCTTCTTTATTGGATGGCTTTTCCCACGTGCCATCGGCCTTTTTTTTCAAGCATTTAATTATCAGGTTCGGATCCGTTTTAGAATTTGAGATGATAATAAACCCGATTTTCTGCCCGAAAAACGTTAATTGATGTGAATCCATGCACATATTTCTATATTTATCAATTTAAACACCGTGTGGTGAGAATTTCACCAAATAACGGACTTTAAATTGTTTTTTTTAGATAGAGAAGCGATCATGAAACTTTCGGCAAAACTGAATTTGACTCAATTATTGGTTGATAACCATATTATCATTACAAAGAAAGGAGATCTTAAGAGTTCCCAAGATGGATTTCTGTTTTTTTCTGGGAATAAAGTTAGAGATGTAGCCGAAAAGCTTCAAAAAATCGCGGAATTATTGGAAGAAAATGATCGTATCTCGATAGAGTTAGGTAATTCGATTCCATATTTATATGATATTGTTTTCTTTATTCGTGGAGAAAATGTGAATGATTGGAACCGGAAAGCGGAATTTATCAACGGATATTTTGTGTATGATGTTGATGAAAACGGAAAATTGATTGCTGCCAATCCAACCGCTTTACAGTTGTTTACGAACGTTTTGGGTCAGATCGAGTTCAAAAAGTTTGATGTTCTCAAGCAGCAAAGAAATGATATTCTTTCAATTCAAAAGAAGAGCGAGCAATTTCTGTTTAATGAATCAGATTTGTGTCTCGGCATTAATTCGTATAATAGCTTTGATGAATTTCATTTCAGCGTAATCTCGCCAAAATCCATCCAGCATTTCTTGGAAAGCAAGGAATTCTACAAATTATTTGAAGTTTTAAAGGTAATCACCAATTATTTTCGATTAATGATTATCCTTGAGAAAAAGAAAAAAGCAATGGTCTTTTCCGTAATGATAATCACCGGAGAACAAACATTAAATCAACAGATCTTGAGAAATGACCTTATCAGAAAAAATATTTCAATAAATCGTGATTTATGCTTCAATTCACTCACCGTGTATGATCTGCTCAACATCATTGCAAGGCTACCGGTGGAGCAATCCCTCCATTCGTACGAACTGCAAATGAAGGAGATTCATAAATTGAAAAGCATTTACAATTCGTTATTCACTTTCGATTTCGAGAATTATTTGCTACATGCGCAGTTGGAATTCAATACCAAGAGATCTTTCAAATTATCGAAGAAAATGGAGAGTAATTCGCTCACAATAGCCCCCGAATCGGTTATCATTAAAAAAGAATGGGATAAAGAATTCGAGAAATTGTCGATTCCACCCGTGCCTGATGTTCCTAAGAAGAACGTGAATATTCAATGGAATACAACCCTAGACCCCGTGAAAGTCGAATCCATCTCTAAAACTGCGCTACCACCCAAGATTGCATCTCATTCGATCGTCTCTCAAATGGATGATATTATTCCCTCTGCGGATGATTCCATTAATCAAATTACCGTTAGTGCCGAGGAATATAGTTTCTTTGAAGAAGATTTGAGTCTTCCCGAACCCACTAAACCTGCAGTTCAATCGAGACCCGATAATGATTGTTTGGCAACAGTGAATCGTCGGGTTGAAAAATCTCCGGAACAGGGATTTCTATTGCTAAAAGATGATTTATTATCCAAGTTTAAAAACCAAGGGATTACTCTCTCGTTTCAATCATATTATATCTTGATATTACCGGAAGTTCAATCATTATTCCTCTTTGTTTCAAATGATACGGCTTTGATGCTTAAAAAAGAATTGATCAAATCGCTTTTGAAATACAAAATAATTCTATTTACGCAAGAGCCATATAATGAATTTACAAGATCGTGTATAGAATCCATTATATCAAAGAAAATGCCTTCGGTTTCTTTAATAAGTTTTTCAAAATCGAATGTAATAACTTCAATAGAATCCAAGATAAAAGAGAAAAGAAGCAATATTGGTGCAAAAGCAGAGAATAAAAAGAAGAATATGGTGGGTTTGCGGTCCGAGAATCATGTAGTTATGAATAAAAATATGATTTTCAATGAATAATTCGAGTCCGTCCTATCACTTTCGGTGACCTCTATCTATTAGAATCTAAGATTTATTTGGTCGGATCTTTTGTATCTTTTATTTTATCTTTCGTTTACAAAAACCAAATTAAAAGGATGTTCCGTTATGATGGTATGGAACAAAATCCTTTGAAAAACAAAAATTCTAATTGGAATTCTTCAGTTTTCGAAAAATTAGAAAAGTGCGCGGAATGCGGGGGAACTATCGTTGCAAGCGGGTTTGAAAAGACTTGCGCCGATTGCGGAATTGTATATTCTGATTTCCAATTGGATAGCAACATGCCTCTTATAAGTAATCAAAATAAAACCGGATCTATAGTATTTCATTCAATCGGAAAGCAAATAAATTATGCTTCGGAGCAAGGCTCAGATATTGGATATAATAATCGATCTATAATGCGCGATATAAAGAACCAACCGCTTCACCCTGAAGTGCAAAAGAAATTCAAGCGGTTAATTCGATACTACGACCGACCTACAAAAACGAAATTTAATGAGACAGAAGCAAGAATTCTTTCGATTCTTAACCGGGTTTCTTGTTATCTTCGATTGAATAAACATGTTGTCGATGATACGGCCTATTTCTATAAAAAAATCTTGAAAAATGAAGGGAAGGTAAAGAATAATGTGTGCGTATTGGCTTTATGCATTTTTATGTGTTCACGAAGCGAAACAAACAAGGATCCGATAGGAATCAATGATATCTCGGAAATATTCAATCAATTGGGCCACCATATAACTCCAAGATTGATTCTTCGCTCAAGAGTCCGATACGGAAAATATTTTAACTTAGATCTTGCGCCTGTAAATCCGAACCGGTTCATTCCCAAATTAATCGAAAGTCTTTTGGAGAATAAGGAATTCGTTGAAAAATTCAAGACCGAATCATGTGAAGATATCGAAGATTATCGATTGGAGTTAATGAAAACGATTGAATACATCATTTCAAAACTCCCTTCCAAGCTCTATATCGGCAGAAATCCTATTATTTTAGCATCTGCATTAATATATGCCGCCGATCGGTTGATTGCAAGAAAATATGGAAATCGAGTAATTCTGACTCAAAAAATGGTTTCGGATTCTGCAAATGTGGCGGAATATTCGTTGAGAGATCATTTCGTGAAAATTATTAAACCAATTTTTCTCCGATCCGGCTTTATACAATGATGAACCTAATTTTGGGAATAACAACTGCCTTTTTTTCGAATTCGGCCTATTTTTGAAAATATTATTCTTCATTTTACTGCTTCTCAATTTTTTAATAAAGAAAAAACAAAGAAATTTAATCGATTTAGCCATTGGCGATTACTTTTTGAATCCCATCGATTATTCCAACTATTTTAAAACCATGGGTAGTCGGAACACTCACTACATCGGTGGAACATAATTCTGAATATATATTATCTATAAGATTCGAAAATTCCTTGAAATTTTCGTAGCTTGCATGCATCTCTCCAAATAAAGAAATGTAGTAATCGAATTGATCATTGAATTCTTTGATTTTTTCTTGAAAAACAGGTTGAGAGATAATCTCCAAAATTAATTCGATGGTTTCGCTTTGAAACCCGAAAGAGTTGAGTATCGCCTCGAATTTTTTTAAATACATGCACTCTATTCCGGAAGAGTTAATTTAAAATACACCAATCTTCGGAATCAATTTCGCTTGATTGAACAAAATGTTCGCTTAATACGTTTTTGTGTTTAATTAATTTAGAGAAAAAAAAGAAATTGTCTGTTTATTGCTCCCAAAACTCGATAAGTCTTTGTAATGCTCTCGCTTTTGGGTTTTCGATACAATAGCGATAAATTTTGATTCTTCCGAATATTTTTTCTTGAATTAACCCGATCTGAACAAAATATTCGAGATGTTCCACGACGCTTGCATGATTCATTTTCGTTTCCTTCATGATATACGAGATATTCAGCTCTCCATGCCGACACAAGAGTTTTAATATTTTCGATCGACCCTTTGAGGAGAAGACCTCTTCAAAATCAGGAAATTTGTTTATTATCATCGGCTCTTCCATATTCATTCCTCCATAGATTGTTTTCTAATTATGATTGTGAGCAATTTTTCATCCAATGTGTTCAATGGGATATTATCAATTGAGATAAGGGATGCTCTCCCCTTAGGATTTTTATTCACTACTTTGATAGATATTAATCCTATTTGTTTGAGTTTCTGGCAATACTCCCATAATTGGGTGTTTGCTCGCGGTTTAATTCCAAATTTTTTGCATAGTGTTTCATAAAATTTCTTAATATCATGAATTCCAACGCCCTTAACATTCAATCCTTCCAATGCATCAACGATAGATTTCGCCCAAATCAATTCATTAAATTCCAATGAACTTAAAAAGTCATCTTGAACGTTGGGAATGATGTTCTTCATGGCTTCTCTGATATGCGTGATTTTAATTTCCTTCTCATTGTGATATTCTGCAATTTTTCCTGCATTTTTTAAGATATTGAGGCCGGTTCGAATATCTCCGCTGTTTCTAATGTTTTCGATAACCGAATCAACCAAATCTTCAGAAATCACACCCACTTTGAAACCCAACGCAATTCTATCATTCAAAATTTCTCTTATCTGATCTTCGGTATACTTTGCTAACGTAATGATATTTCCTTGAAGTGAAGAAAGCGTGGAGTTATCCAGGTTTTTCAAAAGCGCAACGTTGCGCACAATTCCAATAAGAGAAATATATTGCTTTTCGGAAAAATCCGAATCATTAAATCGGGTCAACGAGTAGATCAATTCAAAATTTTGCTGAATGAGATGATCAAGTTCATCCATGATAAGCAAAACATATGTTTCAGTGGATTTAAGATACTCTTTGAAGCGACCGAATAATTCTTCGGGCGATAACCCTCTCTCCGGAACCGCTTGATTCAATTTTGCCATAATACTGCGCATCGCTTTGTAGGATGTTTTTTCTTCTCTGCAATTTATGGAGATGCATTTTACGTTGAGATTTCTTCTTTGAACCGATTCTTCAAGCATGGATTTAAATTTTTGGCTAACTAGCGTTTTTCCTATCCCGATAGGCCCTTCAATCAACACCTTTTTCGATACTTCGAATGGTTTTTCGATGAGTCGGATAAATATATTGGATAATAGCATCAATTCGGCATTTCTATGCTTAATTTTAGCCGGTATATAGGAAATCTCAAATACATTCTCATCTTGAAACAGAATCGGTTTGCTATATTGCATTTCGAGAAAATTTTCATCCATTTTCGCACCACCAATTGCATATTTGATCAATTCAAAAGCACATTTAATTCGGATGACCACTCCGAAGAATTCATGATCCGTTGAAAAGTCATTCTTTGTTCAATAATAAAATATAAAAATTCCTCGGAAGAATAAAATGCGCGAACTCTTTGAGTTCTCTTTGATTTTTTGAGATCTCTTGAAATGTATGGCTTTTCATATTAAATTACGCACTTTCTTTATAAATGGATTGTGTAAATTCTTATGAAATTCCATATAAATGGCTTCCTTTCAATAAGAAGAAGAAAAAAGTTTATATTTCAAAGGATCCATTTTTAAGAGATTCTAAACAATATCGCACGATTTCAGCATATTTCTTAAATCGGTCTTGATGCCGGGTTGTGTAATTGATGATATCCGAGTAAAATACCGCGCCTGTGGTGCCTCTCTCTTTGTTAATTTCCTCAGCAATTTTTTTTATCAAATCGTGTAAATCTTCGCAGTCCCCATCCGATTGACTCATAATCTCTACCCAGTTATTTAGATATTCGAAATCAAGCTTTGAAAGTTCGTGTCCGTCCATTCCACAATTGAAAGAACGATTCCGACAATTACGATGAAGAGTAATAGTGCAAACCCTAAAATTAGGGCATATTCCACGACACTTCCAGCGCGCTCATTTTTTCGAATATTTCTCCTTAGTTTCAAATATGCGCTTACTTTATTTATTTTTTCGCTAAACAAATCTGTAGTTCGGTTCATATTCTTCACCAACTTCGATACAAAAATCCGAATTTTTGTTTATAAATTCCGCTGCATCTGCTAATTTCTTGGGTTTTAAATTGTTCTTTATGGAAAAGAAAGTATGGTGTTTTCGAAAACCGAAGAATCTCCTATAGATGCAGAGGCGGGCCAAGAACTGCTATTGGTCAATTGCTCGTTGTGTTCTCTTAATATAAAATCGCGCGGTGATTACAAAAAAGAGCAGTCTTGCTTTGTTTGTTTATTAAATCGGCTCCAGAATTTTCGGAAAGCGCCTAAAACAATTGAAATAAATGGGATATTTAAAATCCCGGCAGATGATATTTCCAAACTCCTCGCAATCAAGCTATTTCTTAAAAATATTAACAATTTAACCAAGAAATTCTACAACAAGATAAATAAACGTTGTTTAGGGGTAGAAAATTATTGTATTCTCCCTGAGGTGGTGAATAAAGCTAAAGCGGCATTCGATTCTCATGATAATCTTAGATTTTTGAGCTTGGGGGCCTTCAATCTTTTAAATGGTATGAATTTGCGCGTCAATCGGAAGTGTAATGCGTGCGTAAAAAATCTCAATCCCTTTTTGATGGAATTAAAAAACAATATGGAAATGCTTCAAGAGGCTCTCGGAATTGTGTCGAACTCTAATGGTGAATCGAATTCTGCTCAAGAATCATTATTGGGTGTATTCTTTGGGTCGTCACCGATAAAAGAATTAAACGACCAAAAACAAAATCGAACCCAAGATATGGATAGTATATTTTGCGAAAACAAAGAATTGATTGAAAATTATACAATTAAGCCGGACAATCTTTACGAGGTAGAGATCTATACCATCCCTTACAAATATGAAAAATTTTACCAATTGAGATCCATGTTCTCAGAGGCGGAATGGGAAATTGTGAATAATATTCGACCTTCCATTTTTGTGTCGCTTGATAAGCTAAATTTCTTTCAACAACATGAATTAGGAGAAGTTATCGAGGTCCTTGAAAAAGAGATTTCGCAGTTAATCACTATGTCGATGAATATTGCGGATGGGATATTAAAAAGAAAAATTGTGCGGTTTTTATCGACTCATTATGTAAAAATAGATGAGATTTTTCCGCTTTTGATTGATAATTATATTGAGGAGATCTTTTTGGACTCCGTGGGGGATAGTGTATATTTGAACCACCAAAAATATGGGAGATGTCGAACCGCTATTAGATTAAATTTAGAATCTATAAATTCTTTGAAAACTCACATTCGCTTGGAAAGCCGCGAACGTTTGGATAAAGGCCACAGTAGTATCGTTTATGTAATAAAGAATAAATTTTTTCATTGCAGGTTTTCCATCGATATTGCGCCCATTCATTACGAAAATTTATGTTTGGATATCAGAAAAATCAATAAAAGAACCTTTACACTCATAGATCTCATAATAAACAATACCATTACCAAAGAGATTGCAGCATTTTTATATTTTTGTCTACGAAGAAGAATCAATATTACGGTTATCGGAGAAACCGATTCTGGAAAAACAACGCTTATCAATGCATTGGATCTGTTGGTTCCGACTCATTTTCGCAAGATCTATTTGGAAGATGTATTGGAAAGTTTGGATCATAGATCTTATAATCTTCACCAATTGAAATATGTGATTTCCGGAGGCGCAGAAAATCCAGAACAGACAAAGGCGGCGCAAATCAAGAAATTGTTGCATAGATCCCCCGATTTCGTTTATCTCGGTGAGATTTTAACGAAAGAAGAATGCGAAGCGATGTTTCATTGTCTAAGTGCCGGTTTAAAAGGATTGCAAACAAGCCATGGTTTTGATATCTATTCTACGATCACGAGGTGGGAAATTCATTTTGGGATTCCAAAGCTATGTTTCAACGATCTCGGGCTCATTATAACCATGAAGAAGCATGAGAATCGAAGATTTGTTACCGGTATCTATGAATTAGAATATCTTGAACCCGAATTAATAATACGCGAGTTCTACAAATATGATCCGTTTAAGGGCGATTGGATCAAAAATGAGTCGTTTCAAAATTCCAAAGCATTTAGGCAAATCGCTTCAATTGAAGCCTTAAGCGATTCTCGTTATACTTTTGAGATCGAAAATTACATTAGATATTTTGCTCATTTTGCAGATTCGAGCGAATATTTAAATCAAGATATTGATGATTTAATTGCTTTCTTTGAAAAGGTGGATTATACTTTACGATCGAATCTCGATTTACCAGATATTCAAGAGTGTTCTTTTAATCCTTTATCAAGTCCTAAGAAGCATGGAAAATTAGCGCTTAAGAATATCCCCATAGTGATTGATGGATGTGAAAAAAATAATTGAAATATGAAATAGGTGAATAAAATGAGTGAAGTGGTTGAACGTGCATTGCTTATTGGATTCGGTCTGATTATCTTTACCGGTTTATTAGGGTCTCTTTTTACTCCATTCTTTCAAACCCTTGAAATGAATAAAGAACCAATCGATCGGAAAAAATATGATTCATTTATCGAACAATTGGATAAATCCATCACTAATGTTAAAGATGAAACTTTCCCGAGGGTTATTTTGGATATGACCGATCTTAATAACGATTCTGAAATCGTTTTCGGGTTGATATTGTCTTCTAACCAACGATTTTCGATATTGAATGTTAAGATTTCAATTAAAAATTCTAGTAGCATGCTTCCCATCAATTATGAACTTAAATATTCGTTCCGCATATTTTTCGAAGGGAATTACTCATCCGACTTTAATTCGATAATCATAACGAAAAACCGGATTGCCGATGGTGTAAATATAATATTTTCGGAGGTCTGAAATATGGAGAAACTCTTTGGATTATTCGTTAAACTCAGTTCGATTCTGGTTCCCAAATCTGTCATACAAGAAAAAAAAGGGTCAAAATCTATTTCGGAAAGGCAATTCGAGAAGGACTATGGAATCTCTCTTGAACAATTGAAACAGACTGCAAAACTACTCATGCTCGTTTATTTTATAATCGCTTTTATATTAATTCGTTTCTTTAATATCAGTGTTACTGCTTCAGGGCTTTTATTACTTTTAGGTCTTTACGGGTATCATCTTTTATCCGGTTATCCGATCGATAAAATAGAAGTAAAAATAATACGATTAGATTCGTTGTTGTATTTTATCATAATGGATGTCGATTTGGTTTTGAAATTAAATATCTCCCAAGAGGATCCGATTTTAAATTTAGTTGATCTCTTGGAAGAGTCGTATCCGGATCTTTCAGAACCTCTAAAGGAGGTGAAGAAAAGTATCGTTAAAGGAGAAGATGTTGAACATGCATTAAATAACATTCAACTTTCATCTACCAAGATGCGCGATTTCTTTTCGAATCTTGTGTTGTACATCGCAGACCCCCGCTATCTCCAATTCAATCAAACAAGCATTAACGAATTGGAATATCAGACATTCTCTAAAGGATTGGAAACAAGGCTTAGTATCATGTTTTTCATAGGAATATTTTTCCCTCTGGGATTAGGTTTTATGATGATATTAGGACAAATCGATGGGCTTACATTATTCTTATCTATTCCATTTTATGGCTTGATTCTCCACATCATAAAAAAAAAATTATTAAAGGATAACGATCTCTTGATAGGGACTACAGTACATTCTTCTGGCGAGGAAAGAGCGGAATTTGAAAAAGTTCTAGCGTTTTATCGACAATTATCATTTAATTTGAAAAGATATCCTCCGGAAAAGGCGATAATTATTTCCGTCGATGAAGGGATTGAGTCGTTTTCCCCAACTTATACAGACTTGGTATCCAAATTGAAGAAATATTCAGTTGATTACAAGATGTTTTTTAAAATGTTAGTAAACGAGATAAAATACATTCGGTCGAAAATTCTCCTCCAAAATTTACCAGTTTTATTGGACTATAATTCGCAAAATGTGTCCGAAATAATGTTGGATATCTTATCCCTCGTTGAAAAGCATTTAGCCTTGCAAAACGAGAGGGCGGTCATATTTAATGCGGAAAAAATCAAGGCGTCTCTATTTTCATATATCTTGCCAATGATTCTTGGATTTTTATGCACGGTGTTTTTGTTCTTCGCTAAATTATCAATGGATTATGGGAGCAATGGGAATTTTTTAGGGATTATCACGGAAATCTCTTTATCCGAATTAATGATTTATCTCTTAAGCCAAATTATTATGATTTTTCAAGTAGTGTCAATATTTTCAGAGATATTCGGCTTAAGTTCGAAAAGAAAGATGATTTTTATTTCCGAATTGATTTTTATATTTACTCTCATCATTACTTCTCTAATTTTAATGGTTGCTTCGAAGGGGCTTTCGTTTTTTTAATATGTGGAGATGATGAAAAATGATAACTCAAAACGAATATTTATTGATGATTTCAATCCTTTCAATCCTTTGGTTGGTTATCTTCATCTATTCCATTGTTTTAAATGATATAATCACCGTTTCATTTCTGTTTGCCTTTTTTCTTATAAGTTTTTTAATATTCTTAGTGATTATGAGTCAGCTCAGCATGTATTATTTGGATTCATATTATGAGTATTTTTTCGCTGGGGATATTTCATTGTCTTCATTATCGCGGCTGTTATTTTTTATCGGTGCATTCTTGGGATGTTTTATTTTTATAAAAATTATTGTTCTATCCCTTTTATAAAGAAAGTGCCGATTTAGCCGATTTCGTTATTTAATTTTGCTTTTTCTTAGTTGTCAGCAATTTTTGATTGTTTAAGGTGAGGAAGATGGAGAAAGCCGATGTGATTCTTGATTGTGTGGGGCTTTATTGCCCCGAGCCTTTGTTTCAAACCAGAAGAAAATTGGATGAGATGAATCCGGGCCAAATTTTGGAATTATTTGCCGATGACCCCGCTGCGGAAGAAGATATAAAGCGGTTTGCGAAAAGAACAGGGAACGAACTTGTTTTATTTGAAAAAGTGAATGGGCAATTCCATTTTCTAATTAAAAAAACATGATAACTCAAAAGGGAGGTGAAAAACGAATGGAGAAGAAGAAAATCTTGTACGTTCAGACTTCGGACAATCCGGAGCGTCAATATAGTCCTTTGGTATTAGCCCAAAGTGCGCTTGCAATGGATATTAAAGCAGAAATCTATTATCTTGGCCAAGCATTACGGGTTTTGAAACCGGATGTTGCTGAGAAGATAAAATTGGGGTCATTTCCGAGTTTTGCCGAATTATTGAAAAAAACCTTAGACTCGGGGATCCCGGTCTATGTGTGCGAAGCTTCCAAGCAGATGTTGGGGTGGGAAAAAGTGGAATTGATTCCCGGCTTGAAAATTGTTGGTGCTGCAACGCTTAATGATCTTGCTTTAGACGCAGATGCGACAATGTGGTTTTAAATGCTTTTTCTAAAAATCTTTTGGGGGAATAATCATGAAGAAAAAAATCATTTATTTTGATTACCAGTCGGCAAAGCCGGTTGATCCTCGCGTTGTGGATGCAATGATGCCCTATTTTACCGAAAAATTCGGAAATCCTTCCGCGCTTCATGCGGTGGGAGATGAAGGAACCAAAGCACTGGATGTAAGCAGGGTAAAAGTTGCGGATTATGTCGGTGCAGATAAATCGGAAATAATATTTACTTCAAGTGCAACAGAGTCTAATAATCTCGCCCTTATTGGTTATGCTATGCGCAACTTGAACAAAGGCAATCATATTATTATCGGAGAATCGGAGCACATATCGATCCATAATATTGCGAAATATTTACAGAAACAAGGCTTTGTCATCTCCTTCATTCCTTTAGATCAATACGGAAAAGTTAAAATTAACAAACTCGAACAGAAAATTACGGATAAAACCATCATGGTATCGGTCCAACTCGCAAATAACGAAATCGGAACCATCCAACCTATAGATAAGATTGCTGAAATCACTTCCGAACGAAAAATTGCATTGCACTCGGATGCGGTTGCGGCCGAAGGTCTGCTCGATCTTGATGTACAAAAAATCAAGGTTGATTTAATGTCCTTATCATCAAATGATATTTACGGGCCAAAAGGTGTTGGCGCTTTATACGTGCGCAAGGGTATCAAGATTAATCCGTTAATCATCGGAGGCGGTCAAGAAGAAGGATTGAGATCCGGCTCGGAAAATGTGCCAGGTATCGTTGGATTCGCTAAAGCGGCAGAACTGATAAAAATTGAATGGCAACAAGATGTTGAAAGATTTAAAATATTTCGAGATGAGCTGATCCGAGAAATCCTTAAAATTCCAAAATCGTATCTAAACGGGCATCCAACAGATCGACTTGCGAATAATGCTCATTTTCGATTCGAGGGGATTGAAGGAGAGTCAATCTTATTATCTTTCAAAGATCTCGGAATAGCGGTATCTACTGGTTCGGCGTGCAGTTCTAAAACGCTCGAACCTTCTCATACATTGATTGCATGCGGGTTATTACATGAGGAGGCCCATGGCTCTTTGGAATTAACCGTTGGTCGATATACCACACAAGAAGATGTTAAAGCCGCTATTGATGCGACACCCGGGATAGTGGAACGACTGAGAAAACTCTCTCCATTATATAAAGAATGAATTTTTTCCAATATACCAATGAGGTGATATTATGAAATCTACGCAGTATTCAGAAAAGGTAATGGATCATTTCAAAAACCCAAGGAATGTAGGGCAGTTAGAAGGCGAAGATGTAGCTGTGGGTCGAGTAGGGAATCCCGTATGTGGAGATTTGATGGAAATTTCTATAAGAGTCAAAGATGATCGCATTGATGACATAAAATTTCAAACATTCGGCTGCGGTTCTGCTATTGCAACAAGCTCGATGATCACAGAACTCGTGAAAGGAAAAACCCTTGATGAAGCCATGAAAGTTACAAGGAAAGATGTTGCCGATGAATTGGACGGATTACCTCCGATTAAGATGCATTGCTCAAATCTCGCGGCAGATGCGCTCCACGCTGCAATAAAAGCATGGAGAGAAAAACAAGATCGAAAAAACAAACCAAGCGAGATTCAAGTAAAAATTTCTGAAGCGGTGGGTACCCATGAAGACAAATCAATAGCCGGACTACATCAATACCTTGATAAAGGAGTCTATATGGATCCTTTAGATCTGTCAAAATTTAAAGATCAAAGAATCATTATAATCGAACAGCATTCTGAAGCCATTGAAATGGCCTTGAATCTTAAATCGCTTACCGAACGAGTTGTTATTATAACCAAAGCAAAAGACTTGAATATCGATGAAGAAACTCGAAAAAAGATTCATGATTCAAAGATTAAAGTGTTATATCAATCGCAAATCCTTGAATTTGCTGGGGAAGGCGATTTAGAGAAAATAAAAATCTTAAACCTTGATGAGAATGAAGAATATTACCTATTTACCGACGCTGTTATAGTAATGACTTCGAGCAAATGTTCAACGTAATTTTCCTTTTTTTCCGGAAAGTGGTTTGGAAATAAAATATTTTCGTATTTTCAATCCCTCGGGGCGAATCGGAAAAAAGTATAATTGCTATAATCCCCTTGAATTTATCTCTCTTTTTCTATGGTTTCTTTTAACGAATTTAACGCATTATCTATACGCCGCGTGTGGATAAACATAAAAAAAACCCCGAAAAAAAGTGCCCGTTAACAGAGTTTTCCACGTTCTGTTTAGCACGTGGATATTCTGCGTGACTGCCCATTTCCCTTATTTTTTTTTAATGTATACTCATGAAATAAAATTCAAGGGCCAAAATCATATAAGAAAGATGAAAAAAATGAATATCGTTTAAACAGAGATTGGAATACCTTTAAAAATGAATCCAAGCATAGTTTTAAATGAATCCATGATCCCATTGCCTTCTGTTGCAATTGTCTTGAAGATTTTAAAGTTTTCTAATTCGTTTAATTGAATTGCTTGTTTCAAATGCTCTTCAGAAATGGGATTCGGAAGATCCTGCTTATTCAAGCAAATCACAATTGGAACCTTGGTAAATTCCTTGAAGAAGCCTTTTAATTCGTTCCATGATTGAATGTTATCATTCATGAGCTCACCATTCGAATCCGCAACAAAGATGATTCCATCTGCCCCGGTTAATGTTGAAGGCCTCGTACTTGCATAGAAATCTTGTCCGGTTGCTGAATACATTAAGATTTTGATGGTCCAATCGGAACCCTTAAAGTTCAAGGAACCGAAATCGAAGAAAAGGGTTCGACCTGTTGTGGTATCGATTGAAGTCAATTCTTCTGTTTTATTGAACTTCTTAAACAGATATTTCAAACTGGTGGTTTTACCCGACATTGCAGGTCCATAATATACCAATTTCACTTGAATAATTTTTTGATTGTAGTTTATAATCATTTTGAATTACCCCCACATACTTTCGATCAGATCTCCAAAATTTGATGATCTTCCGGATTTTAGGATATCTGGATAAGATTGGCCCCATTCATTGAAAATGAATTCAAGAATTCTTTGCACTGGCGCTTGTTCATAGGAAATTGTCCCTAATAGCGTTTTTTCCGCTATCGTTGCGGGCATATCCATTTGTTGAAGCATAACCATTCTGTTCAGAATAAACGAGGCTCTCTTACACGCTTGATAGAACGCCAATAATTCCTTTTTGAAGATGTTTCGTTTGAGTTCCAATTCTTCCATTTCAAAGTCGATTAAAGAACGAAGCTGTTCTTGGGTTATAGAATTTAATTTCACTTTTTTGGCTAACACCCGTTTCATTCTTTCGATTGAATCTTCCGTTCCGTTTATCGCTTGCTTGTAAAGCCATTTTTCAAAGGATAAATCAATTTTTGGAAATTGTTTTCCTTCCATATTGATTTCAATTACATTCGGAAAGACCTTAACGGTCAAAAAGAAGGGGTGTTTCTCGTATAAATGCTGTTTTATTTCGTTAGCATCTTCATCGTAGACATAGTTTTGAGTCGTTCCTAAAATCCATGATTTAAAAGAATGTATTTCTCTAACCGCAATTTTTGTTGCAGCGCAATGAGAGAGGAACACACTTCGTGAAATCTCGTAATCATTTTCTTCGTTGCTCGTTATATCCATATATTCATCGTTTGAAACGAAATCGGTATAGAAGAGAACCTCATTCCGGAACGAGATAAATGATGCTAAGTCATTTATTAATTCATCAACTTCAGCGGCTTCTTTGCCGATGATTAAAATTGGCACCCGATCAAGCAGACATCTTAAAATCAAGGCAATATCCGCAGAATCTGCCGTTTCCATCATTTTCATTAATTGCATTTATTTATCACCTGTGTGCATTGAAAAAATTATTGAATTACCAATTGGTTGAATATTGCTTTCATATCCAAAACTGGTTTTTCTTTTGATTTTGATTGAGCCGCTTTCAAGATCTCCTCGAACTTGCTAATGAATTTTGGGAGAATCATTCTAAGCAACCCTAATTTTTGTGATCCTTTATTTATGTTGATGGATAAAATTCCGGTTCCGACCCTATTGATAAATTGGAATGAATCTTTACATTCCAACAATATGCTTGACACTTGCATCTTTTTGAGATACCATGAGCATTGATCAGCGGTTGAAAGGAGGGAATAAGACATGGTTGCTTCGCTATCAAGTTTGGGTTGAGCAATAAAATTATTCTTTTGAAGTTGTGCCGCAATAAACCCTCCCTCCACCGTTAAGAACGCTCGATTCAGATCATCTATTTTCACTGATAAAAGTTCTAAGGTTTTATCCAACTCTTGAGCCGATTCTTGATCCAAACTTAAATTATCAAAGGATAATACTTGTGAAGTCTCTAAATCTTGCTTTAAATTAAACGAGTTCATCATTTCTTCAAGTTCTTGTTTAGAATATTTTCTCAACGGCGGTTTGAACGATTCTCCGCTCATCACCAATGCTTTTTTGATCTCAATTAATGCATCTCTTGTCTTGAGAAATATTCCGCCCAAATTTATTGTCGGTTGAGTGGTGATTGAAATATAAAATTCATCATCACAGCCGGCCACATTCTGTGCCTTCACAAGCCGGTCAAGTGCTTCATTATCGGTATTTTTTAATGGTGCCAGAAAAATCTTTGCCCGCGGGCCTTCGATCAAGATATACTTCAAACTATTCGGATGTAATTCGATCCCGCAGTTATATATTGCAGAATTCGCAGCACTTACTTTGAATACCTCATCTTGAGAAAGCCAAACGCCTACGGAATGGATAGGATTACCATCACGCTGTGTGAGAACCGCATTTTCTACACCTTTAATGCTCTTGATCTCAGAAAGGTACTTTGAAACACTTTCCATTAGTCCTGCCGTTTTCATTTTTTCACCGTGATATTGTTTTCATGATTTCTTCCATACGCAACTATAAAAAGAACTCGAACTATTACGAAAGCAAAACTATTATTTACTTTGATTCCCAATCTACACTGAGTAATATGGGAATGAGAATGAGAAGCACATTTACCATTTCTATTCTTGGGCTTATGTTCTTCACGTTGTTTTATATTATCGGGTTTTACATGAATTGGGAATGGTATATTGTTGTATTTCTTTCGATCGGTTCCATTCTGTTGCAGTATCTCTTCTCTCCATTTATAATTCAATGGATTTTCGCAATAGATTGGATCTCGTATGAAGAATTATCGATGCAACATCCGCATTTATCGAATTTCGTAGTTGAAGTCTCCCAAAAATATGGAATCAACACGCCTCGCTTTGGAATCATTCATGATGCCAATCCGAATGCATTTTGTTTTGGATGGACCAAAAATTCAGCGCGATTAATAATAACAGATGGTATTCTACAATTATTGGATAGAGAAGAACAAAAAGCGGTTGTCGGACATGAAATGGGGCATATTGTGCATAACGATTTCGTTGTAATGACATTGGTGTCTGCGATCCCTGTTGTGTTCTATACTCTCTTTAATATCCTTATCAGAACCCGAGGAATTAGTTCGGGGAGAGACTCCGGAAAGGCCGAGCTTGTAAAATATGCCGTTGCGATTTTGGCATATGTTTTCTATATCATTGGATATCTTCTTTCGCTTTTAATTTCAAGGATTCGTGAATATTATGCCGACGAGTTTTCGGCACAAGAAACGAAAAATCCAAATGCTTTATCGACTGCATTGGTTAAAATTGCTTATGGGCTCCTTCCCAAAAAAGATCCAACAAATGGATCAAATATTTCGAATACGGCCATTCAAGTTCGATCGGTGAAAGCCTTAGGTATTTTCGATCCGAGCTCCGCAGCGGGTTTTATTGCTTCATCAATGGGTACATCGAATAAAATAGAGAATGAGAGAATCGTTAGAGCCGCTGCTTGGGATCTTCACAACCCTTGGGCCAAATATTTTGAATTATTCTCCACACATCCGCTGCCGGCCAAAAGAATCAAAGAACTTTCATATTTTGGCTACAACACTTTGAAAGTTCCTCCTACAAT
This sequence comes from uncultured archaeon, assembly GCA_964623665.1. Taxonomy (GTDB): domain Archaea; phylum Asgardarchaeota; class Lokiarchaeia; order Sigyniarchaeales; family Promethearchaeaceae; genus CAZUTM01. Next base: position 18,704 of record CAZUTM010000085.1, read on the forward strand.
AGATTTAACACAAACAGAAAGAGTAGTGAAGGAACAAGTTTCCGGATCTCTATGGGGGCATTTCTTTGTTGATATTTTGATGCAAATCCTTCCCAAGCTGGTATTTTTCGGTGCATTAATTTTGGGATTTGTCTACATTGGAATTGCATTCTTTGCAGAACAAAATATTCCTTTTCTGATTATTCAAATCATTGGATCCGCATTTTTATTCTCCGGATTCGCACAGTTGATTCAAAATTCGATGAAATACAATAATAAATTTATCCCGCAGAACGTTGATGATCTCATCGGAAACGTTAAGGTATCACCCATTAGGCCTCAACCAACAATAATTGAAGCCACTATCATCGGAAGAGGGGTACCTGGCTTATTTTATTCGGAGGACTTGATGCTTAAAGATGATCATGGTATTATCTTGGTGGATTACAATTTCGGTATAGGCTTGGTGAATTTCCTTTTCGGAATATTGAAAACGGGGAAATTGATAGGTCATAGAATTCGAGTCTATGGCTGGTTCCGAAGGGGGCCTGGTCCGCGGATTCAAATCAAGAGAATCGAAGATCTCGATGTCGGAAACTCATATCGAAATTTTCTTGATGTATTTTATCAATTCTTGGCCTTCCTCTTAATAAGTATCGGTGCGGTTATTCTTCTCTTCGGGTTTGGTTTGCTTTAATCCTTGCAAAGAGGATGCGGAAAATATATTTTTGAGTTCGGTAGATCTCCGATTTTTTTTATTAATTTCAATGATTTCATGGCGGAATCGAGATTCCAACAGCTACTTTTTGAGACTATCTCGAATTGATGATGCAATTCGGAAAACACCGCATCAAATGGAAATATATCGCATTTCAATATATTGTGTTCAAAATCTCCAATTAATTTGGTCGTTTCCACCAA
>CAZUTM010000086.1:0-19063 GCA_964623665.1 uncultured archaeon
CTTTAGAAAATATGAGTGCACGAATGTTTCCGTCGCCTCTTGTGCTTCGGTAGGGATTTCGAGATGTCAAGAAAAACGGGTTACTCGGGTTTGTGATGATGATTTGGGGATCCGCCGAAAGCGGCACGTTAATGTAATTGATGCCACCATTGTCAACAGCGATCAAATGATAGAAATTTTTCTCTTCCGTGTTTGTTACGGAATATATTGCCGAATCTTTGAATTTATCACCCATCATATGAGCCGATGGGCCAAATGTTTCCAAAAAATCGAAATGCGAATGTCCAAAGAAAGAAATATCGACACCGTATTGTCGATTCAACCCAAGAAGGGTTCTTGGCAGCGGAGACAATGACGTTGGTGCGATTCCGCACGCTTCCACGGCGGGGTGATGGAAAAATGTGAATTTATTAAGCGAGTTCTTATTGAATTCCAAGAATCGGTGGTATTCATCCAAATCGGCTTGATCTAAATGTCCTTCTGAACCTAAAGTCCCCGGAGTTGCTGACCATGGTGTGGTATCGAGCATAGAAAAAGCGGCAGTACCTTGAGAGAAGTTCGCCGAAAAAAACGTTTGAATGGAGCCATGCTTTCGACCGGCAAGCGTGTAATTCAGATATACTTGTGCACCCCAATCGGCATTTCTATCATGATTTCCGGGAGTTTCCAAGTAGCGATAGGGATTCGGATCAGTCGCATAAGGGCTTGAATTCACGGCAGCGAAGTAATTCGACCATTCTTTCATTACTTTTTCGCTTAAAACAACATAAGAATCGGATCTTTGGCCCATAATTAAGTCCCCCGTGTTTATTACCGTGAACGGGGCAATTCTATAATATGAGTAATTTAGAAACGCTTTGAAATTGGCTAAATTCATATCATTTTCATCTGACGTTAAATGAACATCGGTAATGTGAATAAACCAATAAAGCGAAATTTGTGAATCATCGATGTAACCGAGATCTTCGGTATCGTTCCCAAATTGAATGGGCACTTCACCAAACCTACTTTCTGGCCGAGGGTATGGATCGGGTTTTGCAGGGTTTAAAGCGAGCATCGACGCTGAAATTGAATTGATAATAATGATCAAAGCAAGTAATAAGAAGAGATAGCGTTTATTTTTGAATGGTGGGATGGTTTGCATGGTTCGAGTAATTTCTCTTTGAATAAATACCTTTTATAGGGATACCCGCAAATGAAAAAATGCAAAAAATTATTGATTTGGAGCGAGTGTTCGAATCATAAGCCTTTCTGGAGCATGTTTTTGTGTTAAATTTTGAAGCCGTTCCAATACGCCGGTACATATTTTGCTTGCCCCGTTCTTGAAGAATCAATTGCGGCCATGACTGCGGCAAACGATTTAAATACATCGCGAAAGTTATTATCCGGCTGCTTTTCTCCATTGGAGTCGATACAACGTTTCATTTGCTCGAGAATGATACCTTGCCCCTCCAGTTTTGTTCCGAGATTTAAAATATTATCCTTGGGCATGATTCCATCTTCTTCCCATTTATTGCCGGTCTCATCGGTGTAGAGATATGTCTTAATCCATGGGCCTTCTATTACCAATTTTCCTTTTGTTCCGCAGATTTCTCTGGTTTCTGTGTGAGCGTCTCGCGGGCCTTTTCGTTGCCAGTCGCCGTAAAATCTGCACCACACCCATTTGTGTCTATCTCCATAATTTTCCGGTTTAGCCAATGCCAGATTTGCGAACACGGTGCTGGATCCTTGCCAGTTTATTCCCCAAGGAATAAACGAATCCATATACACTTGAACAATATCCATGCCTGTAGAATAACGCAGCAAATCAAACCAATGGATCATTTGATCTTCCGCAAAAAGCTCTGTCAAGAATTGTCGCCATCCCTCTCGATATAATCCCCAATTGAATGCATCATTCCATTGGATCAGATTGATATCTCCAATTTCTTTCTTCGGATCGCTTAAATAATTTTTTAGAGTCCATATTTGAGAAGAATATCTTCTCTGAACACCTAGCGCCGTGCCCAAATTCGGATGATCCAAAGCCGCTTGAAGCATTTGCTTGCCTTGATAGATTGTAGAGGCCATATTCTTTTCACAGATAACATTAACACCATGGTCAAGAGCCTCTTTAACCAACACATGGTGAGTATTGATTGGTGTTGCGATCACCATGGCGTCCGGTTTCTCTGCGAACCTCCACACTTCATCCAATTTGCAATAGACTTGATCTTCTTCGATCCCCAATTTCATCTCTGAAACATGGGAGAGAAGTTCGGTATCGGTATCTACAATTCCGGTTAGTTGCCAATCGGGGTGGTTCTTAATACTTCTCAGCCAAGATCCTCTGGCATGTTGGCCGAAACCAACAATCATTATGCTTTTCTTCGCCATATTTCCATAAAGAAAAATAGGAAAAAAAACCATTTGATCTATGAATATGGTTCATTTCAAAGTTTACTCATAAATCTATAGTAATATTCAGCGGGTATCATTAAATTTGAAACGGATATGCGTTCATTTTCGGAATGCGGCAACGATGCCATTTCGTTGAGCGACAGATCCTCATCTTTGAATAACAAATGGAACCCATAACACGGAACTCCTTTTAATCGATAATAACGCATGTCCGTTGAGCCGGTGCTCATCATGGGTAGAAGTTTGGAATTCGGTTTCATTTCTCGTAAGGTTTCATAAATCAAATTGTAATAATCGGTTCCGGGTGGAGTCGTTGTTGGAATTCTATAGTCGTAATTCTCGAATTCCACTTGATTTATTACTTTTTTCTTCATTTTATTTCTAATATACTCCCAAACCATTTGTTGAGTATGGCCATTCAAGATTCTAATATCCAAGATCAGTTCTGCGTTGGGGCTGATCACGTTTTCTTTTTGTCCCGCTTTGAAAACGGTGGGTGCAATGGTATCAGATGCCAGCGGGATAATCAGTTTTGATAGTTGAATTTTTGTGAGTTTTTCCACCATTTTTATTAATGGTATCAATAAACTTTTTCTTTTAAGAAGAAATTTTACAATTCCCGGAAGCGGAAGCGCGTTAACCGTCCACTTGAATTCTTGATTGATGTCAATATTCGGTTTGATTTTCTTGAGTTCGTTGAGAAATTCCACCAGCTTGTACATTGCAAATTTATCATAGGAATCCGGAGCAGATCCATGTCCGCTTACGCCTTTTGCCCGAATATATGTTTGTGCAACTCCTTTTTCCCCTATTTGAATTGCAATCAACCCCTTAAGCGGAACTTCGAATCCTCCGCCTTCCGTCATCAGATAATCGCATTTCACTTTGTCCCAGTATTGATCCACCAAGATTTTGGCCCCATTATGTCCGCCGTTTTCCTCATCGGCTTCAAAGATAAAACGAATCGTATTTTTGGGCCTAAATCCTTCTCTCAATAGCGTTAGAAGTGCGATTGAAAAAGAAACTCCCACATTTTTCATATCAAAGGCACCTCTTCCCCAAATGAAGCGATCGTGGGCTTCCTGGGTGATATCTCCCGAGAAAGGATGATGCTTCCACAATGAAGGAACTGCTGGCACGACATCAAGATGGCATGCAAAGCCATATATTTTACCGTTAGGATCAGACCCTTCTACGGTTACAATGAGATTCCCCCGGTTGGGGAGCGGTTCGATGAGTTCTGTCTTAAGAAAGGGGATTTTCTCTTTATCGAAATACTCTTTTAATTTTTTTGCAAGCACTGTTTCGTTCCCGGGCGGATTCGTGGTGTCGGTTTGAATACACATCTGCATCAATTTAATGGATTCTTCCGCAATCGGCCCTTCGTTTGAGAATTTTTCCATTCTAAGAACTTTCGGCCCTTTAATCTGTTTGCTTTTTGCAAAACCCATGAACGAAGAAATGAAGAAAGCAATAAAAATTAATTTAAAGGCGTATTTATAGAAAAAGAGAATGAGCGCGCGGAGATATTTGGGTTTTCATACCCTTATTGATTTCTATGAATGCGATCTTGCAATCTTGAATGATGGTTCGAAGATCCGTGAAATTATGCTTTCTGCACTTAAAATGGCCAACATCGCATATTTGGATGCCCATTTTCACGAATTTTCGCCTCAAGGGCTTACCGGTGTCATTTTTCTTCGCGAAAGCCATTTTTCTGTTCATACATGGCCCGAATATCGATTTGCAGCGCTTGATTTGTTTACTTGCGGTGAAAATATCGATCTTTCAAGTGCCTATACGTTCTTGAAAAACCAATTCGGTGCCAAGAGAATGTCGGTATTCCGGGTTGAACGCGGCGTTCTTTCCGAAATTCAGTTTTAATCTTAGCGGTGATATTTTGCAACATGGAAAAAATTATTCAATGTTCCAATGAGTTCCAACAACAATAAAAAACAGATATTGGTTGCCGGTCAATTTCACGAATGAAAAAAGCCAACATAGCGGGTGTTCTTATGATTTCCAACAACAATAAAAAACGGGTATTGGTCACGGGTGTGTTTGATATTTTACATCCCGGGCACATCTTTCTTCTCGAAAAGGCATCGAGTTATGGGGATGTTATCGTTATTGTTGCAGCGGATGAGAATGTTCAACGATTTAAAGGGGCTGCACCCGTCATTCCGGAACTTCAACGGTTGGCGGTAATTAAATCTTTGAAATGGGTTAAGGAGGCTTATGTTGGGCAAAAAGGCGATGCGTATTTGGATTTTGCGCTTGGTTTGGGAATTAATATGATAATCATCGGTCCTAATCAAGAGATTGATGAGGAATTGTTGGCAGAGGGGCTGAAGAAGAGAGGTCGAAGTGATATTGGAGTGATTAGGATTCGGGAGATGTTCACCGATTTCCCGCTAACCAGTTCTTCAAAGATTAAACAGAAGATAAAAGAGGAATGTTGATATTAATTTCGATCCCAAAGATCTGAGAAAAAATATTTAACATAATTCGCCCTATTGCACACATATATGAATTCTCATGAAGAACTACAAATCCAATATTATACCATGCCATATGAGCAAATTCTTGGGGAATTGAATTCAAACATTGACCAAGGGTTGACTCAAGAACAAGTTTCGCTCTCTGCGAATAAATATGGTCGCAATTACATCGAGAAGAAAAAGAAGTCAATTTGGAAAGCGCTTTTTGCACCAATTATTAACCTTTTGATTATTATTTATTTAATCAGCGCTTTTGCGATGTGGCTTTTGGGTGAAGTTCGTCGAACCACGCCCACTTTTATTATCCTCGGTGCCAACGCTTTGATTGCGATTATTCAACAGATTCGAGCGGAAAAACAATTGAAAGCCCTCCAAAAGCTCAGTCAAGCAAATGCGACGGTGATCCGGAATGGTATACAAATGGAGATTCCTTCAGAAAAAATCGTGGTTGGAGATCTTGTGTTATTCAAACAAGGTGATAAAGTTCCAGCAGATTGTCGAATTATAAAATCTATGAACCTTTATACAGATGAATCTTCGCTTACCGGAGAGTCGGAGCCTGTCAAGAAGAGTCGTGATGGTGCGAGTATTGCTTCCGAAAGCGGGGTTGTCTTGCCTTTGCAGGATCAAAAAAACATGCTATTTTTAGGAACCTTCATTACATCGGGAACCGGAATGGGTGTCGCGGTAAAAGTGGGAATGAAAACCGAGCTTGGGAAAATTTCCCGAAGGCTTGAAGAATCAACCACCGGAGATATTCCGCTTCGAAAAAAGATGAATCATATTGCCATTTACCTTGGTATAGGTGTTTTAATCATTTTGACCTTGTCAATTTTCTATAAAATTTATTTATTGCAGTCTCTCGGTATTTTTAATGGAGAAAACCTTCGGTTGGCGATGATTGATAGTATTGATCTCGGCATGAAGGTTATGCCAATCAATCTTCCCTTGTTGACGACCATCGTTCTTCTGACTGGTGTTTTGTTATTGGCCCAGAAAGGAGTAATCGTGCGTGAACTTTCCAGAACTGAAACCTTAGGGCGCATCTCCGTTGTGTGTTCTGATAAAACCGGAACCCTTACCAAAAATGAAATGACTGTTCATTATATTTCCACACCAACAGCGGATTATCAAGTGACCGGTAATGGATATATCCCGGATGGTGAAATCATGGAGTTGGGGAAAGATAAACCCATTGGTCGCAGGAAAGATCTTGATTTACTTATTACTTCAGGATTTCTGAATAACAATGCAGTAATAACTACAAAAGACGTAGATACCGTGAAATTTACGCGGATTGTTAAAAAGATTCATTACAGCGTGATTGGATTGCCCACCGAAGCCGCGATTAAGGTTTTAGCCCAAAAATATCCGGATATCTTATCCGAAATTCAAAATAAATATTCGTTTGTTCATGAATTTTCGTTTGATTCAAGCGTAAAGCGAATGAGTAAAATATTCAAGGACAATTCCGAGCAAGATTCTTATTATTTGTTTTGTAAAGGCGCGACCGAATGGATTCTTCCCTTATGCAGTGCGTATTTGAAAGACTCAGAAGTTTCAATGGAAGAATCGATGAAAAACGAGATATTGGCTAAGATGCAGCAATATGCGAATAAGGGGTATCGAGTATTGTCGATTACGTATCGTAAACTCTCAAAGAGAGATATTCCCGCAACACTGGAAGATAGTTCTTCTCGGGTAGCGTTGGAAAATAATATGGTCTTCTTAGGGTTGATTGTTATCTTGGATCCCCCTCGGGATGATGTCTTCGATGCAGTCAAACAATGCAGAAGTGCTGGTGTCAAGCCGATCATGATCACTGGAGATTCTATCAGCACCGGAAAAGCGATCGCTCAGCAAATTGGAATTTTCAATCCGGACATGGATATGGCCGTCGAAGGCAAAGACATCGTGAATTTGAGTGATGAAAGTTTCTATAAAGTATCGGTCTTCGGCCGAGTGACTCCCGAGCATAAAGAACAAATCATATCGAAATATCAAGATCGCAATCAAGTGGTCGCGATGACTGGAGATGGTGTTAATGATGCCTTGGCCCTTTCAATGGCAGATTGCGGATTAGCAATGGGCATTTCAGGGACTGAAGTCGCCAAGGAAGCTGCGGACATGGTTATCACTGATGATTCGTTCAGCACCATTGTAACGGGAATCAGAGAAGGGAGAGGCTTGTTTGAGAAAATCCGCAGTATCATCTATTTCTTTGTGTGTGTCTCGGTTATGGAGGCAATTATCTTGTTTTCGAGTTCTTTGAATCCCGATCCGTATTTTGCGATGTGGGATTATTGGCAATTGAACCTTCTTTACCTCTCAGCACATTTCTTCCCCGCGTTGGGATTCACATTCGGAACAACTTCCCGAACGATTATGAACGAAAAACCCCGGGATAGTGCAGAAATCCTTGATCGACGGGTCTTCTCTCTGATAGTATTCCAGATGTTCTTCATGGGAACAGCCATAGTCCTTGGCTATTTATTACCGTTTTTGGGTTATGTGAAGATATCTTCGTTTAATTTGTCCTATTACATTGATTGGAATGTTGGATATGCACAACAAAAGGCCAGAACCATGGGATTCGTTGTTCTGTTCTTGCTTGAAGGGTTTTTTATGCCGATGCAAATCCGACGATTGAATCAACCGGTGTCCGAATCTTTCCGCGATATAAAATACTTCAAGGAATTTTTGATGTATCCAATTTCAATTATTATTTTAGTTGGAATCATGTATTCCGTGGAAGCTCAAGAAACCATGGCTTCTATTAACATTCCAATGGGGTTTATGGCTTTGGATTTCTATGATTGGGTGATCTGTCTCGTATTGGTTTTCTATGCATTCTTAGGCTTTGAATTGGTACGGAAATACTTGAGAGAGAACAAAAAGATTATCTTCTAACATCTTGCTTGAATCGTGTGCGAATTCTACCTTGATTTTTTATTTTATTCTTATTTTATAAATAATACGCGGATTCGGGGTACTAAACATAAAGAAAGTCCGAAAAAAAGTTTCCCTTTACACACTATTCCATGTTCTGTCTAGCACGTGGATATTCGTTGGGGATGCCCACGTACCTTGAACGTTTTTTTTGAAGCATTTTTTCAACGTATTTTTCTATGTAAATTATAAATTTTTCCCGATTTCAAAAATAAACCTAAAACGGAAAAAAAGAATACCTGGATTTATTTATCCACACTTTGGACAGAACGTGGATATTCGATGGGATTGCCCCTAACTCCCATATTTTTTTCATGTTTAATAGAATTCTAAAAAAAGGCGAGATTTTTTGTATTTTATATTTTTTGCTTGAAATTTCCAAGAATTCTGAGTTTGTTTTTGAACGGGTCCATTTCAAACACAATACCGGTTATTCCGCTTCCATCATGCACCAATGCTTTTTCGAATTCAAATTGCACTTGTCCGCTGGTCCCCGGTGCGATTTCTGTACCAGAAACGATGCGCATAGGTGTCATTTTTAACTCAGCCATCGCAAAGTAAAGTTTTCCCGTTCCCGGTATCAATTTTCCTTCGGGGATTTTATAAAATTTGCTGAGAAAGAAATCTGCCGTTATTTTGGTTTCTTCTTTGAAGGTATTCATGGTTACCAATAGATTATCTCTGTCGATTTCTTCCGGCTTTATCCCTTTGAGTGCCAAACCAACACGATCCCCACGATATGCAACTTTAAAGTCTCTATCATGTTTTTGAATGGTCTTTACTATCACTTTTTTTGGATCCGCGCCGTATCCCACCAATTCATACATTTGACCTGCAATCAGATTTCCTTTCACAACAACTCCCAATACCACGGTACCTACGCCTTTTACGTTGAACGAATGATCGATGGTCATTTTCATGTATTTATCTTCTTCGGTACGTGATTTTTCAACTTTCAAGGCGATTTCAAGCACTTTCTTTTTAAGTTCATCGTAATCTTCTTTTGTTTTCAATAATATTGGTTCGATTGCGCCGATTACTGTACTTTCAAAAATTTTTTTTAATTTCGCTTTAGTTTCATCAAGTTTCCATTCTGTTTTTTGAGTTATGTTCGAAATCGTAAGCATGCATTGTGTCTTATATAACTTGTGAAATAGCTCCATGGCAACTAAAATTTCTCCAAGAGCGGCATTAACACCTAATTCAAGATCTACCACCATTATATGAATTGAAGTCATCATCATTGTCTGTAGAAAAGGTTTAATTTTATCTGGATATCCAACGGGTGTTATTGCGCAGAAAATATGTCCCAAGGAAGCGTCTAATCGATTGTAAAACATTAAATCTGATTTTGATCCCGGAGAGCCGAGTGCTTGGCCGATGAGATTACATTGTTCATAATTTTCTCCTAAAATTCCAACAAGCACGTTTAACTCTTTGACTTCACTCATCTTATCCATCCTCTTTTTGATCATTCTCTTATGGGAATTCCATTTCCTTTTAAATAATTTTTTACTTGTCTTATTGTTCTGTGGTAAGGTTTATCAATATCATGAAAGATCGATGCTGCCAATGCAGCATCCGCTTTCGCTTTTTTGAATGCATCCAGTATATGTTGTTCTGTTCCGGCTCCGCCCGAAGCGATGACAGGGACCGATAATCGTTTCGAGAGTTCATGGGTAATTTCAAGATCATACCCATCCATGGTTCCATCTTTATCCATAGATGTGAGAAGAATCTCTCCGGATCCCCGTTTCTCTACTTCTTGCGCCCAAAGAACCGCATCAAGGCCGGTTCTGGTTCTCCCCCCGTGGATTACCACTTCATACCATGCAAATGGCGCTTGACCGTTCTCCACCTTTAATACAACACGCTTAGGCGCCTCAGAGGGATTATTAACATAGACACGCTTCACATCAATTGCAGTAACGACACACTGGGCCCCAAAGATTTTAGCGGCTTCATTAATCAAATTTGGAGTTTGCACTGCAGCAGTATTCACGGAACATTTATCTGCACCCGCTCTCAGAACCGCTTTAAAATCTTCGACGGTACGAATGCCTCCTCCAACACAAAATGGGATGAAAATCACTTCCGCGGTTCGTTTCACGACATCAATTAATATGTCTCTTTTATCCGAGCTTGCTGTAATATCCAAGAACGTGAGTTCATCCGCGCCTTCTTCATCATATCTCTGCGCGAGTTCAACGGGATCTCCAGCATCTCTAATGTTGACGAAATTGATGCCTTTTACCACACGTCCCGATTTCATATCAAGGCAAGGGATAATTCGCTTTGCTAATACCATGAGATTTAAAATTCGGAAAAAAAGAAAAATATTCAGATTTTGCTTATATTGCAGTTTTTTGGGCTTAATAATCATCCATTCCGCCCATACCGCCCATACCGCCCATTCCACCCATGCCACCTTGGCCTCCGGGCATTCCGCCGGCGGGTCCTAAATCTGCCTTTTTCGCACGGATCATTTCATCAATTCTTAAAATCATAGTGGAAAGTTCGGTTGCTGCTTTTAGAATATTATCAATATTGGATGCTGGTTCAATTACTCCGGTTTCAAAGTTATTTGCAACTTTTTGGGAGAACAATTCCAATCCATACCATTCATTGCCGGGTTTTTCATGTTTTTGTCGCAATTCTGCGACCATATCAATCGGATCAAGACCTGCATTTTCCGATAATGTGATCGGAATGATTTCTAAAGCGCGTGCAAATGCTTCGATTGCGATTCTCTCTTTGCCCGGAATGGTTTCTGCATATTCAAGAAGTCTCGCGCATAATTCCATTTCAATGCCTCCGCCGCCGGCGACAATTTCAAATTCATCCATCAATTTTCCAACAATACAAAGCGCATCATGAATGGTTCTTTCGGATTCAGCCAAATTATTGTTGACTCCTCCTCTAATGAGAATCGAGACTGCTTTCGGGTTCTTACAACCGGAAATGAAGCAGAGATCATCACCGGCGACTTTCTTAAACTCGATAGATTCTGCATAACCCAAGTCTGCTTCGGAAATTGTTTCAATTTTTTCAACTATATTTGCACCAACTGCCTTTGCAAGTTTTTCCAAATCGGTTTTTGTGACCGATTTGATTGCTACAATCCCTTCTTTGTTGAGATAGTGCGCGGCATCGTCCTCAATACCTTTTTGGTTAATAATGACATTACATCCGATTTCTTTGAGTTTTTGGGCAAATCTTCGGATGATCTTATCTTCTTGTTCAAGGAAATTCTCAATATCTTCAGGTCTTGTGATTTGCAAATCGCTGGAAAACTCGGTTTTCTTAATTTCAAAGCCTTGAGCCATCACCGCAATCTTTGCGTTTTTAACCAATCTGGCCATTAATGGATGAACCGGTTCCTTTTCTAAAATGATTCCTTTGATGATTTCGGATTCATGAATGGATTTTCCTTTTTTCTTAACGATCATTACATTCTTAACGTTCTTGAAATTGCTTTCATTGTCAGATTTAATTGCCATCAATGCATCAACGGCTAAATTTGCAAAGAGTTTTCGATCTCCCGCAACGCCCTTAGAATTCATTGTTGTGACTGCCGCTTTGATGAGCACTTCGCGGTCGATATTTTCATATTTCTTTGCAACCTTCTTGAGGACTTCTCTTGCTTTCCTTGAAGCCATTTGATATCCTTTGCTAATAATTGATGGATGGATTCCTTGGGTCATTAGATCGTTTGCAACAGTTAATAGATGACCTGCAATAATAACTGAAGATGTGGTTCCATCTCCTACATTTTGATCTTGCGATCGCGCGATTGCGACCGCCATTTTCGCTCCCGGATTCTGGAGTTCAAGATTTTCGAGAATGGTTGCGCCGTCGTTGGAGATCGTGATGTCTCCCAATGAATCAACCATCATCTTATCCATTCCGCGTGGTCCTAAAGTTGATTTGACTGCATCCGCCACCGCTTGAATTGCGATGATATTTTTTTCACGGGCAGTGTTTCCTTTGGATTGTTCTGTCCCTTCCTTTAGAATAAGGATGGGAATTCCTCCTAATTGAGCCATGTTTTATCCCTCTTATATTTCAAATTTCAAGTGGATTTGTACTTCCTAAAAATGATCAATTTTTTTTAAAGCTTGAGGTTTTTCTGATTGCGTTGTTATAAATTTAATTTTTCGCGATCATCTAAATCTGGTTTAAAAATACCCCTTTTTTTCGAAAAATCTTTTCGTTTTTTTTCAGAAATTTGTTGTTGAATTAAAATTTTAGAGAAAAAATACAAACTTTAATTTATAAGTTCTGTTTTATTTGCTTCAGCAATAGCGACACGAATCCGTTCTATCCATGCACTAATTTTGTCTTCGATATCGTATTTAGCACGGATTTCCCACCCGAAGTCTTCTAATTCGGTTATTTCATAATAATCAACGACCCGTTTGTCAATTCGAACGCCTTTATCGGTTAATTCTTGTACGTTAATAAACATTGGAGATATCGTTCGGGTTTTAATGCTATCTTTTGTTTTTTCAAGCACTTCGGCTTCCGAAGACAAAACAGGGATGGTTTGAATTGCTCGTTCCATTTTTGGTGCAATCTCGTTTTTAAGCACCAAGAGTTCCGGAATTGTCATTTCTTTTTCTTTTCCATCAATATCAATCAGTTTTGCTTTTGCAATTTGATTCGTTTTTGAAATGCGAATTGCCAAATCGCGGTCTTCTTTAATCAATGCTTCGATATTTGTTCTACATTCTTCTATTGAATAATGTCGCAAATATTCTCTTTTAGTGCCGGGAATTGGAATCAATTCCTTTTCGTTTATTGATTTTGTTTGAAAAATCACGGTATTTTTTCCCGCCAAGGAAAGTCGGGAGATCCATTTTTCGATCTCTGAAGCGATTTGCTTTCTTCTGTTGAATCCATCACCTAAATTCACTTATGTCAACTCCTTAATGCGCGAAATGCGGGGCGTCAAGGTTATGAGCAACCTCGAGTAGGATTAAATCCTGAACTTTTTCCTCTTTCCTTTTAACTACTCCTACTTACAATTGAATTCTTATATACAACTTATCCTTACTCAGGATAAGGCAGACCCTTTACAAGAGTTTTAAAGAATGATTTGAAATTTACAAGCTCACATTCGATCCCGCCTTTCCGCTCGCGCAAATCCATAAAATCATTTTATTATTTAAAGATTTCTATCATTGGGCAAAATAAATACGAAATATATCGGTTTCAATGGCCATCCACGCAGATCCGAAAGAATATCAGAGCAATATTGCAATATATCTCTGCAGAATGTTGCGGGTTCATTGTTTTGAAAATAATAGAAAAAATGGTTTAAAAAATCATATAGATTTTATTCGTATCTCCAATTTAATGAGCGGCTTACTGCATCTTCCCACATTATTTTCTTTTTTTCTCTTTCTTCTTCCGAAATTTTTGGTTCATAGACGCTCGCAACCGATTTCAACGATCTTAGTTCTTCAAACTTCCAAAATCCCGTTTGTAATCCCGCCAAGAATGCCGCGCCCGTTCCGGTCATATCCAATTCCTTTGCTCTTTCCAATCTGGTGTTGGATAGGTTGGAGATCATTTGTAATAAAAGACTGCTTCTTGACACTCCTCCATCGACCGTGATCATTTTAATGGGTATTTTTGTGTCTTCCGCCATTCCGGTGATGATATCTGTCAAATTAAATGCAAATCCCTCCAATACCGCTCTGGCAACGTGAGCGCGTTTTGTTGAAAGCGAAACCCCAACTACGGTCAATCTGGCATAGGGATCAAAGTACGGAAAACGCAAGCCATTTGGCGCCGGTACAAACACAACACCATTGGTATCTTCAACCGAATTGGCGAGTTCATTAAGTTCATCCGGCGTTTGACTTAATCCTAATCCTTTTCCTAACCAGTCAATAAGGGTACCCGCGGTCGCCATATATCCCTCAAGAATAAAGGTTGGTTTTCCGTTAATCCGCCATCCAAGTAAAGGAAAGAGTCCTCTCTTTGAAAATAACGGCTTGTCTCCAACGTTCATGTCCACAAATGCGCCCGATCCTTGCGAAATTTTTACATCTCCGGGATTAAAACAGCATTGTCCGAAAAGTGCCGCTTGTTGATCCCCGGCCGCGCCCCGAATCGGAATTGCAACGCCAAAAAGAGATGGATCGGTTTCTCCGAAATCATCTGCACTATCTTTCACTTCGGGTAATATATTCATCGGAATTTTTTGGATTGAACACAAATCTTTGTTCCATTGAAGTTTAAAGGGATTGAACAACCCCGTCGATGAAGCATTCGATGCTTCCATCGCAATCACCTTTTTTCCGGTGAGATTGTAGATCAGCCATGATTCGATGGTCCCGAACACCAATTTTCCTGATTCACATTTTGCTCGTAAGCCCTCGATATTTTCCAATGCCCATCGCAATCTCATGGTTGCATGGTCTGTGGTAAATTGTAGCATTGTCGTGACCGTAAGCATCGGATTTCCGAAGAGTTTCCCGATCTTCGCAATATTTTGAAGCAATTTCCATTTAAACTCTTTATTCGCTTTCGCTACCACTTCTGCCGCCCGAACATCCGCCCAATTAATGATATTGATTATCGGTTCACCCGTTTCCTTATCCCACAAGAGAAAAGATGCTCGCTGATTGGTGATCCCGATGGCTGCAATCGATTCTGCCGGCACTTTCTGAAGGACTTGCTTGACTACCTTGATGCATTTCTCAACCAAATCCCGAGGATTATTTTCAATCCAACCGGGTTTCGGATACATCGCTTCGACTTTCTCATACGCTCTCTCGATTATCTCCGCTTTTTTATTGAAAATCAGTGCCCGAATCCCGGTAGAGCCGCAATCAATTGCCATTATATGCGTTTTTTCAGCCATAACAACATTTTGCGCGTCTTTCCATAAAAAGTTTCCATTTCTGATTTTACTTAACGCGGTAAAAATATTGAGAAAGCATTTAAATCGAAAAAAACTCAATTCAGAATATGAATTTGAAACCGGTGTTTCCGGCGAAACCGCTCAAAGTCGATTCGAATATGGTGATAGAAAAAATGAAGACCATATTCGGAACCGAGAATGTATCTGTGGATGAGATAGATAAAATTGTATATTCAAAGGATTATCAGCTTATCGGGACTCGCTGGAATATGGAAGGCAAAATAGGCGGAGAGCCTCTGTGTATTGTATTCCCCGACAATGAACAACAAATCTCGGAGTTGTTGAAGTTTGCTAATGAGCATGAAATTCCGGTTATTCCATTTGGAGAAGGTTCCGGGGTAGTAGGCGGTGCAACTCCTATCTATGGTGGGATTATCGTTGATATGAAGAAATTTTTGAAATTGGACATCAATAAAGAGAATCTTACGGTAACTGTTGGTGTTGGAATGAATGGATGGACCTACGAGCGATTATTGAATGAAAAAGGTTATACAATGGGTCATATTCCCCAATCAATTCGAGCGAGTACCGTGGGTGGGTGGATCGCTCACAGAGCAGCGGGGCAATTTTCGACAAAATACGGCAAAATCGAGGACATGTTTATGGCTTGCAAGGCTGTGCTGCCGACGGGAGAGATTATTCATAGTAAAGTCTATCCCCGAGCTTCTGTCGGACCAATGGTCGATCGATTATTTTTATCATCCGAAGGCACGTTAGGAATTGTTACCGAGGCAACATTTAAGATTTGGCCCTATCCGGAAAAAAGAGGGCTTGTTTCATTTGCATTTTCCACGATGCAAGAGGCTTTGGATGCAATTCGATGGACTTTACAATCCCAGATAAATCCCGCGGTTATACGAATCTATGATGTAATCGAAACGAAACGCCATTTCGGAAAGGTAAAAGAAGCCAAAAATAAATTGATGGTTATTTTTGTCTGTGAAGGGCCTTCGAGACTTGTTGATCTTGAAGTGCAAGTTACGAAAGAAAATTGTATCAAGGCAAAAGGTGTAGATTGCGGCGAAGAGCCGGTGCATCATTGGTTCGAAACCCGATTTAATGTCAAAGAGTCTTCGGAATATTCGCCTTGGGGGCTTATATTCGATACCATCGAAGTCGCTTGCATGTGGGATGTTGCGAATAAATGTTATGAAAATACCATCGAAGAGATGAATAAAGTAAAAGGAATGGTGATGACCTCCGCTCATGCGTCTCATTTCTATACGACGGGGGTATGCTTCTATTTCACATTTGCCGGTGTGGTGATGGATGGAGAGACACCCGAGAGTTTTTATAATAGCTCTTGGGATGCCGCTATGCGAGGAACCCTGTCCGTAGGTGGAACCGCATCACATCATCACGGAATGGGAATCAGCAGAGGAAGGTGGTTCGAAAAAGAACATGAAGGCGATCTTGTCATGCAAAAGAAAATCAAAAACGCATTGGATCCGAAGGGTATTATGAATCCGGGAAAGATGTTTGATAAAGGAGGGAATTAAAATGGCAGAATTATTCAAAAAACTGGCGAAATATGGATGGATGATTGATTTAATTGGAAAGTTAGATGGAGAAACTCGAGGAAAAGTCATCGAAGGGTATAAAACCCATAAATCATGGTATGAAAAAGAAGGTGTGGATTCTCAACTCAAAGAGATGCTGAAATGCGCTAACTGTCCCAATATGTGTCGGTTCGATTGCCCGACCCTTCAAATAACCAAAAAAGAAACCTATTCTCCTGCAAATAAAGCAAAGATCGGATATTTTATGGGCATGGGCCATATTCCCTTTGATAATCCATCCGCCATTGAAGCGCTCTACATGTGCTGCAATTGTAATGCATGCAGAATCTGGTGTCCAATGGATTTATCAACGGGCGAGATGCTAACCACAGCACGCTGGGAATTGGAAAAAAGAAATCTTCTACCCGAGCCAGTGAACGCAAAAAAGAAGAATCTCGAAGGAAATGGATCCCTCTATGACGAGAGTATTTTCAAACAAAATGCATCCGCTTTTGATATCAACGACGAAAAACCGGATGTGTTTTATTATATGGGTTGTAATACCTTAAAGAGCCGGCCCGAAATTGTGAAAGATCATATCGAAATATTGAAATCGGCAGGGTTGAAGGTAGAAACCAAAATGATGGAGCGGGTGTGTTGTGGGTCTCCAATCAACCATTTGGGGGCAAAAACAACCGCCATCGAATTGGGTAAAAAAAATGCAGATTTACTCAACGAATCCAAAGCAAAAATTATCATATCCGACTGTCCCGGATGTTCAACGATGTTAAAGAAGGGTTATGAAGCGTTATCGGATAAGATTAAAATTAAAAAGGAAGTATATCATTCTTCGGACTTCTTCCTTAAATTAATCAACGAGGGTAAAATTAAACTGACAACGTCGGTTAATGAGACAATTTCTTTCCATGATCCTTGTATCTTAAACAGACCAGACGAGAATGTATCGAACGCCAACAGAGAAATTCTCCAAAAAATTCCGGGCTTGAAGGTGAACAAACTCCTTCTAGAAAAGAAAGAGACCCGATGTTGTGGATTTGGCGGAGGTTTCGGAATTAAAAACACAGAATTGGCGAAAGCGATGGGAAAGGATCGTTATGAACAACTCGCGAAATCCAATCCGGATCATATAGTCTCCGCGTGTCCCACGTGCGAACAATCCTTCAATTTAGCCAAAGAGAAATCCACGGTAAATATCTCTTATTTGATAAAAAAAGCAATGGGAAAATAAACGACCGACTGTCAATGTTCAATAATTTTTTCTTATTTATTTCTTAATCTGAATATAATGGATTCCCCGAGAAAAAGGGTTAATCTTGACTCCTATTTTCTTTATTTATCGTTTTATTATATTTGGATTTGAAAAAAGGTCAATGTGGGTGGTGATTAGGCTGTTGTTGTTTTCTTTTTTAATTGTTCGATTTTTGCTTTGATTTCTTCATCATTCATCACTTGAACCGGAATTTCTTTCAAGAGTTCGAGAATATATTCATATCTGCCTAAAGCTAAATCGTATTTCTCTTTTTCCTCATTTGATTTCGCTTTTTCCATGAGCATATTTATGGTTTCTAATTTTTGTTTTTGTTCTGGAGTAAGTTCTTTTTTCTTTCTTTCAATTTCATCCAACTTCGCTTTCTGCGCACGTTTGTATTCCTCTTCACGTTTTCTAAATTCTTCTTGTTCCCTCTCCATTTGTTCTCTTTGCAAGCGCAACCTTTCTTCGTATTCTTTTTGCATTTTATCTAAATTATTAAGTTCTTCTTGCATCGTTTCGGATTGTTGATTCCAGCCGATTTCCAGAAATAGATCCTTTGCTTTAGAATAGAACTCTTTGGCTTCATAGAATTTATGGTTATCTACTTTATTCTTGGCCTTTTCCAGCAAAATCTCAATTTCTAATAACACTTCTTTTTCTCTTGCTTCTTTTTGCATAATCTCATGCTTTTTTTGTTCCATCTTCTTTCTTTCTGCCTCGTATGTATCAACATCCACTCCGGTTTTCTTTGCTTCGAACACCGCTAATCTTGATTTTTTGATTTCTTCAAGATCTTTCTTCTTTGGTTCCGGTTGATACGTCTTTCTCTCTTGAAGTTCTTGCTGTTCTCTTATACGCTGTTGGATCATTTGCTCTTCTAATTCCTTTTTCTTGGTTTGTTCTTCTAAGATTCTTTTTTCTCTTTCTTTAGCGATCTCATCCCTTGTATCTTGGGTTTGTATTTGATAATCCTGAATACTTCGTTCCCTATGTTCGAGTTCTTTTTCCCATTTCAAGATCTGCCATTTCAAATCTCTTACTTGGTGAGTGTAATTCAATCCTTCATAGAAATCCACCGCTTCCTTGTATAATTTGATCGCTTCATTATAATTTTTCGAAAATGCATGATGCTTGGCAAGTGACATTTTATCCATGATCTCTCGTTCTCTTTTCTGCCCCTCTGTTAATGTTTGTTCGGATTTTTTTTCGATTATCTGTTTAATATTTTCGGATTTATCTTCTCCCATGATTTTCTTCAAATTCTCTATACGTTGTATTTCCTTTTTCAACATCCCGATTTGACCCTCCCAACCCAATTCCGTGTATATACTCACCGCCTCATTAAACACCGCAATCGCATCTGAATATTTTTTCTCTTTTAAAAGACTGCGGGCTTTGCTTTCCAGAAGATCCGCTTGATTCTCAAGCTCACGTGAATTTATTGACATATAAATAATTCTTTTTTTGTGCAAAGCAGTTTTACCACCAGCGGAATAATAACAGGAAC
>CAZUTM010000086.1:19073-19559 GCA_964623665.1 uncultured archaeon
GAGATTAAATTAGTGAATTTAAATGAGTGAGAAAGGAAAAACTGTTTTTGACCATTTATCCGAACAAATTGACCAAGTGGTTCGTGGTCGGCGATATATTATTGCGGAAATTGGTAAACTGAAAGTCAGTCTTGATGAATTCAAAGAGGCCATTGATAAATCCAGTGGTGGCTCGAATTTAGGCTCATTAGTAAACGACATGAAATCTTTTATGCAAACGACTGTAACCACATTAACCGATTTGAAGGGGACAATATCTCAATTATCTGGTGTGGTTAACAATCTTCAAACGCAAGTTCAGCAGCTTAATAATCAAGTTCAAGCGATAAAAGCAAGCGGTGGTGCGCGCGCTTCCGCAGCCGCACCCGCACCCGCATCATTCGGAGGTGCACCCGCAGCCGCACCCGCACCCGCATCATTCGGAGGTGCACCCGCAGCCGCACCCGCACCCGCATCATTCGGAGGTGCACCCGCAGCCGCACCCGC
>CAZUTM010000087.1:0-19279 GCA_964623665.1 uncultured archaeon
TACGTTTTCAATTGAATCGACTTTTTACTGCATAAAATCGATTTATCAAAGTGAGGAAGAAAAAAAGAAATCAAAGAGTGGCTTAGTCCGGCCAAAATAAAAATTTGAAAAAACGTTGCTGTTTTTTCAGGAATGGTCGGATTCTTGATCTAATTTACTCGGCACGATCGATGATTGCATCTCTCGAATTGCGTTTTTCCCACTCTACAAATTATAGAAAATTTTTCCTTTTAAACATTTGTGAACCCTGTATGTATCGGGCTTTTCAGAATTTAAATGATTATATTGACAATATCGCCTTTTTTATCTAATTCAGTATCGTTCTTATAAATTTGAATTCATCCTTGAATGTAAAGAAAAAAAGGCTTGAGAATGTGCTACTTCAATTTTTGATATTCGACCCAATATTTTTCCGCTTTGTTAGGTTCTATTGTGTTCAAGTGGGCGATCAATCCGTTTAATTGCTGTTTAATTTTTTGATAATTGGGGTGAATATCCGATATCTTATTTTTTAATATATGGATTAACCCTCTGATCCGATTGATTACTTCCTTCTTTGCATGGATTCCGTTATTGACAACGATTCCGGTGATAATTTGCCGAGTTCCGGGCCTTAAGACCTGAATTTTTTCTTTGTTAAATACAAATCTATGGTTTTTTAGAATTTGCAAGAGGGATTTGATAATTGCGCCCACATCTACATTTAGATCCTCGGTAGAAAAGATAAGATCATCCGCATATCTACTATATTTCAAATTTTTTGAGCGCGAAAATTGTTCAAACTCGATATCTACATCACTAAAAATTAAATTGGATATTTGCGGGCTTGTCGGTGCCCCTTGTGGCAGATAATAATTATGAGCGCCTTTAAAAGTTCCTTTACCAGAAGGAATCCATTTCCTATCGATACATAGATGAGTAAGAATAAGGGAGAAGTCATGATTATAGCCAAGATTTCGAAATAAGCGATATACATGATAGATATTGATATTCGGAAAGAAATCTTTGAGATCGATCTTTATTAAAACGATCTTTTTATCGCTAATATGATATTTTGCATTATCGGTAGGATTTTTACCTTTTTGGAAAGAAAATACGCAAGAATGCGGGCTCACATAATCGAGAATCGCTTCCTTGATACATGTTTGGAGTTTCTTCAATTTTGAAACCGGAATAGAGATATTGCGTACTCCACCACTTTTTTTCGGAATCTCGATATACAAATATGGCTTAAAATGGGAATAAGAACTCCACAACAAGAGACGATAGACCTCTTCGAAAGAAAGACCGGAATAATCTATGAGATCAAAAAAATCCTTTATTTTCATTTCATTATTGTCGAATTCGGTGAAATATTTCATTTCATCGAAGAAATCGATGTCAAAATTTTCATATTTCGGCAATAACTTCGCAATATTGCACTGAATAATTTGCCTTAAATCTCTAATTGAAGGAGAGAGAACTTGTTCTTGAATTACATGAAGAATAACAGCCGAAATTTCGTGAAGAAGTTCCGATCTGCCCAAATATGTTTGCGTAATGAAGCCGATCATGAAAGAGGGCTCATTTTTTAATATTACTTTTAACATCCCTATCGTTAGCAGTTGTTTTACAGAAGAGGGTGTTATATATCGAAGCACCAATGGATCCTCAATCAATAAATGCCTAAATTCTTCAATTTGCTTTTTAGATACATGCAATTCAATCTTGTTCCCAACAAATTTCGATTTCACTTTCGATCCGAAGATAAAGACCAAAAATTTTCTATTTTTGGTGGTACTTTCGATATCTTTTAAAAATGCTTGGTGTTGCTTAACTATGGAAAGATCATAAATGTTTTGCGCATTTGGATTTTTCATTACAGCATCCAATAATTCATTATCGACATAATCAAAGAATTTTTTGTAATTATAAAAATAAGGCGCATTGATATTGTTAGCAAGATTTATGAAGAGATTCCGATTTTGGAATAAACTATTGAATTCGGGATAGATTACCGCATTAGGATTGGTGGCAATATCAAAGTGAAGTTCTTTATACCTAAACAATTGCTGGTATTCCGGAACAATGGGGGCATTCGGGTTCCGCGCAACATAATTCAGATATGGCCCGAATTCAAAATTTGTGTTAAATTCATGATCTAAAAATCTGTGATAATGTAAACTATTGACTGCTATTGGAATCTTTGCGAAATTTTGAATAAGTTGGGTCATATTTAAACGAAGTTTCGTGGAAATAATAAACGTTCCAAATCTGCTGATGTCTTCGAATATAGAGTTCGGATCATTGAAGTAATTAGAAAACTGCAAAGAATTCAAGTAGTCGACAGAATTTGGAAGATTTAAAAAATCAAAGTTTTTAAACAAGCATAAGCGAACTAAGAACGAGGGATCGGAAGATAGTTGTTTATACTTGTCGAGATATTTTTGGGGTTTAAAAAAGAACCCTGCTACGGCCGCCCGGATTTCTTCCAACTCGTCGGAAAATAATATTTCATAGGCGGGGTGGGTGGCCGCGATTTCACTGCACGCCAATGTAAGCCGGATATCAGAGATCGGATCCTTGAATAATAGCGGAAATTCGGGATATTTCAGCGCTTCTTCGTGGACAATCTTTTCGGTAAGAAGTATTTTTCGCAAATAAAAAGGAATTAAGGAATAGATTTCTGCAAACATAGATGTCTTCGGATTTAAGAGAACAGATGTTCGTACCGAAAAATATGGACATGAAAATAGTTTGAGATATTCTTTGAATTTCATGGCCGATGGATTCTTGGCCAAGCTATGCATAACATGAAAAGAGTTTATATTAAACAATTCTTTAAATTCAATGAAGTCTGTGGCGAGATGATTTTTTGCCAAAGCGCATTTAATTACATGATTGGATATTCCAAATAGATTTTTGAATTCGGGATATTTTGTAGCACTAGGATTCATCGCCACGTTTTTTAACACATCAAGAGAAGTATCTTTGAATAATACTCGGTATTCTTTGAAATCCGCGATGTCTGAACGACACGCTAATTCGGATCGTATTATTTTGCTATCAGAAAACAAATTTTTAATAATTTGAGGAGGAGATTCCAGCTGAGGATTGTTAATATTTGGAAAAATTCCTATTAGCGCAAGTTTCTTTAAATTTTTGAGGGATACGATCGAATTGATGAAAATTTGCTGATTATTTTGACTGGTAATTGACCCTTTGCACACAAGATACACGTACGAATAGGTTATTATCTCATAATACGGGATCTGCACTGAGCCTATTTTGATAATCGCATCGATTGCGGTTTGCTCATGAGAAAATACTAAATCCCCGTTCTGTGTTGTTGTTAAGGGATTTGATTTTCCAGATAAAACACCCGCTTCAAGAATTCTGCGAGATTTTGGTGCTAATCTTCTGATTTTCATGATCCAACTCCTTCAATCAAATAGCGAACATTCGTTTTTAAAAATTTGCATTTGGCAATTAAACATAAAAAAAAAGTCTGAAAAAAAGTTTCGGTGGACCGAGTTATCCACGTTCTGTTTAGCACGTGGATATTCGTTGGGAATTGCTCAGAATTAGAAATCGGAGAAAAAAATCTGAAATTCTTTTTTTCGGGAAAATCACCTTATTTCGGCCAGATTAACGACTCGATTCTCTAAACGAGATTTCTCGGCAGCAAACCCCATCAGATGGGATTCAAGGGAGGCCCGGGCATTGGTGAGATTCTCATCTTGCCGATTGGGCGGAACATCATTTATAAGCGTTTTGACAAAAGATTCCATTAAACCTTCATCTCCACCGCCATGCGCCTTGAAAGAGATCGGGTGTTGCCATAACACTTTTTCTGTCAACGTCAAATGATCGTAATACACAAGCTTCTCACCCGCATAAGTGAATTGGCCAATTAAGCTTCCTTTTGAACCGTCAATTCGAAACCATCGTCCATCCAAATAGGATAGTCCTTGCATGGTCATCGTAGCGGTGACGCCATTTTCGAAGATGATATTCGTTGTTTGATGATCCGGAACATCATTATCCATATCGTACACACATATTCCGTATCTTCCTTCTTTTAGCGCTTTCATTTTTCCTTCAGGGGATAAATCCGTTGTGATGACCGTGGCCGGCCACATTTTCCAATCGAGAGCGCCTTTTATTGGAGGAATAAGGAACGATAAACCTTTGATGAAATTTCGATGGTTCAGTAAAAGATTTCCGCCAAATTTTGCCGACCATGTATCGGCTAAGAGCGAGATTTTTATCATTTCTTTTCCATTCATGTATAAATTCGGTGCATACCACAAACATGTTTTTTCATGGGGACAGCCATCGATGCATCGATGGGGCGCACCCTCCGGTTTGTTCTCCTTTTTGAATACGTTTATTGTTCCAAAAGATTGAATTGATTTCGCTTTAGAGCCTACCAACCAATAAATAATATCGAGATCATGGCATGTTTTGGCCAGAATAATAGGGCTTGATTCTGATGCTTTCCGCCAATGACCGCGAACGTATGAATGAGCGAAATGCCAATAGGCCACGTTTTCGGAATGGTTAATATTCACCATAATTCCGATTAAGCCATCTTGGATTGCTTTCTTTGTAATCTGAAACATATCGGTGTATCGAAGAACGTGACAAATTCTCAGATGTTTGTTTTGCCGCTCGGCTTCCTCCACCAATAACTTACATTCCTTTTCGGTGGTGGCCATAGGTTTCTCAAGTAGTACATGATACCCCGCTTTAAGCGCAGCCAAACAAGGTTCGGTATGCATGGTATCTTGGGTGCATACCAAACAAGCATCCGCCAATTTTCCTTTTGATAGAAGCTCTTTCCAATCGGAAAAACACATTTCTGGGCTAATATTATGTTCCTTAGCGAATAATAAACGTCTTGCTTCGTTCGGATCTGCGACGGCAATAAATCGGATTTTATCCTTATTTTTTAAAGCCCAAGCACCATAGGCTTCGCGACCACGAGCACCTGCCCCAATAAGCACCGACGTAATACATTTGTTATCCATAATCAAATTATGATTTGAAATCATAAAAAGATTTTGAGAATTTTATTTTAAATTAATTTATGACTCATTTCCAAACCCGGCGGTTTTTTGAAGGATTTTACTCGAAGATCGAAAAAAATCCCGTATCTCGCCAAAATATTAAATACGGGATCTTCGTCCAAATTAGTTAGAAAAGTTTGGATTTTTTGATGGCAACCCCGGTCCGAGATTTTGATTATTAAATTCATCGGTTGACTATAATCATTAAATAATTTTATTATATAAATATCGATACTTATAAAAATGAAGTTCAATAAAAAATCTCGAAGTTAAAAAATCATCGAAGGTTTTAGAAAGTGATCGCGGGGAACGAGGCATTCCCCCGAAACCCTATATTGGGTGGAGCGGTGCCTATAGCCGGCTGAGAATTTGCCGAGGGGGCATGAAGGCTCGTATTGAGATTTCTTCACACACCTATGAAACATTCATCTTTTGAGGCGTGTATGACTCGGACCCTTTCTGAAGGGAAAGGCTAACGGGTTTAAAATCAAAAACCGGATAGGCCGGGGACGGAGCATCCGTAATGCTTTGTACGCGCGCACAATTGAATGGGTGTGGAGGTCCGGAGAAATTGAGATATGGGTTTGATTGCTCTCGAAGCAAGATCACCTTTCTTTTCTCCCTACTCCTTTTCTCTGATAGATTTGTTCCAAAAGAATAAAATATAAATCCAAAAAAAAGGAATATATGCAAAGGAAAAAGAGTGAGCGATTATGTTTAAGGGTATAGGAAATATCTTTAAGAGTTATAAAGGGGTAGCAGTTGACCCCAAACAGTCTCATCTCACCATCAAAAACACTGATCTTTCCCTTGTGCTTCTCCGGCCTTATGATTTGGTTTATTTAGGTGAACTGGTGGGAAGTGGTTCGGAAGATATTTTAATTTTGGTTGGAAAAAACATCGGAAAAAAGATTTGTGTTGAGATCGAAAAACGGGATGCACCGAAAAAACTTGAAAAGAAGTATCAAGCGGTTCTGGAAACCTTCATGAATATGGGGTTCGGGAAATTTACATTAAAATTCGATGAGTATAAATCTGCCACTATAAAGGTCAAAGATCCGATCTCCAACACCATTAAAGATAAAAACGAAGCAAGAGTGCTTTGTAATCTTTATAACGGTTTGTTTTTGGGGATGTTTTCCCAAGATTCCGAAGCAGATGGAGAGGAAAAGCAGTGCGTTCTCAATAGCACCCCAGAAAAGCATTTTGAGGAATGTGTTTTTGAATATAAATTAGCACGAAAGGAGGCTGAAGAATGAGCAAAAAATTTAAAATGGAAGGAATCGAAGCCAAGGATGGAAATATTCAATTATATGAAGAAAGAGTTGTACTTTTCCCTCCTTCGATTATTACCATTTTGGGCTCCATTTACGGTGATGCTGCCCAACCGCTGTTACGATTTTTGGGAAAAAGAATGGGCCGTAGGTTAGCAGAGGTTTGGGAAACTAAAATGGAACCGCAAACTCTGAAAGATATGGCCGATCTGTTTGTAGGAATGTCCAGCACTGCAGGCTGGGGTGAATTTTCAATTATGTCCATTTCCGATGATGAAATCATAATTAATCTGGTGAATAATGTTGCCAACAAAGAGAAGATGAACTATATCTGCTATTTTCTTTGCGGTTATTTTGTCGGATTTGGAGAATTCGTGTTTCACCGAGCCAAAGTCAATGAATCAAAGTGTTCGGTCCTCTCTGGAGGAGATTATTGCCAATTTGTGATTAAAAAGATCGATCTTGATTTATAAATCGATGTTTTTCCCTTCTCTTGTTCTTTTTTCATCGTTTTAGGTTAAAAAATTCATTATTTTCGTTCTGTTTATATAATTAAAAGCAGAGAAAAGAGCATGGATTTCGTTTTTATATTAAATGGAGGGATTTTAATTCTCATGGTATTATTGATATTGAGTGCCATTTGTAAAGATGAGATAAGTACGATCATTATACTCTCAATATTTTCTATCATTATTATTCTATATTTTCGCTTTTTTTCTTATTTCGAAATTATCGCCCCCCTTTCGAATATAATATTTCGTGTTCTTATAATTATCCTTGGTATTATGATAATTATTAATGTTGTGCAAAATTTGATGAACCCGTGAAAAATTGAGTTTAGTTAGCGTGGTTTGTTAATTTTAACAGAAAAAAAGAGAACAATAAAACTGGCTTTTATTATTGCCTTTTATAATTTACAACCGAATTTGTTGAATTGATAGGCGCCAATTAGAAAGAATATTTGAGCCGTTATATTAACAGATTCAGCAATCCATTGCATCAGTATTGTGAGATCACCCGCACCAAGCCTGCCCATAGCTAAAAACATAATAAAGGCAGCAATAAAAAAATATGCCCCCCCTTTGCACTGATGTTTGAAAGCGAGTCGCGCAAGCACGAAATATACGATTCCGGAAAAGATAACGGTCAATGCCAATAAAGGCATCCTCAAAGACGCCGCCATAAAGAGAAATACAACGGGTTGAATGCCCGAAATTACACGATGGTTGATAGAATAAAGATTCAAAGAAACAGCTATTGCCATTAAAGCGAATCCAAGAGATTGGTAAACAAAAAGATAATCGCTCATAAAATCCACAGAATTTTGTGTAGTCGCAATGATTATCTTCCAGATCGCTTTTTGAATTCCCCCGAGAAACGAGAGTAAACCGCCAAGAAGCCAAATATAATGATTCTTTGGCTTTTCCGAAAGCAATTTTTTAAATGCTTTGAACATTATGATTATTGAAATCAAAAAGAGAACATTTGGAATTACATCTACAAGTGCCAGATCAAGAGTATAGAATTCCGCCATGATTAAGATTATTGCGAAAAATTAAAAAACATTTTTAAAAAAAATATTCAAAATAACGCTCAAATCAATTTGATTGCACGATATAAATCGATTAAATCCTTTTCAGCAAATCCATCCTTATTGAAAAATTTTTTATAAATCTTCGATTTTCTGAAAGAAGAAATGTCCGCATCGAATAGCATTTTATACGCTTGCTGTTTCAATTCAGATTTCATGTTTACCGCAACATTCTTTAATTTCATTTGAACTCTGCTGAAATCGATAGAAGAAATCGATATTTTTAACACATTGTTTCTTTCATCTTTCTCGTATTTCAAAGAAGGCTTTGTTCCGGCATCTGAAATGATTTCGGGGGTTCCATCATATTTGATTGCGTAGAAATATACACTGATAGAACGATTATTTGGAATGTAATTCGGCTTTGTTTTTTGAAGATCAATTGTTAACAAAGCGTCTGCCCCCCAATCCCACGAGATCTGGGTGATGTAATTGTTTCCTTCTTTATATAATTCGGATACTCCATCATCTTCATACAGCAAGAATTTATTCGAATTTCCCGGAAAAATTTCGATTCTTAATTGTTCGGGATTCTTCGGGCCGTTTTCCAACACACCCTCATCAATAGTAACAATACTTCCGGCTTTCGCAAATACGGGAATTTCACCGACATCATATACACGCGTGATTTTTTCACCGCCCTTGAACGTTTCTTTAGTGAAATAATCGAAATAGAGTGAATGTTCCGGAGGGAGATATGTGGATTGTAGCACCCTTCTTCGTATAGGATCTCGCGGCTTTGTTACCGGATGGACTAATAATTCGCTTCCGAACCAATATTCGTTTTTATTCTCGTATTTTTCTTTATTCAAAGGCGTATAATAATACAATGGTCGCATGAGAGGAATATCAAATGCCCAATTTTGGTAGGCCATTGAATAGATATACGGAATCAATCGGTGCCTAAACCGCATTATATTTCCTACATGATAAAGCGTGTTTTGATCATAATTCCAAGGTTCTCTTTTAATAAAGCGATTTTTTGTACTGTGAAGTCTCATGATCGGACTGAATACTCCCCATTGAACCCATCTGGTGTATAATTCTTCATTTTCTTTACCACCCATGTGTCCTCCGATATCGTGGCTCCACCATCCGTAGCCCACGTTTGATGCTGTTACGGTGAAATAGGGTTGATAATTCAAAGACCGCCATGTGATGAAGGTGTCGCCGGAGAAACCGATCGGATAGCGATGATTCCCTTTACCACCCCATCTGGAAAATATAAAAGAGCGGGTCTTTTTGTCCCGGCCCAAATCGAGGTAATGAAGATGGTTAAGCATCCAAAGTGGATCGAGGTTTTTCATTTTTGTCCTAAAGCCTTGTTGCCAATCCAGCCACCAAAAATCGACGCCTTGTTGCTCATGCGGATGATGTACGAGATCAAAATATGCGGCAACAAATTTAGGATCGGCGATATCGAAAGGTACGGGTTCCTCGATAGATTTATTAACGCCCATGAAATCCGCAACGCGTTCATAACATTCTTCATGCCCTTTAATTCCATCGGCTGGATGCAAATTGAGGGCAGTCTTTAGTTTCTTTTCATGCAACCAATTTAGTAATCTTTGAGGATCGGGAAACAATTCTTTATTCCACGTATAGCCGGTCCACCCTCTCCCATATTTTTTATCAATTTTTACCAGATGCCAATCCATATCAATGATACAGACGGATAGCGGGATTTTATGTATTTCAAATGTCTCTATCAATTCTTTCAGCTCGCTTTCGGTATATTCCCAATACCGGCTCCACCAATTCCCCAATACAAAGCGCGGAATCATTGGAGTTTTTCCGCTCACTTTGTAATAATCTTTGAGACACCCAAGATAATCATCGCCATACCCGAAGAAGTAAAGATCATGTTTCTTTCCCGAAGATTCTGATCTTGGCTCGAGCCAATAACTCGAATTAAACACTAATGTTTTAGAATCATCCAAAACAGTAAAGCCATCTTTTGACATTAAACCTTTTTCCATGAAAGAGAATCCATTCGTTCCGTCTAACGTTCTGGCAGTTCCCTTTAGATTTTTCCGATCTTTTTTTCCGAATTTCCATAGCTTTCCGCTTTCTTTCATTTGGATTCTCAAAGAACTCCCGCTGAATTTGGCGTTGATTTTATAAGTGAGGATTAAATTTTCGGTTTCTATTCTTAGCTTATTGCCCGCACTTTCTGTTTTGAAATTCGGCACATCTTGTTTTCGAAACCAAATGGTTTGAGATGGCCTATCCTCAAATTTTCCATCGCTTGCGTATTCCATTCTTATCATTCTTGAAGTCAAGATTGTGAATCGGTATTTTTCACCAGAAACAACAGCTTCCGGATTTGCTAAAGGTTCACAATGAAATTTGAACCATGGTTTAACAAATTCTTCGTGCATATACTCAAAATATAGAAGGCCGATTAAAAAAGAAATTCATATTTCATTTCAGAAAGTTGATCGCGTGAAAAATATGAAATTTTTCGCATGATAAGAAAGCAAAAGGGAAGGTAAAAAAAGAATTTAATTAGAAATTTTAATTCCTGGAAACACAAAATTGAGAAGCGAAGAAAAGGATTCAGCTACGCCTTTTCCTTGCACCGCAATGCTCTCCTTGATCTCAATTTTCGAGAATAACTCCGATTCCACAAACTCCATAATTCGCTCTCTTGGAATGCAGTTGGGAAGATCCCGTTTATTCAAACAAATAACAATGGGAATCTCGAATATTTTATTTGAGAAGAATTTTTTGAGTTCCGCCCATGATTGTCTATTGTCATCTATTACTTCAGGATTTGAATCCATAACAAAAATGAGTCCATCCGTTCCTTGTAATGTTGCGGGTCGTGTACTTGCATAGAAATCTTGTCCGGTTGCTGAATACATCAAGATTTTGATATTCCAATCGGAACCTTTGAAGTTCAAAGACCCAAAGTCAAAGAAGAGCGTTCGACCTGTTGTGGTTTCGATCGAAGTCAACTCACCATCTTTCTTAAATTTTTGAAAGAGGGATTTCAACATCGTGGTTTTTCCGGACATCGCCGGTCCATAATACACAATTTTTACTTGAATCGTTTTTGTATTGTATTGTACGAGCATTTTAATTACCCCCACATGCTTTCGATGAGATCACCAAAATTAGAAGTGCGACCGGATTTAATCACTGCTTCAAATTTGATTCCCCATTCGGATTGTATGAAATCGAGAATTCGCTCCGCTTTCGCCGCTTCATAAGAGATTGTAGAAGACAAAGTTTTATCCGCTAATGAAGAGTCCATACCGAATTGCTTAAGCATCTCCATCCGGTTCATGATATACAATGCACGCTTCGCGGCTTGATAGAAATTCAATGCCTCCTTTTGAATGAGATTTTTCTTTAATTCAATCTCTTCGTGGTCGAAATCAAGCAATAATTTCAGCTGCTCCTTAGTTGTATGTTTTAAATCCACTTTTTTTGCTAAAACTCGTTTCATTTTTTCGATGGATACCTCGGTACCGAGGATGACGTTTTTCATGAGTTGTTTTTCAAACTTGAGATCGAACAAAGGAAAATGCTTTCCTTCAAGAGTCACCGACTCTGCACCATCTTTAATATAGGCTATCACGTAGAAAGGCGAATGTTCATAGAGGATTTCTTTTATTTCGGTGCTATCATCGGCGTCTTTTGAATGATCCAAGTTTCCAATGATCCATGATTTAAAAGAGCAATGAATTTCTTTTATCAAGGGATTTATCGAATCAGGGTAGCAGATAAACATGGTTCTCTGTACATCCAAATCGGATTCTTCATTCTCGATAATGGCTTGATATTCATCAAGTGTGGCGAAATCGGTATAAAAGATTTGCTTATTCCGGAAATTGATAAAGACCAATAAGTCATCGATGAAATTAGTGATTTTTTCTTGCTCATCACCTAAAATAAGTATCGGAAATCTGTCGAACATTGCACGAAACAGCAAAGCCATTTCCTCTTCATTGAATTTTTCCATCTTTTGAATGAAATACATAATTTTACTCCTTTTTCTTGGTTTTTTTGTTATTTTTAAAAAAAATAGATTACCGAATTACAATTTCACTGAACAAAGATTTCGGGTCGAATGACGTAATTTTATTTTCTTGAACCTGTGCCTTTTCTAAAATCGATTCGAGGGATTTCACGAAACTCGGCATCAACATCCTTAAAAGCCCCAATTTCTGACTTTCTTTGGCAACCAATGCAGAAAATAACCCGGATCCCACTTTATTTATAAATTGAAAGTTATCAACGCATTCTATCAGTACGGATTGAACCCGCATCTTTTTCAAAAACCAAGAGCATTGATCCGCCGTTCCAAACAAGGAATAACTCATAGATGCTTCCGAATCTAATTTCAAAGGGTTAAAGCCTTTCGTTCTAACAATAGAGTTCGTTAAATATCCTCCTTCAAGGCAAAGGAAACATCTTTCGAGATCGGAAATTTTGTTTCCGAATTGGCTTAGCGAACTTTCGATTTCTTGAGAGATTTCATGGGAAATTCCAAGGGAAAGGGGCTTTACCGAGAAGGAATCTTCAACATTTTCTTTGACGTTCATAGCCTCATACATCGCTTGCAGTTCTGCTTTTGAAAAGTGTCTTAAAGGCGGCTTGAACGATTCTCCCGACATAATAAGCGCTTTTTTGATAGCAATTAAAGAACTTCGAACTTTTAAGAAAATTCCACCCAAATTTATGGTCGGTTGAGTCGAAATGGCGATATAGAAATCATCATCACATCCGGGAACACATTGAGACTCTGCAATTCTGTTTAACGCTTGGTTATCCGTATTTCGTAATGGTGCCAACATAATCTTTGCTCGGGCACCCTCGATTAATATATATTTTAATTTATCTTTGTGTAATTCAAGCGCACAATTATAGATGGCAGAAGTGGCGGCAGAAACGCGAAAAATTTCGTCTTGACTGAGCCATACACCGGTCGTTTGAATTGGATTTCCATCTCTTTGTGTGAGTACGCAATTTTCAACGCCTTTAACACTTTTAATTTCAGCAAGATGGGTTTTCACTTCTTCCTGTAAATTCATGATCATTGGGTATTCTGCACGAAGCTATAAAAATTCCAATAATTTTTTCTGATTGCACCGAGATTAAAAATTTCACGCATCCGCCAAAAACTGAGAAAAAAAAACAAGGGTTTTGAGGTCACACGTTCGGCTCTTCTAAGATTTATTCAGCAAACATTGAAATCCATTATAGAGATTAAGTTTCAGCAAATAGATTCGTATTAAGAAGATGCCGGCTCAAAAACATCTTCAAATTCCTTGTGAAGAAAGAGATTTTTCGCATCGAATAAGCTGCGGGGAATTCTACCCACAGATAAAGGAAATTTATGTCATCGCCGAGAGTAGTAATGATCGCACACCCGTCGGTGCGATTAATGATGAAATCCTTTACCGTTTGGTGATTTTTCAACCGCATCGCCAAGATCTCTTCATAGATTTTCCGGCTCATCGCCGAATACAGCTCGCTTTTACTGTTGGAAGAATACACAGGAAATCCTTCGTTATTAGAAACGATAATGGAAACCTTCTTTTCTTTCTCCAATTTTTCCAAATGTTCAGTAAGTTCTTTCAATTTCATTTATTTCACCATCTTAATGCTTAATATTTATTGAATCAAAAAATTCTTGGTTCTCCTCGAAGAAAATTTTTAAACTTTCGATTCAATAGCATTCAACGATTGTTTCCGCAATGAGCTTTTTCAACTCCACGCTTTCCAAACGCACCAAAATGGTTTAAAAAAAAGAATTGTTTATTGGAGCACTGAAAGAAAAAGTGAATGCCATGAATTTCGGACTATTTGGTTGGAGTATGGATGATTACAAACTCATCTTACAGATCTCCGGTATCGTGTTAATTGTTTTTATGCTGGTGTATATTGGAATCTCTTCAAGAGACCAAGATGTTGAAGATTAGTTCCCTTTTTTTTGACTGTTATAATTTAAAGCAGAAACGACATCCAGCACCCGAATGAGAATTTTTTCTTCATCGGATAATATCCCTTGATTAATTATTTTATTTAGTTCATTAATTTCTTGCCGTAATTTTCGATCGAATTTGGTTTGATGCGTAATTTCCATCGATTCCAGTTTAGATCTTTGACCCGCACCACGGATTTCTTTGTGGGAGGGTTCTTGTTGGAGATCCTCTGTATTAATAATAGAATCCTCATGAATTTTCGGCGCAACAACTTCACATTTGGAAAGATTTTTTAAAAAATCCACTAGAACTGGTCTTAGAACATCTGAACCTTCATTTTTTAGTTGTAGAAGGTTTTGTATTTCAATATTTGGATTTTGGAATATTTCTTGAAGAAATGACGATACTTTTATTTCGATAGGAGTTATATTTTCATAGAGAAACGGAAAATCCGAATTTTTCCAATAAACCAGCAGTTGAAACATTCTCGGATGACTCTCCGAGATGTCGTTCGGAATGTATTCTTTTATCTCATTCACCATAACCCAATCATCCATCAATAATGTTATTGTTCCAGACTTTTGATCCATCAAATTTTTGATAGAATGTCTTACCGATTGATCTAATTCAATGCCACATATAACAAGGGAGACCGGCCCGCGAATTTCGTCATAGTATAAAATTTCCAAGCCTAGATGGATGTCTTTTTCATAATCAACATCGTTTGCCTTTTCAGAAACTTTTAGATTATCCTCAGACTCCAACCGGTTATTTTTCCTTTTGTTCTCTTGGGATGCTTCATTATGTTCATCTTGATTCTTGGATTCTATAGGATTTTCTTGAACAATCAAATTCTTAGATAAGGTGACCGCTTTTGGGACTTTTCCTAAAGCCCTGATTAATGATAAAGTTTTTTTGAAAAGGGATTTCAAGAAAGATAAAATGAAGATTGACGACTCCGAATCGATCTTTTTATGGCCCAAGGCAAATTCTTTGTCCATTTCTGCGATTTTTATCAGTTTTTTAAAGAAACCGCTTTGTTCATCATCGAAACATGATTCAAGATTGGTTTTTTCATTTAAAATACCGTTCCACCCGATTTTAAGCATGATATCGCTCGGATATGAATTCAACGGATAAGAGAGAAGATCTTTTATTAAATTTTTCGCTTCATTCCAACTGAGATCGTAGCAGCTAATCTGAAACAACATATCCGCTTTTTTTATACGATCTTTAATCTCGTTCAGTGGAGTTAACTGGTAGATCGTTTTCTGGTCCTCATGATTTGACAAATTCTAAAACCTCCTTCATTTTTTTCTTATTGGCCAATTTCTTCTTGGTATTTTTGGGCAATTCTACATTGACTTTGATAGGTATAACACACCCGGGGGTTTTAAGCAAGCATTGGCCAACATTCAATTCACCGATCTGAAAACTATCAGCCGATTGCGATAACATGGAATTCAATTTGGAAATATCATAATTAGAAGCAAATATTGCGAGAATCCCTGCATTCGAGAGAATATTTTCGGACACATTCGGTCGTGTCGCAATTGTAATAAGCAGTTCTCCGGTCCCTCGCTCGATTAATGCGATATCTTCAATATATTTTACTTTTTGCAAGGTCATATCCGAAGTATGTTGAGGAATGAAATATTGGGCATCATCTATTACGGTTACATGTTCGATTTTCTGAGCGCGCCCGCGATTGAGGTTTTTTTCCCATAATTTTTTGAAAATGATACTTAAAAGAAGCGAGATTTCACTTGGTTCTCCACCCAAATCATATATACTCCTCGGATTTATTATAATCCTCCTATCAAGGATTTTATCGATAGATTCTGATTGTGGATTGGACAATATAGATTTCAATGGTTCGCTAATTAGAGAAAATAGCCTACTCTTGATGGCAGAAATCGTGAGTTCCAATTGCGAAATCTCATTTCTCTTCTTAAAAAAATATTCGTCCAAGTACTCCAAGAAGAGATCCCAGCCGTTCCGGGAACGATCATAATTTTTCACGGTTTCTACAAGAACCTCGGCAAAGACACGAATCATCTGCGGAGACAACTCCCCGCTTGAAGAATTATCAAAATAAAGCTCTTTCATAATGGTAAAGAGTCGTTTTGCATGAATTTCGGGAGAACCGCCGTGAAAATCAAAGATATCGATGGAAAAATTGATACCGGGAAATAAATATATGAAATCAAGCGATTCCCAAGCATCGGAACGATAATCATCTTTCAGCTCAACGATTAAAAACCCAAGAGATTCAAAGTGCTCTGCGAGATTGAATATTATTGACTGCGCTAAAGTAGTTTTTCCGAATCCAGACATTCCGCAAATGAAAATATGTTTTTTCATATCCTCGAGATTTAAGCATACGGGCTTTATTTCCGATCGAGAAGATCCACTTTTTCGGGGTACATCCAAAACGGTTGTTCCGATTACAATATCTCCTCTGGAAAATTTCTCCTTGATTACTTTCATCTTGGCCTTTGAATTCAATTTCTCTGATTGGGCCTTAATCTCCTTAAGAGAAGAAACATGGGGGAAGAAAATACTTGTAATAATAATATAAATCAGATTGATGAAAGGATGAATTATATAAAAAATTTCATCAAATCGATAGTAAAATATACCATTTGAAATCAACTTCAAACAATATATCATAATAAAAGAGAAACCAATCAATTTTATTAGAGAAAAGAAATGATTTTTGATAATGATTTGATGTTTCATGATTCCAATCAATATTAAAAACGCATAGAAATACATCACACAAATTAAAATATCCATAAATAATGCACTCATATACTCTATGAGCGGGAGATTAATCCATTGAGATCCTAAAAGGAAATTCATCTTCATCACGATTCTCTCCAAACCCAAATTAAAAAATACCAATGCATTATACGATATGTGGAAGAAAAACAAGGAAAAGGTACGCTCTTGGATGCTCATAGAAAAGAGCCCATGTCCGAAACCGTTGTGAAATTTCTCTCCTCAATCAACGAGGATTTATGGATTGCTGAAGTGGATGTCCGAAATTCGATCGCACATAACATGATGCTGATTAAACAAAATATCGTGCCCGAATCCCAAGGGAAGCAGATAATTGAAGCATTAATTGAAATTCTTAACCAAATAAAAGCCGGAACATTTCAAGTGGACCCATCTTTTGAAGATATTCATCCATATATTGAAAAACTCGTAATTGAAAAAACGGGAATGGCTATTGGTGGGAAATTGCATACGGGCAGATCTCGAAATGATCAAGTCGCAACAGACATCAGAATGAAAATACGAGAAGAAATCTTCGATTTATGTGATATTTTATCCGATTGTATTCAAACTATGGTGGTCCAATCCGAAAAGTTTGAGGATGCAATCATGCCATTATATACTCATGTTCAAAGAGGCCAAATCGGAACCTTTGGGCATGTATTACAGTCCTATGCGTTCCAACTTTTGAGAATCTATGAAAGATTAATTCAAACTTATGATAGAATTAATCACTGTCCTTTGGGTGCATGTGCAATTGGTGGAACCTCCATGCCTTTGGATCGAAAATATACAGCAGAATTGCTTGGATTTGATGGGATCATTTTTAATTCCATTGATGCAATCAGCTCTCGAGATTATATCAGTGAAACGCTAAGTGTACTGGCAGACCTTGCAATTATTACGTCCAGAATTTCGGAAGATTTTATCCTTTGGAATTCTGAAGAATTCGGCTTTATTATTATTGATGATGCTTACGCCTCTGTTTCTTCGGCAATGCCGCAAAAGAAAAATCCCGATACGCTTGAAATCATAAGAGGAAGAACCGGAAAAGTTATCGGAGCACTCATTGAAGCCCAAATCATGCAAAAAGGAACACCCTCCGGATATAATAGAGATTTTCAAGAATCAAAACCGCCCCTCATCTTGGGGTTTAACACGACCAAAAATTCTTTAAAAATATTAAACGGTGTTATTGAATCTTTGAAAATTAGAAAAGAACGAATGCTAAATGCAATATTAAGTTCAGGAACCGTGGCTTTGGATATATCAGAATACTTAGTAAAACATCACAATGTTCCTTTTAGACAAGCCCATCAAATCATCGGCGCATTATCCAAAAATCTTCAAACATTAGGGCCAGAACAAGCCTATACGCCGGAAAAAATCTCCGAATATGCAAAAAACAATCTGTCTTTGAATCTTCCCATAGATAATGAAATTAAAACCCTTCTCGATCCGGTACAAGCAATAGGTCAACGAAAGTCAGAGGGATCACCAACCAAAGACAATTTACTCAAGGGAAAAAATCTGATTCTTCATGATATAGAAAAATATTCCGAAGAAATTCAAAAAAGAAGAAATAATATAATGAAAGCATGGAGAATTATGGAGAAATTCTTACAAAAATAATTTTATTAAGAAGTTTTTTATTTTTTCTTGTCGAATCCAACAGTATGGATTTCTTTATAAGAGAATATGAATGGCTGGCTTTCGTTGGTTCGATAATTTCATTCCTTATTGGGATTGTAGTACTTTTTCTATTGATTGAGAAGAGAAAGAGTCGACCAAATAATCTATTATCGTTATTGATTTTCGCAATTCTTTTTCTGGCACTCGCACCATTAATCGATTTTGTGGTTTTCACGATTGCGAGATTAGAACGCGAGTTTAATCAGTCGATAGATTTGACCCAACTTGGTACTGTGTTATCATTTAGCGCGAATGCAATTGCAAACATGATAATATTGAAGTTCATTCAAATAACTTTTTATGAAAATGAGCCAAAGAAGTATTTGTCGCTTTATTTTCTCCAAGGTATGGTGATCCCTTTAGCATTTATTGCGTATTTGATTCGGATCGATATTATTGCACCGTTGCTCTTGCATGTTGTTATATCTCTAATTATTTATAGTTTATTGGGAAAAAATGCATTTTACTTGCGATCCAAAATTCAAGGGGCGGAGATAAAAGATGAGATAAGTCGAAACAGCTTGTTATTTATGGGTTTAAGTGGTTTTGTAATGGTACTTTCGATAGGTCTCTTTGTATCTCATGAAATTTTACTTTTAATTCCGGTTCGAGAATATATAACGGTTGCCTTGGGCTGGGTTTCAAGTGCGGTTGCAGCGATTTTAATTTACATCGGCTACGCAACACCCGAATGGATCAAACAAAAATGGTTGAAAAACAAGGAAAAAAACAATTAAAGGCCGTTAATTTTATTTTTTCTCAATCAAAATTTTATTTATTATGTGGATCATTTTTTTTGCAATGATATTTGGCCAATTTAGCGGACTGGTGAATTAATTTATCCGAATCAAATATATTTTAAAAAAAATTCTAAATAAACATTACCTTATTCAATTCCAAAGAGCTCTTCCGCAGAAATGCTTTTTCTAAATCTACGATACTGCTTCCCGG
>CAZUTM010000088.1:0-15181 GCA_964623665.1 uncultured archaeon
CCACATGAATTTTTGCTTGGGTACTATTTGATGTCGAAATTTCAACCTGTTCTGAAACGCCTTTAGTGATATTCAGATATACTCGTATTCCTCCTAATCCGTCACCTTGAATCCCAAATGATGCACTTAGAACCATCGTATTCGTAACATCCTTGGAAAGGTATGGGAACAATTCGTGCCCGGAACTTTGATACATTATCGAATTAGTAAAAGTATTGGATGTTCTTGTTTTATTAATAACCACAATTCTATTATTATTTGTTCCTAAAGCATAGTCCCATGTGCCGTAGACACGATCCGTTTGATTATTATACAGAATTTGAGGATTGGAAGATACATAGCTAAGCGAATAAGATTGAGAAACATTTTGAATTATCCAATCATTTTCTTCATTTAATACAGATGTATTTTTTAAATAATAGATTGAATTTGAACTTGCAATTAATGCATGGTATGTTCCTACGGAATCAAAAGTTAAAGATATTTGATCAGCAGTATATGTTGGGTATACACCAACGGGAATCCATTGATCGCCATCAAAATAGGAACCATTAATTCCAACGCCCAAATGCGTCCAAATTACAAGAATTCTCTGTTGAGAGTCGACTGCTATAGCAGGATTCTGATATGACGTAGTGGTCTTCAGTTGTGATATTGATGCTCTCGCATTGTTGTAAATCGTTGTATAAAAGATTCCGGGATTATTAACGCTCCTTTGCCATACGATATGGATTCGATCTGTGATATCCATCTTTGCATCAAAATTTCTATCGTATATTTGCGTGCTTGGCGTGCCATCGTAAGAGATCTGTTTGATTTCCCCGAAAGTTTGGTTTTGGTAATAGAATATCCTATAATACAATAAAATGCTCATTCCTAGATTTTCGCTCCATAAATAATGGGTGTTATTTTTTGAATCGCTCAACACACGCGCATTTGAAAAAATCAAGTTCGACGTGTTATTCGAGATAACAATTTCTCCGGATAGGTTTGCAGTCAACGAGCGGAATTTATACTCAGATACCTCCAGCTCTTTTTCGTTAACAACAATCTTATCTGGTTTTTCTTCAATATCGACGTTACCCAAGTCAGTATTAATTAATGATACTGAAGATAATAATAAAACAGAAGCTACTATCGCTAGCACGACAAAGCGCCAAGCCCCTATTTTGTTACGCTGCATGCTAATAATGTCTTCCCACGCTTTATATATATTTTTCTTTGAATCACAAAATCATTCGGGCCATGGGATTTTGTGGTTTCAATCATTATATATATAGTTGGAGTGGATCGGTACACAAGGAATATGTTTTGTTCCTAACTATATATCAAAGTGAAGGAAAATGAATGAAAAAAACATGAGGTTATGTATCCTAACCATTTTGGTTGTTGGGCTTTTCTTTGGATCCTACTTTGCCATGCCGATCCAACCGGTAAATCAGAAAGAAAAAAAAACTTCTGAAAATGGAACACCGGAATCAGCAATCACTGTTGGTCCTAATGATCGAAATGGAACGGGTTCAAACTTAGGTTTGTTCGGGGAAGCGCAGCTTAGAATGACTAATACTACTTATCCCCAAACTCAATATTGGATACAAACACCCGCATTGGGCAATCATTATAGACAAGGGCCATTTGGTCCCTATATGCCCAGAGCCACTGCCGGAACTAATTGGAAAGTGGGTTCTGTATCTACTGTCGCCTATGGGTTAAGAGATGTGAATAATTGGATGCCGTCCACAGATTTTTCAAGTGGTTGGACTCCTCCCTCAACGGATTCTTCTCAGACAAAATACAGCGATACATATTTTTCTCCAACTAATCAAGTAACAGAAAATAAACAAGTCTTAACCGCGTCGGGATCTGCCTCAAGTCATCCCACTCAAGCTGGTTCTACAGCATTTGCAACATCAAGCCCAGCCGGATATTTAGAAGTGGATGCCGCGCGAAGACAATATACATTTCGACCGGGACAAGGGGCCAATAGAGGAGATCTCTCTAT
Organism: uncultured archaeon; assembly: GCA_964623665.1. Classification (GTDB taxonomy): domain Archaea; phylum Asgardarchaeota; class Lokiarchaeia; order Sigyniarchaeales; family Promethearchaeaceae; genus CAZUTM01. Next base: position 2,003 of record CAZUTM010000088.1, read on the forward strand.
AACACCAAATGTCATCCAAGGCCAAAGTGGGACTGATATGAAAAGGAGATGGGGCTATCGATCTGATAGTACATATAATTGGGTAAACCCGGGTGGAGAAGCTGGAACCACAGGATATCCGGGAAATTATGATTCCGGAACACCCACAGATAATAGTCAACTAGTATCACTCACATCTGGGTGGACATGGGGAGATTCGCAATGTAATAACGATTATGGTGTAACACCCCAAAGTACCGCTAACAGCCAAGGATGGTATGACACATACGCTTATGCACAAAGATTCGTGAGATTATGGTATACATCAACTAAAACAACAACATCTGCTTCTACATATTATGCTGTCGCGTCCGCTGCTTGGGATAGAGTAATCCAATATAGCACAACCGCAACTCAAGCATTTTACTACAACGCGGAATCGGGTCAAAACGCGCATAATGCTCGATTTAGTGCGAATGTCCTATTTACCGGTTATAACGCTCCATTGATAAGCGGTGAAGATAATGATGAATTCAGTGGGCAGATAAGGTATTCTATTCAACAACCGGGTGGAGGAATCACGAATTTTAAGGATGTTAGTTTTAATCAAATCACTGACTTTAGAGTCGACACAATACACCCTGATTACAGTGTATCTAACCAAGATTTATCGAGCTACTTCTCGCAAACTGGATTATACCAAATTCATATCTATGTTAGAATTTTAGCTCGAGTTAGATCTACTGGTTGGCTTTCCGAAAAAACTGGTGCTAACTTTCCAAGAGGCTCAACAGGCACTTCAACGGTCAATTTTCCGTATGATTATCATAGGGTAGGTATCAGAGTTAGAGTGTCCAATATTCAGACTGTTGTCCAAGATGAAATCCAAATCAATAATGGCTTAGGCCAAACGGAAGCATTCTTTGTCTCAAACTCGAGGCAATTTGGGAACCGATATATCGCCCAAGATGGTATAATGCCTAAATTAGAATTCGATTATATGATTCGACCCGGGATTCTTGGATATTTGGGTTCGGGAAGCAACAATGGGTTAACTGCTAAATTGGCAGCGCGATTACAAATAACCCATTCGAATGGAACTGTTTTTACACTCACAAAACAGGATTCATTGGATTGGGCTTCCATTCGAGGAGCAAACAATGGATATGGTACAAATTGTTATAGATTCAGTTGGATTCTCGATTCTACAGAAATATCTCGACTAAATAATGCATCTTCGTTTACTATCCTTATCGGGTTGATTGCACCTATTACATGGGAAATGGATTTCTCAATGACCCCTGGAATAGAAACAAGAGTGTACATTAAAAATGCAAACTTTACCTTTACAACAATTCCTCGGGTCGAGACTGTAGGTTTAAGGCTTCATTTTCTCCGGCAAGGTGATGATTTCTCACAAACTGAATTCGCTTGGTTTGTCTCAAACCCCGATCTTAGCGGAAGTGTGACTTTAACTGGAACAAAATTGGCTAATTACAATCCTATCGCAGGAGATGCGTTATATTTCTCAACAAGTCAACCTTCTCTGTTGTTCTCATATAACTTAACCATTAACATCACCTACGAAAGTTGGGATGTCCCCACACAATTTATATATAAAAACGGAGTAAAAACTTACTTCATATCGAATTTTACATTCGTAACTCCGCATCCGGTTAGTAGTCTTACAACTCGGTGGTATAATCCCACGGTCCTTGAATCATTTAACGATAATTTCAATCTGACCTTTGTGCTCCCGAAATTTACTCAATCGGGATTGATCTATTGGCAAATTGAAAATGTCCGTGATAAAAGTAACCCTGATTATTCGGAATGGCTTCCTACTACGGATCCGGGATATTACTGGACTTTAACAGGAAGACAGACCAGAGTATTTAACAATCAAAATCCTCCGAACATATATGGAAATACTACCCTTAATAGCGGAAAAATCCAAACCATGAGAATGGATATCCTCCTTTATCAGCCATGGACATATACTCAATCCGGCGTAGCGCTAAATCTACTTAAAAATCTTTCATTAGATATGACCTTTAGCCACCCGAGTTCCATTGTATCTGTTCATAACAATCAAACCTCATCATTTACGGGTCATCAGTCTGTATACTTTAGAGGCGTTAATATATTTTCAAGAGCAAATATGATTGAAAGTATAACTAGCTTGGGAACTAAAAATGTTGCATTCTATCTCTATAAATCCAATCTGACAAGCGTCCCTCTTTACGTAAATAATGTTACATTCACAACAGAATCCGTCCGATATTCCTCAACTTCATTTAATACAAATTCTATAAATGATGCGAATTTAGGAGATGATTTCATCTCAATGGCACTTGTGAATGTTTCAAATATATGCGGAGTTCCAAAGGATGCAACCAATCCAAACATCTTAGGGGGTGTATATCGGGGTGGAATCGTAACTAATACCTTAGGAATATTTTCTACAACCCAATTCGGCAATCTTTCGTACTATTATATTGATGCTGGTGGGGCGATCACGGGCAATCTCTCTTTAAGAAACTCAAATGAAGGAACAAATTGGGATCCCTCATATACGATGTACTTTGATACACCAAATAGAGTTGGTCAGAGATTAGAAATCCGGGTTGACTATAGAAATGATATTGGACAACCGATCATTGGTGCGAACGCGAAATTTAGCGCATATTATTATTCAAATGAAGGAACTGTTTACAAGAAAATAATTCCGGTTGTAAACAATGTGAATATGAGAGATTTCAACAATGGAACTTATGGGATTATCCTTGACCCCAGTGCGAATTTTCCAAATTCTGGGAACATCTCTCAAGCATTCCATATCTACAACATTTCATTATCAAAGGATAATTTCGCGCCCCAGACCTTTTCAAGGAACTTTTCCATTGCAGTGCCCACAAAACTGTTGATCACAAACCCGCCGTTTGGTTCATATTATTTACAAGGTGGAAAATATTACATGAACTTTGAAGGTGAAAAATTGCTTGCTGGATTTGTATATTCGTGGTCTGCCACGTATAAAGTAGATGCTACAAACGGCTCATATATAACCAATAATTATGGAAATTATTATGAAGGACAAGTGTTTATGACCTATAATTTATCAAGCATCAGTGAATTTGATAATCCAGCGGTTATTAAGAATTTAAGTGCTTATGTAAACTACTCCTATTTTATGAATCAAGCTAGCACAAATCAAACTTGGTTATACGAAGATCTTAACCCCGTAAATGGAACATTTAAATCATTTGACGGTGATACCACATTCTATGCTCAGATGAGATGGCCAAACTTCCAATCTGATTATTATACAAATAGTCCATCATTAACGGAGTGGGGTAGGCAAACGAATGGCACCACATTCTTACTTCATTATAATGTAATTGCTAAAGTGAGGGTAAATCGAACTGGTTATTCTGAAGATATATCCGGAAGATTCTTCCAGCCAAATGATGTTGTATATCAAGAATGTGCACCGTTTGAAGGTCAGAATACTACAGATTTTTCCGTTCAAAGAGAAACAAACCTGAGACTTATCAGTCCCACAAATGGAAACTGGACAAGGATCATTCCAATGAATAGGCCGGAAGATGGTAATCCGTATATAATGGGTGCGTTTAATAATGATTCAGAAAACATCATGGATTTCGATAATTCTAAAAAGGACAATAAAACTATAACATGGCAACCAAACTTTGTTATTGAAAATTATCGAAACAATCTAACGGTTGGTGCAGACCGATTCAGAATTCGAGTAATGCTCAATTGTTCGGTGTCTGATGTCGCAGAAGCAAATGAATGGTTCGCGGGATACAAAGATAATGAAACATTTGTTCCGATTGGACCATTAAATTCAAGCACTTTTATGTATGGCGTAAACCAAACCGCTGCTTCACTTACTTCAATTACCCTGTCGGGCTGGAACGGAACACAATTAAACTTCACTGCAGATAGCGGCGTAATGTGGAGTTCCCCAATAAACTTTAAGCATCCCAATGGTACGATCCAAAATATAATTGCATACGGTCAATCATACGTAAGTGATTGGATTTATTGGAATTCAACGACTGTTGGTCAAAAAGAACTGGTAATCACAGCAATCAAACAGAATTATATTTTCTCACAAGTACGGATTACTGCTAATGTCCGCGTAGCACCTACGAAAATATTTAATGCATCAACAAGTAACCCAGTTTCTATCCCAGAAGCAGATTTTACGTTTGCATTAAAAGAGTTTAGAACTAAAATTGGTATAGGAAGATCCCTTGTAATCAACTTCACAGACATGACTAACCACGGAATCATGAAATATTTGCCGGTGACAAATGCCACTATTAAAATTACTTCTGATACCAAAATGATCTACGGGTTAGATGAGACTGGAGAGACATGGAACTATACAGAACTTGGAAATGGACTCTACAATATCACATTGAAATACATGGATTGGCCATGGGATCAGACTCCGGAGGTATTCACTTTATGGTTTGAATTGTCACGCGCAAATTACAATACTACATTCTTTGGATTAAATGTGATTGTGGATAAAAGAAATATAGAAATTTCAATCGTAGATTACATGAATTCAACGATGATTTATCCAAACCATCCAAATGCGCCTTTCGGACAAGTATTATCGACCAGTTATACTAATGTAACTCTTCGATTTAGAGATTTGGAGTTAAACCAATACATGAATTTCTCAGAATTTTATATAAGAGAATCCCTACAAGTTTTATTCTTTGATACAACGAATTCAACGACCGTAGATGGAACTTCGTATCTCTATACTCCACCAAGAATCGTTCGATGGACTCGGTCGGGTGAGCCGGTCTTCAATATCACGTTCTATCCGATTCAAGGGCAAGACTCTGTTGGTATCCACAATGTTTCGCTTGCATTTAGAAGAGCAATGAATTATTCGAATGCTGAAGTCCAATATAATTTTGAAATCAAAAAGCGGAATGCAATCATCGAGTTGGTTAATAACGAATCTGAAGTCGAATATTATGTCGAAAATGAAATACTAAAAGGACCTGGATTTAGATTATACTATCGCGACTCCACGTTTATTGATAGCAATGGGAGATTAATTACTTTCAGTGCTGGAGAATTATCCATGAATGCAAATTTCACTGCGGGAAGGTATGATATAATTACAGACGGAACCGAATCTTTTAACGGCATTACATATTTCTTCTCGAAAATCCGTTTTAATACTGTGAATATGAGTGTAGGTGAGTTATGGGTTAATTCAACATTGAGCAAACCTTACTACAACAATGTGTCAGTGGAGACTAAGATCATTATTAAAAACGCAACCGCTGCAATCACTCTCGTTGAATATGATTTAAGTCAGACTAAAGTATTCGATGAATCATCCTGGACTTTCAGATACACCGTACCTATAAATGTTCCGTGGGATTATAGGGCGCAGTTTAGATTCCAATACGAAAAGAATGGTATTTTAACCGATAATCCTCCGGGTTCGATGCATATGGCCATTGAGAATCTTGTAGCCCCAGCGGGTGTTCAAATCTATCTCAGACCGGATATTGCGTGTCTATATTTCTTTACCAATATTACCGAGAGTGATCCTACACCCATCAGCTTCACTGTCATCATTTGGAAAGATAACTATCAACCGGTTCAAAGGAATATCAATATAACCGTTATCAACCGTGAGACTATGACTGTAATGACACCACCAGTAAAGGATATTTCATTCAGAGGCAAGATTCGATTTAATTTCAATTTCTATGATATCTCGACTTTCACAAACCCAATTCCAATTGTTTCTGCCATACTCTACTTTAATTCTACCGAGGTGCCAAACGGAAATTATAGTTTCTATGATTTCAACGGAAAATCGGCTAGGGTAGATTTCAGAATGGTGGGAAGTAACGGTGATTATATTATTGATCTCGATACCGCAAATCTATCTGCGGGCTATTATTACACCTTTACAGCCGAAGTTGGAAAAGACCACTACAACAAGAAACTCATCAATCATACATTCTATATCAGACCCACAAGAATCGAAGGAAATATATTCTTCACACAAACAAAATCCGCGCCAGAACTCAGTCAGAACTATTTGAATATCATCACATTACAACCGGATGTTGAATATTTCTATATTTGGGTTAAACCATACGTTGAAATAACCTCAACTACAAGTGAAGCCAAAGATATGATATATTTAACGGGTGCGGATGTCTCAATAACAATAATCGTTAAAGATGACACTAAACTCGATTCAACAACTAATCAAACGGTCTTACTTAAAACATTTGAATTAGAATACGATGAAACCACAGGATTTTTCTTCGGAGAATTCAGTGTGAAATGGATGGATGGCTTAGAAGAGAAACAATTATCCACCATAAGTTCATTCGTTGTAAACATGACAAGTAAAAACCCAAGTTATACATGGAATATTGTGACGGGTAGAGTGCTCATCTTGAAAGGCGGAAACGATCTTCCGGGATGGTTCTACATCTTGCTTGCTATCACCGTTGGTGCCGCTGTCAGTATGGGTAGCTACGGAATCAAACAAATGCTTAAGTGGAGAATCCCGTATGTCTTAAGAATGATTGATGAATCCATTGAACAAATCAAGAATGATAAGATGCCACCAGTGGGAGTTATGACCGGTAGGACTGAATTTGTTATCAAGCAAGTCTTGGAGTATCTTGATCAAGCGGGAATTGTATGGTCAATTTCGGATAAATTCGAAGAAAGTGAAGGAAGAGATGAAGACGAAGAATCCGAAGGCGAAACCAAATCCTCCGGCAAACCCTACTCACATGAAGAACTGGTCGCTCTGCTCGCAAAAATCGAATCAATTACCGCTGATGAACGTGCTTTATTCATCGAAGAATTAAAACGAATGGACAGAAAAGCACAAGAAGAATTCTTGCAATCCTTGCGAGAAGAATAAAATCCAAATTAAAAAATCAAAACCTTTTTTTTCTTTCCCGTTCAACTTGATAACATGAAACTTGCAAAACACCGGTATATCAAACGGGCATTCGTTTTACTCCCGTTTATTGCAATGTTTATTATCTCCTCATTAACAATAACTGCAGTTGTAATCCCAAAAATTAATTCCATAACTCGGGATTTCGCTGTTCCAAATGCGCAAACAATGGAGATAAATTCAACATCGGTTAATGTATGGGTTGAAACCAAGAAAAATGAAGTACCTAAGATACATATCTTAATTAGCCAAGTGTTTTTAAATAATTTGAGTTCAGAAACTTCTCAACTATTAGACCCCGCTGAGGTTGGTGTCGAAGAATTTTACGAAATATTTAACGGCGATTCCATCACCGCCTTATTCCCAAAACAAGATCTAAGTTCTTATGCAAATAAATCAAGATATGCAACGATTGTCGCATCGAATATTCCGGAATCCACCGAATTAAAAGTGGTCTGCACATTTTATCGACCATTCACAAATAATTGGACCGTAAATTCCACAAAATTCACATTAACCCATACCTTTATTTGTGATTATACCGCGATATATGATCCGCAAGCGGAAATGCTGAATATCGACATTTTCAAACTGAAATGGACGTACGAACCATTTGGATTTGGAGATATGGTCCCTCCAAGCAATTTCACCACCGCAAAATATCAAATTCGAGATAATAATACGGATGCGGTCATTAGCGAAGGAGATTTACAATATGAAAGCAACAAATATTCTGTAAAAATCCCGTTTAGGCAACAATCAGGAGCATATTATGTTGTATTCCGCTTAAACGGAAGCTTCATGTCAGAAGAGATGATTGTCGGACAAAAAGCGCAGAATTCATTGTTCAGTTATAAAAATCCATTTGATAATATTCTTCTATTCATCATCATCGGGGTTTCGGTGTTCGTCATTCTTGGAATTATTACAGTAATTCAAAAGAAAAAAGCGGAGAAAAGTATTGTGGAACGAAAAGAACCTAAGAAAGCACAACTCGAAGTCATAAACGTGGATGTTAAAAATCTAAAACCAACCCGGCTTGAAAAATCCGCTCCAAAGAAAAAAGTGGAGAAAATCGACCAAAATGCACTAATATTCAACGTCCCCACATGGGAAGTTGATGAAGCCGCAGATAGTTCAACATCAGATACGACAGCAGCAGCCGCAGCCGCAACGGGCGCCACAGCTGCAGCCGCAACGGGAAGTGGTGCAGCAACTAGCGATACAAAAATAAAACAGAATTATAATTTACATTGTATTAAATGCAACTCGTGGTTTGAAACCGATGAATTTGAAGAGGGTCTTGAATGCCCAAAATGCGATTCGAAATTGCGACTTGCCCTCTGGTGCAAAAACTGCAATTTATTTGTTGATGTCCCTAAATTGGCAGAATACAATTGTCCGAAATGCAACGAAAAACTTAGTATCATAAAATAGGCTCGATTCCAAAAATTTCGTTAAAATTTTTTTTCTATAGCAACTTTTTTCTTTTCGCGCTACCAAAAAAAACTATGAACGCAAAAAAAAGAATCTGCATTTTAATCCTCGCTGTGGTCATGATCCTTCTACAACTAACTCCTACTATCTTTCAATCACAAATTATTGACACAAAAACGACACCCAATCAAAGTGCAAGTCAACCCAATATTTCGGAATTATTCGTTGAAACGGAGGGCATGCCAAACGAATTCTTCGTGGGTGTTGATAAAAAATGTGATCTCATTGTTATGGCGAACGATCCGGATTGGGATATGATTCGATTGGATATTTACATTCAATTATATATTCAAGGAAACCAGACCATAGTTTTAATTCACACAATATGGAGCCCCCAAAACGGACAACGATATCGAATAAATCTTGCCCCAATGTTGATAAATTATCGAGATAATATAAATGTAGAAGCGGAAGTGACCGACTCCTACGAAATGAAGGGCTATCGCAACGTAAATTTTAACGTTAGAAACATCTTTGGCATGGAATATTATCGGAATGACCGGGGGCAAGAGATTCTAAACAATTACACATGGGTATTTCCTGCAGAAAAAGATCGTAATGTGCAAAAAATCGATATCCTTGATTCTCAATATATATACGATTCGAATTACCAAGAAAAAAAGGATTATGAGTTCAATTTTACATTGGTATGGGATCAAAAAACCAATTCTTCAGACAAAATGTATTTTGGATTTAGGGCAGGGCATTTTTTGCAAAGGGAAAATTATAATGAGAACTCTTTGCGTATTCAAGATTCAAGTCTTCCCTCGAACTATAAAAGTATCTTAGCGGGGGAGTATATTAGAGATGATTGGTCTCGAGTCGCGGGTTTCTATTTTACTATTCAACCGGTGAATCAATCTGACTTAATAATGCCTTGGATTATGAAAGTAACTTATCCTGCATGGTATGAACCGAAAGATCCTCAAAATAAACCTTTAAGGTTGCTGCGATTCAATAATATTATAAACAAATGGGAAGTTTTGGATCAATCTGCTATCGTAAAGAAAGCTGACCCAAATACCGTAGAACTTTTTATAAATTCTACCGGCCTTTTTGCGTTTGGTCGCTACTCTTGGGATTATGAAGAAGATATAAGAAGTTTGGAAAGATATGAATCTATTCCCGCATTTCCCTTTGAAATCTTAACTGCGATTTCTGTGTTGGGTCTCGTTTCTTTGATTCTTAAAACAAAGCGTAGGTTAAATTAACATGTAAATTAAATCCTTTTGTGAATTTCCTTTTTTCTTCTCAAAATTGTTCGTTATCGATGATTTAGTTAAAGTAAACTTGCTATTTTTTGAATTTGTTCGTTATCGACGATTAAGTTAAAGTAAACGCACATTGCTTTTATTATACCTTATATTTCTCAAAATCCAAACAATCTTTTCAACGAGCGTTGGAATTTTACGAATTTCTCCACTTTCTGTTCATTACTTTTCACGATTTCTTCGATCGCAATTGTTTGATAAAGGATCGTTGAAACATTTTCCATTTCTTTTAAATCGCTTAATTGTTGCGAAAATTCTTGGATCTTCAAATGGATGGAATGAAAGACCTCCAATTTATCCAGAAATTTGAAAGGATTCATCGGATTTTGGCCTATAATTGAGATTATGTCATCATGCGAATAATCGTCGAGAAGAAAAAAATAATCACAACATTCCGGATGCGAACGAACAAAACGGGTCGATACCATTAATGCATTTTCGGTCCGATTCATCAATAAATCCTCTTCTGTGCAAAAAAGCGCAGAATATTCACCAATACAATCCAAATCCATGCACCTCAAAGAACTATAAAAACCCCACGTTTTGTTGGCTAATCACAAAGTTCGCCTTAATCCAATTTAAAGTTTTATTTCACTGAATCAATCATCTTTGCTTTCTGCTTCGAGTTGGTGTGATTTAATTCGGGTTCCAACAAGAAAATCGGATCATTGAAAAGCAGATTCAAAAAAAGCGTTTTATTCATAGTAGAGATTTTTTTTCGGTTCAATTGCACGTAATGATTCGATCGGGATCGTTGGAAAAACATTCAGTAAGTTTGCAAGAGTTAAAGCATCCTCTTTATTCGAATCTATTAAAACACTATATTTCCATCTAAATCGTCGATTGCGCGGAGGATTGAGCGTTACAAATCCTATATTCGGTGTTTGGCCTTCAAAATTTACGGTGCAAGCAATATGGGTGTTTTCGTGTAGATTGTGTTTGATGAGGAAATGGTTATTTCCAAGTCCAATAATGCCGGCGGGTAAGGGAAGCCATGTGGTTCTGTAAGTAAAAGAATCGATTGGATATTCTTGAATTGTATCTTCCATCAGCGCGGGGCTATAAATGATGTTATTTGATTTTATAGGGAATTTGATTCCGGCATAGGTACCGAGGTGATCATCAAAGACCTTCGTAAATTTCGGATACTTTTCCGAATTTTTGAAAAATGCTAACACCCGATTGAGAAATGGTGTATATTTATTTCGCCATTCGAGATTTAGGATGTAATGAGTTCCTTTTAAGCCTTCAGGTAAATTGGATTTCCATAGTGACGCCCTTGATTTCGATCTCTTTATTCGGATCATCCACGGTTCGATTCCAAATTGCGAAAGTTCTTGAATTGGCACTTGCATCACTGGCAGTTCGTAATTTGGTGCATCTTGAAAAATCTGACCGGTCAGAGTTGATATAAACCCAGAGTTTGGGATCTCCGTCGGTGCGATTGTGATCAAATAACTGTATATTTCTGAAATGCAGCGCTCTGCATCGGTGCATTCCGAAATACTGTATTGAATTTCAATCGGGAAAGGTGTTTGTCCGGTGGAATCCGATACCTCTGCAAGCAATAGATGCCTCCAAGCCAATTTTAATTGGATCGTAACCGATTTGGGAATAGAAACGCCCTTTTTTATTAAATTATCTATCAATTTTTCAATCGCAAGCAATTTGGCCCGCACACGAAAGGTCAAACTCCGTATATATCCATCCTTTTCGAACGGTAACCGATAATATCCCATCCAAAGATAGACGCCTCCATAATACCTCAGATTCCAAGATCCTTCGGTAAAATATGGCCCCATTTTCGGCTTAAGTTTCAATTCCAAACATCTATCAATATATTCGGTCACCGTCGCTATTTTGTAGCCTTGTTTTTCAAGGGTTTTGTATTTTAAAATATGCTTCAAGAATTGCGCTTTTGGTTTCGCCAAAAAGGAAAAATAGGGCGTAGCGCCGAATGCAAGCTCCGCGTCATCCCAATAACTGAATTTTTGGCTGATCTTGAAATTATTAGCCGTATCCTCGAAAGATTGCCCAGAAGAAATTAAATAGTTAAATTTGGTTCCCGTTGTATCATCGGAATCTCTGAATACCCAAAATGGTGCTTTTTCTTTGTTATATTCTTTATCGTGGTGCCACACATAATGCCAATTTAATAATGCGGTTCGGAATCCGAATTTTGGAAAAATCTTTTTGACCAACCCTTGCCCGAAAAAATTCTCTTGCCCGAACCATACGTTGCTTCTCTTTAACCCGTATTTTTCAAAAATCTCATTATTGATCTTAATCGATTCCACAAGATCGCGCTCCGGATACGCTAAAAATATTTGATCGGAATAATGCACGCAAACCAATTCCAACTGGCCCCGATTATTCAATGTCCGCAATTGGGCTAAATCTTCGGGAAAATACCGCGCCATAAAATCCAGATAATGGCCTTGAATCTCGCAACTCGTTTTCCATTGAGGAAAAAGTGAAAAGAACCGAAGGTACGGCTTCATTGAAGACCTATGCAAATTAAAATATGATTTCTTATCGCCCGCTTTGTATTGAAGATTAAAATGGTAAATCGATAGTGAAAACTTTTCTTCATCCATATACTAAACCTTGTCCGTTGAGAAAAAAAAAAGCTTTCCAATTTTCAAATGGATTAACACGAAATGTGGATAGTTATGATTATCTTTGATCAATATTTTGACAACTGGTGAAGGTCTTTTCAACGAAAAAACAAAGGTTTTATTTCACAAAGTCCAAATTGTACATATATGCAGCCGCAAGGGAGATTTGTAATTTCAAGTAGTGATTTTGAAACCTTTTTAATTTCTTTATTAACTGAAAAAACCGTGTCCGCAATCTTGGCCCCCGAGGCAAAAAAGGAACGAACCAAATTCACACCAACATTCATAACAGATCCGGCCCAGATTAAAAATCTCCCGCTATCGGATTTAATTGTCTATCATTACAATTTGCTCAACAGTGCGGCAAATACGATTTATCAATCAAAGCGCACCCTTACTGAAAAAATAGCAGTGATCGCTCGTTCTTGTGAGGTTCGCGCCTTCATCGAACAGCACAAACTCCGGCAAACCAATTTCGATAACCTCTTCCTTATTGCGATAGATGATGTGGGACTGATCGACCAGAGGCAAGCAAGCAAGGTTTTCAAAGATAAAAAAATAAACGAAGAAAAGATCCTCTTCGAAAAACTCAGCAAAGACCGACTAACTATCCATATGGATGACGGAAAAGTCCATGTCTTCGAGATTCCGAAAGATCTCCAAATCGTTGAAAACTGCTTCAGATGCGCACGAAAAATCTCACCATTTGCCGACGTCTCCATCTCCACGTTGGGAACACTCGAAACCGATAAAACCTTCGTATTCTCGGTCTACTCACAACGAGCCTTTGATATCGTGAACAAACTGAACTGGC
>CAZUTM010000088.1:15191-19161 GCA_964623665.1 uncultured archaeon
AACAAAAAAAATAAGCCCGGAACAAGAAGAAAAATATCAAAAGCAGGTTGAAACGCTCATCCAAGAAGCAACAGCACGATTACAAAAAGACCTCGAAGAATTCAATAAACGAACCGATAAACTCGACATATACAACAAATGCACCGTCTGCGGAATGTGCGTAAAATCGTGCCCCGTGTGTATCTGTCCGGTCTGTGCCTTGACCGAACTCAAAAAAGAAGAAAAAATTGACCCGATCACCTTTCTTATGACCAGAGTCGCACACATCGGGGATATTTGCATCAATTGCGGCAAATGCAATCTAATGTGCCCAATGAAAATCCCGCTATCGTTAATTTTCTTCAATTTGTCCACGAATCTCGAAAAAGAATTCGGATATTGCGCGGGCACAGATAAGAACAATACAACATTCCATCTTAGAGCAAAAGATATCAAAAAAGAAGCCACGTTCTAACCCTCTTTCGATGCTCTCTCGAAGTTTCGGTTCTGGGAGAGCCTTCACTCGTAAACTGTTGAAAGATCAGCTAACCACAATTGCTTAAAATCATCATCAATCTTCTCTATTTTACTATCTTTCACCAGTTATTAAGTCATTGGATTCAAGTTTCAAGCCCTTTTCAACGAGATACCAGAAAAATGTCATAATCACGTAAGGATTAGTTATTTCTCCCGATTTTATATACCGAAACACTTGCTCGATGTTTGCGTATTCCACCTCGATCATTTCATCCTCATCAAGGTTTTGGGACCCTTTATTGTTCACTTCCGCATAAAACGAAAAACATTGATTTGTTTGGATTGCGGGATTGGAATTCACTACACCCAATTGCCGAATCGAAATCGGTTTAAAGCCGGTTTCCTCTTCCAATTCACGAGCGGCAGCCTTAATAGGTTCTTCGTCCTCATCGATTGTGCCGCCGGGAAATTCCAATTCGATTCGATTTGTGCCGAACCGATATTGTCTGATCAAAATTATCCGTTGATCCGGCAACACCGGCATAATATTCACCCAATTCGGGATTCTGAGGACATGGCCCTCGCATCGGCCCAGATTACCCGGTTTCTCAAAAATCCGCCTCACAACAGCGAAAGGCCGTGTTTTAAGCAGCTCGGTTTCGCTTGCAATTTTCCACATTTCCACCATAAGTCAAAATATCCTCGAATTTTTATAAATATGCGTGAAATACCCAAATACTTATAGCCGGAAAGCGCAAAACTCAAATAAAATTAACTCCACAGTAAAGTATGAGCAAAACATGCAACGTGAAGTGGAACGACATCGTAACTCCGAAAATTGATGCCGAAACATACATAAAATCATCAATATTACCTTCAAAATCCGATTTACACAACAATTTCGAATCCTACATCCCGGATGCATCCATTATCGGAAAAATCAAAGACTTGATAATACAGAGAAATGAGCGCATTATGGTGGTTGCGTTCGGCGCATCGTGGTGCGGAGATTGCAGTCGCAACATTCCAAGAATGATGAAAATTTATGAAGCGATAAAAAATCCCGGTTTTACCGTGTATTACATAGGCGGGATTAAAACAAAACCGCTCACGCAGCGAGAACCCGGAAGATATGTATGGGCGGTACCGCCTTCTCCCGTTGAAACAAATGATCCCAAATTCGATATCCAAAAAATTCCTACATTCTTTGTGTTCAATAAACAAGGAAATTGTATCGGAAAAATTATAGAAAATCCTGAAATAACAGATACTTTGGAAGGTGATCTTTTGGAATTGATTCGATGATGCGTTAACCGGTGGTTGGTAATGGCGCGTGATGATCAGTTTATATTCTGGTAGAGTTTTTATTTCGATGGGTCTCACAATTTTTACTATTTTCAGGGTCTCATTTAAAAGCCCTTTCCTACGATCTTTTTTCACGGTCGCAATGATCAAACATTGTTGTGTGCAACTGTGCTTACGGTTGCGCGCGTATCTCTCTTCTCATCATGTTGGTTGCTCGATTAATGTTTCGCATGGAATGCTCCGAACATTTTAAGCGCAAAACAATGAATTTCGATTACTTTCTTAACAGATTTCAGCCGGAACCACACGGAAACAGCACCCTTTTTCTCACGATATTGTAAAAAATCTCTCAAATAACCGGGATCAAACCCGCATCGAATGAAGAAGGCCACAACAGATCCGATCCCCTCGTTTCTCTCTTGTAAATAAAAGTGACCCGCCCTAAGACTCCACTTAATCGCTTCAAGGATATATTTTTCAGAGCCTTTCACGAAAGGAAAGAGAAAATTGCCCGCTAAACAAAGTACGAAATTCATTACCATGCTTTTCAGCACATCAGCGGTGTGAATTATGATGCTTTCTTGCGAACATAAACCTTCACCGCAAATCGAAACGCAATCAAGACTCATACTCTTCAGAACGATCCTCTCGGGTGCCAATATTCGGGAAAGAAGGCTGTTCACCCTAAATATCTTTGCAAAATCACATCTCCGCCAATCTTTTTCGCGCACCATGAAATGCGAAACAAACATTCCGGTAGTTTTTTCCACCACCCGCAAGAATTTAGAAAATAAAGAGTTTGGAGGCCCTCTGAGTCCATGTTTGATCTCCAACGCATCCAAAGACGCATCAAGCAATTGGAGTTTACTAGGATCTACGGATTCCCCAATTTTGATGATTAAATCAATATCGGAAACATTTGAAGGCCGTTCAACCCCGTTACGCGCATGAGATCCAAACAACACAATCCCTTTTACAGAATCATTGCCCAATATCCTTTGGGAAAGAGAGTATGCCTCTATAATATATGATTGAACCTTTTGCGGTAATTTTTTGTAAAAGGGACTCAACACGGTGAGTAAAATAAGAACTGAAAAAATTTATACGTTATCTTTTGGTATTTTAATGAAAAACGTGGTTCCAGTTCCTTCATTTGATTCACAACTCAATTTCCCGCCATGATTTTTTACTATTGAATATGATGTTGCGAGGCCCAAACCGGTTCCTTTCGATTTTGTCGTAAAATAAGGGGTGAACAGATTTGGCTTTATTGATTCCGGAATTCCTTTTCCATGGTCTTGAATCTCAATAATCACGCTATTTTCATCACATTTAACCCTTATTTCGATTTTACCGATCGAATCAGACGCCTCAATTGCATTTCTTATTAAATTATCGATCACCCTCATGATTTTGTTTTGATCAAACGAAATATTCGGTAAATTTTCCGCAATTTCTAAAGAAATACGTTTTTTTTCATTGATAAAGTCTTGTTCGATTACTTTTTTGATAAGTTCCCCGATATTGGCAATTTCTCTTTGCAAAGGTTTATTTCTGGAGAATTCCATCAGTTCTTTCGTGATATTTTTTCCTCGGTTGACCGCTTCTTTGAGTAACTCAATATCTTCTTTCGATTCATTGTCATGTTTAGCCAAATCGAGCAGATTAATCAAAGATTCCATGGAAGTAAGCAAATTATTAAAATCATGACCGATCCCGCTCGCAACCAAAGAAGCGGTTTCAATCTTCTCGATTTGCCTCTGTTTTTCCTCCAATTCGAAGTGCTCAGTAAAATCATTCATGATCACATAGATATCCTCATTATCTAAGATTGCAATTTTAAATTGGAATATCCGAGTTTGGTGGTTTTTAGTGTTGATACGAAATTCATACATTTTATCCACAAATTTTGCAGGATCTCTTTGCAGTTTATCCCATTCTTCTCTCACAATCTTGCGATACTCAGGATCCGGATACACCTTTTCGAAATACATATCTTGAGTTTTAATATCCTCAAGAACATAACCGGTAACCTTGGTATAATGCGGGTTTACATACACAAGATCACCAAAACGCTTAACGATCGCCACGGGATACGAGAGATCCTCAATCAATTTTCTGAAAAAATGGAATGTGTCTAAAAATTTTTTTACGTTCGCATCCACTTCTCGCTTTAATCTCCTGTTCCAAATTATTACTCCCGTTATTA
>CAZUTM010000089.1:0-8278 GCA_964623665.1 uncultured archaeon
TAGGAACGCATATGTGACCGCAACTGCTATATATAAATACTCCTTCACCCACAGCATAACTACGGCTAAGATAATTCCAATCAACCCCAAAATCGCACCGTAGGGACTCCGTTGTTGAACGAACTTCTCGATTGCAAAAAGCATCGGCGTGGATGAAAGAAGGAAGAACAAAATCAAGTAGTAATCCGAGTTCATAGGATTGATACTTGCGAATCCAAAGTCAACTCTAAATGCTTCCGGTAAAACCCTAATAAAGAAGTCGTTGAAGCCTTGCTTTTTCAATGTTAAATCAATTTCTGTGAGGATATAATTTATCGCTGTAAATAAAAAGAAGAATGAGAATGAGAGATAATAGTTCTGTTTGCTTGGGATTTGCTCTTTTCTTGCTCGCAATGATAAGAAAAGCATATAGCCCCATCCCGCAAGATAAAATGCGATCGTTGCAAACCGAAGCACAACGTCAACTTGATCAATGAAATCCATATGAAAAGAAATAATTCATTTTATTTAATGAATGCGGTGAATAATTTCACCATGGCTCGCTTTCAAGAAACGCTTCATGAGATTAGAATTTGGAGCAACTCGAGAAAAAGAACAAATTTTTATATATTGACAGCTTTTCAGAATTAAATACGGGCTAGTAGATCAGCGGTAGATCGCTTGACTTGCACTCAAGAGGTCAGGGGTTCAAGTCCCCTCTAGTCCACTCGTTTTTTCTTCGAAAGATTTTTTCGGGGTGGCTGAGCAAAAAAAGCGATGTTGGATTTGTTTAATTTTATAAAAAAAAATCCTAGAAATTACGATCCCGCCCAAGGAAACCATCATTCATCGTTTACTTTACACTTGTTTGAACGCGCCTTTGGGATAATGGCAAACCGGGCATTCTTCGGGCGGCTCCGGGCCATAATGGATATGACCGCATTGCCTACACCGCCACGCTTTGACTCCCTCTTTGGTAGTGATCGGTTCCATCAAGTGATCGATTTCCTCTTTGACATCTTCGGTAATCGGTTTAAACGGGATGTCCTCAAGCGGCGGTACCGTGGGTTTGTATTCGTTCAAGACAAATCTGCTGAGAATTATTTTTTGGACTTGCGTGGTGCCTTCGTAGATTTGATATAATTTAGCATCCCGGAATAATTTTTCGATGGGCATCATCTTTGTGTAGCCGTACCCGCCGAAGAATTGAAGCGCATCGCTTGCTACTTGTAAAGCGATTTCGGATGCGTAGAATTTGGTCATCGATGCCCAAATGAGAGGATCTCTTCCCGAATCCGCTTCCCATGCCGATCGCCAAGTCATCAATCGTGCGGTCTCGACTTTTTGGAACATTTCAGCAAGCATAAATTGGATTCCTTGAAATTCCTCTAATTTCTGACCGAAGGCTTTCCGCTTTTTTACATAATGGAGACCATATTCCATTGCGGAACGGGCTAAGCCTGTGGCCATTGCCCCAATGATCGGCCGAGTTCTGCTGAATGTCTTCATTGCAAGCTTAAATCCTTCTCCGGGCTCCGCAATCACATCTTCCTTCGGAACGCGATAACCGTCAAGTTTCACGGATACGGTGTTCGAAGTTCGATGGCCCATTTTCTCAATCGGTCTTCCGGTTTTCACGCCGGGTCTATCGGTTCTGACCAAAAACGCACAAATCCCCTTATGCCGTTCCTTCGGATCCGTATTAGCGAACACGGTAATGTACTTCGCAAGGCCGGCATTTGTGATCCAATATTTCTTCCCTTTGAGCACATAGCCATCTCCATCTTTCTCCGCTTTACAAATCATTCCCGCCACGTCGGAGCCCATGTTCGGTTCAGAAGTCGCAAAAGAAATCAATCCAAAATTTTTGATTAAGTCTGTCAACACATCTTTCTTTAGCGCTTCATTTTTACACATTATGATGGGCTCTTCTCCCAACGAATTCGCGAAAATGCTTGTAGCCATTCCGGGACAGACTGCTGCCACTTCTTCTACAGCGATTGCCTCTTCAATCAACCCATAGCCTTTGCCGCCGTATTCTTTCGGGATGCCCAAATTCATTATCCCCGTTTTCCATGCTTCTTCTATTGCAAAGATCGGTGTTTTGCCAATAATGTCATAATTGTGAATAATAGGCAACAGTTTTTCTAATGCAAATTTGCGTGCCGTGGCTTGAAGTGCTAGCTGTGCTTCAGTTAAGCTGAAATCGAGCATACTTCTACTTTTTCTTGTTCAAATTTATAGATTTCGCAAATGTTTTAAAATCCCGAACCGTGTTTTTTTTTTACTGAGTGAAGGACTGGTGAGGCATCAATTTTAAAATCCTTTTATTTCTGAGATTATTTACCATAGTACAATGCGCAAATTGGATACTAATAAAAGAATTTCCGCTATTATTCTGCTTTCGGTGTTATTCATGAGTATTCTCTTAGGGCTTGGGGTATGGAATTTCCCATCCCGTTTATCGACAAAAATATCAAATCGAAATGCACCGATCTCAGAGGATAGCGAAAATCCGCATACGTCTTCAGCTCCGTGGGCTGATGAATCATTTGAATACCGGTATGAGTTGAATATCACGGAACCAAACGTATCATACCGCAAGATATGGCCGGTCACCTATATATTATACTTTACCAACGGAACATGCCATGTGAATTCAACCCGTGTGTATGAGTATAAAGGGGGCATCCAAACCGAGATTGCCAGCCAAATTAATGGTCCGATCTTTTGGACCGAGAATTCTGTTCCGACCAGCTATGTGCAATCGACCAATATTTCATTTATGGTAAATGAGCTGGCTAAAGGAGAAAGCAGGTTATATTATGTCTACTATTCTTCTGCAACAAACAAACCCAATCGAACTGAAGTGTATCGGACATGGACTAATTTGAGAGTATATGGTAATGACACACAAGTTTCGATAACAAACAATCGACTTTGGTTAGAAATGGCCGAAGGAGAAGGCTATAAAACCTTAAAATATTCGGATCGAAACGGAACTGCCAACTTTAATTTCCATAGTGCTTCAAGCCTTTCGCCCCGTATCAACTTGATTGAAGGAGGCGGAACCGGAACCACCTACAGCCCGTATACAAATGGGTATATCCGAGATTGGTTGTTAGTTGGACATTACAGCGGCGGTACCGATTGGACCACCTTTTACACCATGAATAATCGGGACATTATCAAAACTGACATGGACTACGCAGCGGGCCAAGTACCTCCTCCGGGAAATACCACCGGTGGTGCGGGGTATGATTCAAGTAAAGCATGGTTTGAATACAATGCAGCAACGGATATCTTAAATCTTCGAACTATTTTCAATCCCGTTGGGGACAGATGGGTTTCGTACAGTATGATTTATGTGTATTTTCCCAATGATTTCCCCGCGGTGTGGGCCCGTGTGGGTAGTGATGATGGTGTTCGATTATTCTTTGATTATGAACGTAAATGGTATAATCATATTTTGCGAGGGCATGGATATGATATGGTGAACCTTGGTGCAGTGAGCAAAGGGTGGCATTCCGCTATGGTAATGTGTGAAGAAAACGGTGGTGCATGGTCCCAAAGCTTGCAATTCAAGACAAATTCATTGAATGACAATACCGACCCGATAATGAATCTTACAATATCGCTTTCCCCTCCTCCTCTGAGAATTTCTGTTGGAGACCCAGTCAACGAACTTGGTATTGGTATTTTGGTGAACGGCCCGGTCTATTCACAATTTATTGTGTGGTGGGAACAACAGCAAGACATGAAAACATGGGACATTGTCACGGTCTATGCTGGAATGGATCTCTACCGAATCGAGCGAAGATTTTGGTTTGCGGATGCAAAAACCAATCTAAATTTTACGATCATGAATTCATTCTATCCGCAAGGTTCGATGAATCAAATCCTATGGGATGGGAATAAAGCAGTCTTGAATCCTTCAATTAACATCGTTTCGAGAAATTATACTGCAATACGAAACACTTTTGGGACCACAAACTGGGCGACTTTGGGATTATTCCAAGAATCATTTAGTGCAAATCATC
This sequence comes from uncultured archaeon, assembly GCA_964623665.1. Lineage (GTDB taxonomy): Archaea > Asgardarchaeota > Lokiarchaeia > Sigyniarchaeales > Promethearchaeaceae > CAZUTM01. The sequence goes on from CAZUTM010000089.1 coordinate 4,020, forward strand.
TAAGCTTGAGTTGGTCTAACGTGAGTTGGCGAACTCGACTGAATTCAGGGCTCGTCAGAATGGTGCCCGGTGATACGAGTAATTTGAATGTGAGCGGAAGCGGAAGAAATTGGGCGGACACCAAAAATCAACATTTCGTATACTCCGCGTGGGAATTTCTCAGAGAATATGTCGGTAATTTTGCCGACCCTTCAAATGAGACTCAAGAAATGGATGCGATCTATGCTTCAATTAAAAGTCCATTGCTCGTAACCAACGGTTCTATCGAGGATTTATTCTTCCAACTCGACTTACAATTATTCGACCATGATGGGAATCTTGCTGATGGGTTAAATGTTCGATTATACAACGCTTCAAATGATTTCACAATTCAACCGGGCGTGTATTGGGATAGAGTCTCAAATGTGAATGGGATTGCTACCTTCACGCCTTTAAAACAATCTTATTATGTGGCCGTTATCAATTTCACCGCATATAACTATCCTCCGATCGAGTTAAAGAGGGTAAATATTACTTTGGACACGAGTAAATTAATAGAAGTAAGAGATCTGAATCTTACCCGCCAATCTTTCAGTTTATTCCGAGTAGGTTCTTCCGAACCAATTCGTGGTGCCAATGTTTCGTTCTACGATAATAAAACGAATCCGGGGGTTTTTATCGGTTCTGCAATTTCCGATTTGATTACCGGAACAGTGTCCTTCAGATGGTTGAATTATTCTTCCAGCGACAGAAACTTTTCATTAAGTGTGGAATATTTTGGTGCGAGCCAGCGAGTTAACTTAACCTATGTTCCGGCCCAAGATTTGGAATTCTATGCCTATTTCCATATGGAAAACGCGAGTTCATATTTGGTAGATGTCCACACAATTGAAGCGGATTCGGCATTGGTAAGAACGAGCTCCGATTACATTGGTCCCAATGCACTGTATTGGGAAAATAATGTAACCCTAACTTATAATTATACATTTACCTATGGGCCCCAGATGGGTATTATTACGGGCGCAAGCGTCTCGTATGTGTTGAAATTCGGTTCGCTTGTATTGTATAATGGGAGTATGCTCGAAACAGGAACTCCCGGATTGTATAGTATTTCTTTAAATACGTCAAACCCAATTTATGGCATGAACACCGAGACTCCCCTAACCTTCGAAACGTTTGCTTCAAAGCCGGGATACAAACCCGCATATGCCTCGTTCTCATTTACGATCAAAAATATCCAAACAAGTTTAAGTTCGGAATTGGCCGTTCAAGAGATCTTTTGGAATGATAATATCACTTTCTACACATACTTCCGTGATACCACATACACACGCGATATCGAAAATGCAACTATTACCTATCAAGTAAGCGGGAATCCTGCAATCAACGGGACATTAAGCCCCGCAACCGAACGAGGAAGTGGATGGTATAAGGCGACAATTAATTCAACTGAGTTCGTGTATTCCGGGCCTTATACGATGGTATTTTCTGCGAATAAACAATATCATGCAACCGTCACTTCTTTGCTCCAATTGAATATTAATAGGATCAGAACTTTATTGAACAACCGAATCTTCGTACAGATTTCAGATACAATTTGGGTACGAACCGCCAAGAATTACACCTTCACATATACCGATACTTTGGGGAATCTGATTTCGGGCGCCGCGCAGAAAATCTATGAATGGGAAAACGTTCAAACCAATGAAACCGGCACCGGGACTCTTATCGATATTGGAAACGGGCAATATGTTTTGGATTTTGACACCGAAAATCTAAAGATCGGCATGTACACCTTCTCGGTGCAAATTGGTCAAACGAATTATCTCGATCGATTCGCAACGGTTGTTATTAATGTTGTTCCTATACCCATTCAAATTAAATACAAGGAAGGACTCGAAGATCTCTTGGTGTCCGAGGTATACGGCAATCCGATTGTTATTGAATTCAATTTAATTGATGCTTTTGAAAGCACACCCGAAAATCAGGTTCCATTAAGCGGTGCAATCGTGGTCATTGAATACGGCGGAAACAATTATACCGTTGAAGAAGTATCGCCCGGTCTCTATCGCTATACTTTGAACACAACGGAATATCGGAATTTGATCTCGACAATCACGTTCCAAGCAAAAATATACATCACCAAGGGCAATTACACCTTTGATCCCGTTACAATCACCGTTCAGATAACCCCAGAAGAACTCTATGGAATGCCTGTAGTTCTTTATTATCTGATCGGCGGAACGGCATTGTTAGCCCTTGTTGCAAATGGAATGTATCGTTATGCGAAATGGCGCTCGATCCCGGAGATCGTAAGAACATCTATGCGAATCAGAAATATTATCCGAAAGAACGGGAAGTTCAGCAGAGCAGATAAAGAACTCGCGCCATCCTTCGAAGAAATTCTCGTGAGAGAAAACAAAGAAGCATGGAGCATGATCGGACTTGATCTTGAATCAATCCTCAAGGAGAAAGGGAAACGGAAAGATCCACAATTCCCGCAATAACATTAGGAGGAATGAAACACAATGATTATTGGTTTAATGGTAATGCGATGGGATGAAAGAATCGGTGCAGATGTCTTGGCTTGTTATCCGGAAGAATTCGAAATTCCCAACGAATCCCTCATGCAGATCTACTCCACGCATGAATACAATCAAGGAGAATCGGGATTGATTTCGCTGTTAGCGGGAGAACGGTTCTTGGTGTCTTATTATTCGGGTACTGAGGATGCGGTGTACACAATTATCGCAATTTCGGGTGAAGAAAATCCCGATGTGTATGAAGAAGGATTGGCCGATCTTAACCGAAACGTGATCCCTTATCTCCAAGATCCGACGGCGCTTAAGAATGTACTTCCGAATCTGTTCCAACGGTTATCGATTTACCCAACATTATCTTACGAACAACGATTACTCACAATCCTTGAGGATCCGGTTAAAAGAACTATTCTGAAACGGTTGCATGAAGATGGAGTCGTCATCAAATCAGAACTCACGATTTGGTTACGAGAGAAAATTACCGACCGCATCTTGGATTTTGAAGGCGTGATTGCATCTTTCTATAAATCGAACCTCGTGAAAGGAATTACGATCAACAACATCGATTATTTGTTCATGATGGAAGATATCTTGGTACACCGAAGACCTCCGGTTCGAGTCCTTAAGAATACTAATGAAGCGGGGCTTCCGGAATCTTTATTACCCCAATACAAACAAGAATTATTGATTTTCTTCAAGGAATATGTGCCGAGCGATGAAGATACCCAAGAAGTAATCAAAGCATTGTTGGATCCCCAAGTCTATGAAGTATTCAAACTATTGAGAACGAATGTGGTGACCAGAGAATCGCTTGAGAAACTCAGAAAGAAAGGGGTTGAAGATTTGGATGGAACCGTTAAGAAGATGTGGCAATCACACCTGATCTGTGTCCTTCACGACGATAAATCGAATGAATACTTCGCGCTTGTGAGCGATGTGATGATTAAAACGGTATTTCCGGAACACATCTTCAACGCCCTCATTCGAGCGTATGAATTCAAAGAAAAACAGAAAGAAATCATCATCGAATACATGAAAGAATTGGAAAATCACTTTCCGAAATATAGCACTCGACAGAAAGAACTCGCAAAACAAATTGAAGAAGAATATTCCTAAAAGAAACGAAAAAATAAACCTTCTTATTCTTTTTTTTACGATCTTATTTTCAGTTTACGTATTCACTTCAATCTTCGATATTTTACTCTGTTATTTCATCTTTCATCTTTTTTCGCTTTTTTATTTGCGAAATCTTTATCAATATTCATATTTTTCACCAATTGAATATCATGGTCGAATGGAAATGCAAAACATGCGGGAAGTGTTGTCTGTCTCTCACCGAACGAAATAAATTCATCCTTCCCTTACGACTTTCAGACATCCCAAGACTGCAGAAAGACCCAAGATTTAATGATTTGATAAAATCCGGCGCACTTAAAATAAAAAAAGGAACATATGATTACGATACGAAAACATTTCCCAAGCAGCTCGAAGCAAAAGGCCTTTGCCCGTTCTATGACAACGTTAATACAAAATGCACCATTTATGAATTTCGACCATCGGTCTGTCGAAATTTCACGTGCGATACATCGAATCTTTAAAGTTTAAATCCAATTTCTCTCTTCTATTCAAAGCTCGCTCGGTGTATGCTTATTATTTTTCGGGTTCTAATCTTCGGTGTATGCTTTTTATTTTTCGGGTTCTAATCTTCGGTGTATGCTTTTTATTTTTCGGGTTCTAATC
>CAZUTM010000089.1:8378-10282 GCA_964623665.1 uncultured archaeon
TTCGGTGTATGCTTTTTATTCGTTTTATTTTCGGTTGGGTGGGTGCATTTCTTTTTTGGCTCACTAACGTCACCAAAACCTTTATGTAGCTTCAAAGATAACCCTTTTGCATGAGCGAACAACCCTCAAATGCTCGAATTCTCGAAGGAAAAAACGTAATAATCACGGGCGGGAGCTCCGGCATCGGAAAAGCGCTTGCAATCGGATTCGCACAAGAAGGTGCAAATGTCATCATCGTCGGGAGAGATGAAGCAAAATTAAAATCCACAACCGAACTCATCCTGAATCAAGGAAATAAATGCCGATATGCCATCGCAGATGTTTCTAAATTCAATTCAATTAACGAAGCAGTTCAGAAATTGCTTGCAGAGTTGGGAACCATTCATGTGCTAATCAACAACGCGGGCCTTTCACGTATGAAGACCTATGCGAAAATGCCGGTCGAATTAATAGACACCCTCGTTGATACGAATATCAAAGGCGTTATGTACACAACGCTCGCTGTGTTACCATCGATGGTGGAAAAACAAGAAGGGGTAATTATTAATACCAGCAGCATCGCATCAATAAATTATGCTTCGTACATGGTGGCGTATTCCACAACTAAGGCGGCAGTAAATGCGTTCACCGAATCTTTGGCGCAAGAAGTCAAATCGAAAAAAGTTACGGTGAATGCAATTTTGCCTTCTTTCGTGGACACCCCGCTCCTTCGCTTAGGTACAACGGACGAGCAAGTCAAGATGCTCAATCCTATTCAACCCGAAGATTTGATTCCATATTACATATTCTTCGCATTACCCGCGGGAAAAAAGGTTACCGGGAATTTGGTCAACATCGAGGAAATGATGGAGCTTTGGAAACTCAAATCGAAATTACCAGAAGGTACCCCCGCAACATGGTCGAATCTTGAACCGATTGCAAAAGAAAATACAAATCCCAAGACTTTCGCCAACTTGAAATCGAATAAGAAAATCATCGAATATATTCTCGAAATTCAAGCGAAAAAGTAGAAAATGCAAGATCTCCTTTTTTTCTCACCCCATTTTTGTCAGTCTCCATTATCACGCCTCGCACATAAAAATATTAATTCGATGCGCCCTTTAGTTTACCAAATGATTTCGGCGGTCTTAATCTTCACAGAAAGTGGCCTTCTTCTTTATTCTCTGATTCCTGAAAAAGATGTTGATCCCATACATTTCTCGGGATTTCTTTCAGCACTGAAATCATTTGCAAAATCGAATATTGTAAATGGAGAACTGCGCGGCGTCCAGATCGGCAAAGCGTTTCTAACCTTTCAAAATATAGATTTCGATCATTTCGGCAGTCTCGATGTGATGCTGCTATCGGAAAACCTCGATCCTGCATCCGCCTACGCCCTTTGCTCTAATATCGCAGAAAAATTCGCAATTTATCTGGATGAAAAATATCAACAGAACCCGCATATTATTAAAGAAATCAATAAGGGGAAGCGGCAAGATTTCAGAGATTTCGAGCAGATCATAACTCCGTTAATTCTTGAATATCGCATGCAAGAAGGCGCTTGTATTGATACGAAGTTGTTCATTCCGAATAGGGTGTTCGATACCATTAACGTGTTATTTGAAGAACGGCCCGAAATCGCAGAGAAATACAACAATAATCCCAATTTTCTCATCGAGCAAATCCTTCTGGAATTCGCAAAGGAGCATCTTGAAGAAAAGATTCGGAAAAAATTTTTGTTTTAAATGTAAATTGGACCCGTTTGGATATGAATTGATTAAGTCGCTTGTTGGTGATTTGCTTTCGATTGTTTGGCTGTGAATTTATAGAGGGGTTTGGCTGTGATTTGATTTGGCCCGTTCCGTTGCACTTTGATTTGGCCCGTTCCGTTGCACTTTGATTTGGCCCGTTCCGTTGCACTTTGA
>CAZUTM010000089.1:10382-15947 GCA_964623665.1 uncultured archaeon
TTTGACTCAATTTCTTGCTTTTATCGAATCAACCCCAGTTCTTTGAGCACATCTTTGTGGGCAGTAAACGGGTTAGTATAAGTTCGTTGTTTTTCTGGTAATTCTGGTAAATTTAACCCATAGTGGGCTTTACCCAATTTCCATGCTTTATACATTAAAACTTCGAGATTAACCACATCTTCTGCGTTATATGCCAATAAGGTTTCCAAATATTTTCGATCTTTTAATTTCTGATATTTAAACCACAGAATCACGGCAAAAGCACCATCCAAATCGACCAAATCCCCTCTGTCAATGAAAAAATCCTTTTCAATCTTTTTTAAACCCCCGGAAAAGCCTAATGACCGCAAAACAAAACATAAATCGATGTGATAATGATTCGAGAAATCTATTCCGAGATCACGTTTAAGAAAAGGAATGTCGAAACACGAACCGTAAAAAGTCACTAAAAGCTTGTATTTATTAATTTCTGCTTGGAAATCGTGGAGATTTTCTCCGTTCACAAATGTTTTTAACTCGCTTCCGTTCCAAATTGCTATTGTGGTGGTATGGTCGGCACCCGGTGTAAGCCCCGTTGTCTCGATATCGAAATACGCCACCGAATCCTTAAAATCGCCAAAAATTACAAATTTGTCTTTTTGTTTAAATGTGCTTTCAATGAACTTTGCCGGTTCGTTTCTGAGTTTGGCTTGATATTCTTGGATGATTGATTTAATTTTTTGATGTTTTGATGAATTCAAATACGGAATTTTATCATGCATCAGCAAATCGGACCACGATGTGATTCCGTGGTCTCTAAGATTTTTTTCTGTCTTTTTCCCGATTCCCGGGAGATAACTGAGCAAATTTTCGATATACATAATTTTCGTACGTTATAGAAATTAGGGCAATTTAAACATTCCGCTTTTAGAAAGATTTGAAAGAAAGACAAAAAAATTTTAATCGAGCGTTATCAAAATAAACATGAAAAAAAACGGTTTAAAGAAAATCATGGGATAATCGGGACATTCCCGCAGAATAACAGCACCGAAATCAGAACGTGGATAATTCTGCCCATGGAATTTTTTTTATGTATATCAAGGATTGAGCAGCAGCTGTTGGCGTGGTTATTTTTTATTAGAACTATCGGGATGGGCTTCCAACGCTTCAAAATCATATTTCTTTAACGGATTAATTGAGAATGGTTGATGAAGCGCAATACCAATGCCGGGGACATCTCTATTTCCATCGAATTTGCACCAACGGCAACCATTTGCAATCACTTTCAAGACTTGCACCGAGCCCTCATCTTCGCCTTTATAAATCGGGAATGTTTCGTGCCCGGGTCTGAAATAAAAGATTTTACCCAATCCTCGGTGGAATGTCATGCCCGAACGGAATACTTCCCCTCCTTCAAAATTGCTTATAAAAATGATATCGTCGGGACGGGGGACATCAAAATATTCGCCATACATCTCGGTGTGCTCCAACTCGATCACGGGCTCTATACCCTTTACGATCGGGTGGTATGGATTGACGACCCAAAGCAGCTCGCGTTCTCCGGCTTCACGCCACGTCAATCCGCACGAGGTTCCCATCAACTTTTTAAAAATTTTCGAGAAATGCCCGGAATGCAATACCACCAATCCAAGTCCTTTCAAAACATGATTGTATACCCTTTCCACGATATCATCAGTCACCAAATGGTGGCCGGCATGGCCCCACCAAATCAACACATCGGTATTCTTCAACGCATCCTCGGTCAACCCGCATTCATCATCGTCAAGCGTAGCGGTCGAAACCTCGAATTCGGGATATTGCCGTAAGTATTTTGCAATAGCGCCATGAATTCCCTCCTTTCCGTAGATTCTCTGCACCGCTTTATCGCGCTGTTCATGAATATATTCGTTCCAAACCAAAACACGAATTTTTTCCATATTCGGTGAAAAAATCGAATCCACAAAAAGCATTCTCGAACACGCCAAAAATCATCTCCGTTTATGATAACGAATATCGGGTTGTTTCCGTAAAAATTCGGTTCCGATCCACCCATCCGGAAACAAAACCCTTTTCAAACCAAAAAAGAATTTTAAAATAATGATGAAAACCAAAAATCGTGAGCTAAACCCAAAAAAATTAGCTTTATTTAACAAAACAATCGGGATCATGCAAGGGTTCGACATGATTCGGGCACGAACTCGGATTATCCGCTTTCTTATAGATCGCCGTTATTAGATTACACGAAAAATACGGCGCTAAACGAGAAGCCTCTTTAATAGCCTCTTCCGAAGAAAGGCCAAGCGAATTCATAAGAAAGATCTCGACCAAATGAAAATGATACTCTAAATGCTTCAGATTCTCAAGTCCGTTTTGGGTCAATTGAACATCTTTATATTTCTCCCATTTAATTAATCCATGCTCGGAGAGCCTAAAAAGCGCGCTATTTAAGGTCTGATGCGGGATTTCCAGTTCCTTGGCTAACGAGCCCGGCTTGATCGGTTGATTGTTAAAGAGAAAATAGGACAAAATCCGATAATCCAACGTACCGGGTTCGGGGTATCGAAGATCCATTCCAAAGAAAGAAAGACATCAAAAAATTTATTTTTTTTGTATAGAAAACGATTGGAGAAAAAGCTTTTATGAGTTGGAAATCAAATTTTGAGCATGAAATATGCAATCAATCAAGCCACACTGATGAAAACGCCAATGGAGGATTTTTTATCCGGGATTTCACAAGCGGGCTTTGAGGGCGTGGAATTGCGAAGGGATGAGACTTTTAAATACCTTGAAAACCATACCGTGCCCGAATTAAATGATTTGCTTCAAAAATACAAGATCAAGCCAATTACATGGAATGCTATCGAGCTTTTCTCGCTATGCAGCGAATCAGAATTTCATAAAATGCTCGATTATACCGAGCGATTAATGAGGATCGGGAGAGATATCGGCTGCGATACCATCATTGCGGTTCCGAGTTTTATTGAATTTCCGGGAGCCATGAAAGAGGAGGAAATTATAAAGCGTACGGTGGGTCGCTTTAAAATATTGAGAAAACTCGCAAATCAATTTTCGTTCAAACTGGCTTTTGAACCCTTAGGGCCGCCGAACAACTCGGTTCGCAAGCTGGATTTGGCAGCCAAAATCCTAAAATATGCAGAAGAAGACGGATTTCCGAAGTCTGGCTTGGTAATCGATACTTTTCATTTCTTTGTGGGTGAAAATTCGCTTGAGTCGTTAAAAGAAGTGAAGGACAGGCTATGGCTCATTCATGTAAATGATGTCCTATCCAAGCAGCTCGATCTCGCATCAGATTCCGATAGAGTTATGCCGGGTGAAGGATCCTTCCCGCTCGTTGATTTTGCCACTACTTTAAAATCCATCGGATATGAAGGGTATATATCGGTAGAATTGTTTAATCAAGACTATTGGGAGCAAAATTTCAACGAAGTCGCAAGCAAAGCCTATAAAACCACCAAAGCAATCTTCTCATAACCCTATTTTCAATCATTTTTTCCCCCCAAAAAAACTAATGCAATTACAAAGAAACGGAGCCAAATATATGAAATATTCAAGCTGTATCACCAATCCGAGTATAATTAATCATTCATTTCCCGAAATTTTGCAATCCTTCATTGATGCGGGCTTCGACGCAATCGATATTCCCGGAGATCCCGAAAAATTTCCTGTAAAAAAGATTCAAGAAGGGTTGGATTCGGTAAAGGGCAAGATTCGTTTGGGAGAGATCACTGCGGCAATGAATCCGGGCCTTGACTTAATTCATCCATCCGAATCGAACCGTACTAAAGCTATCAATTATGTGAAATATTGTATTGATTGTGCCCAGCAATTGGGGAGTTTCACGCACTTCTGCTTTCTATCGTTCCCGGAAAACCTCGAAAAAAATCCCCGAACCCAATTGGAGAAATTAGCGATTGATTCAATCAAACAACTATCAAAATACGCAGAAAAAGCGGACGTAAGGCTTCTCATTGAACCTTTGTTCAAAGGAGATGTCTCGCTCGTAAATCGGTGTGAACAAGCGGTGTCTCTTTATTCAAAGGCCTTGGGAATCTCCGAACAAGATTTTTTGAAAGGAGGCCGCAATTTCGGGTTACTTCAAGATTTATTTCACATGCACAATGAAGAAACAGACTTTTTGGGGGCTTTGAGAACCTATAATAAATGCACATATCATATTCATGTTGCAGATCACCCCAGAGGGCTCGACTTTTCCCGTCAAGATTCCGGGTTCGTGGCTCAAGCAATCAAAGAGCTCAAAAAACGCAATTACCCGCATTATCTGTCATTTGAAAGTTTTGATCCGAATTTCGGGTTGGCATCACTAAAAAAATCGCTGATGATGTTGAAATCCTTTGAATCGTAAAAAAAGCACTACTTTTATTTTTTTCTGCCGCTCGGCCCATGTTTCAATACGTTTGAAGCGTGCTTTCAAAAGATCCCGTATCTCCCCTATAAGTATAGATACGGGATCTTAATCCATAGTGGTCAAAAATTTTTAAAAATATCTGCCATGGCCCAATCAAAGGTTCTCTTCGCATAAATTCATTAAAAAAATCTTAAACCTTAAAAATGATGTATATCCGTGAATGAAAAACCTTTTTCTGTATCGAAAATTTTCTGTGTATAATGTTTGCCGGAAAGCGTATAATCAACGGAATCGAGCTCTATATTCAATATAATAATCTAAAAAACGTGAAAGATAGAAAAGAACCCTTGGATAAGAAAGAAATCCCGTATATCATCATGCATGGCCACTCTGCTAATCATTATTTCATGAAACCCATTTACGATCATTTTAATACCCAAGGACTGCCCGTCCTAACTTTTGATTTGCGGGGGCATGGATGGTCCCAAAAACTATTGAAAGAACAATACACTCTTGAAAATTGCGTTGAAGATCTTCATGGCATTTACTCGGAAATATTGGTCAAAGAATTCGGCTATAATAAATTCTATCTGTCAGGGCATTCCATGGGTGGATTCATTGCAATGATGTATGCCTTAAAATATCCGGAAACCCTCGAGAAATTGGTTTTATTATCCACCACTGCGAGATTGACCGATGGCTGGATCCGAAAAATCGGAGCCAAAGTCGTTCTACGGGGGTTCAAAACCAATTATGATAAATGGTTCAACATGAAAAAAATCGATCATGAAAGAATCGGCATAGAAAAATTCCCGCAATGGCAAGACACCACGAGAATGCCCGAACCCCAAGCGGTCATCGAATTCATGGAGCGAATCATCGATTATAATATCGAAGATAAACTTTCCCAAATAAAAACACCCACATTCATCTGCATGTCCAAATACGATGGAACCATGACCATGGGTATGTTTAAAAAATTGGCAAAAGGAATCCCGAACGCCACCACATTTTTATATGACAAATACAAACACAATATTCCGGTAGAAGCGGAGGATCTGGGGCAAAGGATCATGGATTTCTTTTTGGGGTAATCTAAATCGTGCATAACGGCCACTTGTAGGAAAAATTTATGCGGGGGATATAGGAAAAATTTATGCGGGGGATATAGGAAAAATTTATGCGGGGGATATAGGAAA
>CAZUTM010000089.1:16047-19032 GCA_964623665.1 uncultured archaeon
AATTTATGCGGCGAAAAACAATTTTCTTATTCGATCCGGGCCATGAACTCTATTTCGCTTTCCCCTTTGTGAAATACGCCAAACTTCAAAATTCCACCCTGATTTTGCATTACTTCTTCGAAAATTTGCTTCTCCACAAAGATTGCACCGGTGCCCTCAATGGATTTGATTTGTTGTTGTTCGTTTTTATATTCAGAGAGCTTCATCCATTCCAATTTTTCTTCTTTGTATTCTTCCGGAGTTCCGATCTTGGCATACAATAAATTCGGATCGCATCCTCTGCATGAAAATAGCATCCCGATACCCGCATCAAAGGTAATTCCGGGAACGAGAATCGATTTTCCCGATTCCAAAATTTTGAGAGCTATTTGCTCGAATTCGTGTGTGAAAAAAAGAATCGCTCGCTTCATGATGGAGAATCGCGAGGCAAAGAATAAGAACCTTTGAAAATAAAAGATCAATATGGATTATCTTGCATTATTATGGAGAATCCTTTGGATTGTCCTCCAAATCCTTTTTTGGGTGGGTGTCACGTGGCTTCTCATTCCAAAAATTTTCAAATATATTATTTCTCCGAATTTTGATGGGTCTTATCATCCGAAAAAAGACCCGATGCCGCAGAACATACAACTGACCGAACAAAATAACGATGCACGGGTGGATATTAATTCGGAAACCGGGTTGTATGCCATTCGGTTCGGAGAGCGAAGGGATTTCGATGAGGGGATCGTTGAACTCTATTTCAATGGGAAGTGGTATTCCTCCGACCCCGTCAAATCAAAAGAATATCGAAAACAGAAATATCAGCCTCTTCGGTTTTTAGGCAGATCCACTCAATCTGGATCTGATTTCAGAGGCAATGTCCAAGTATATTCGATGAAATGGGCTATCGAAGGCTCCGAACCCGTTTTAGAAACCGATATTTTGAAACATGCGGAGACATGCTCGCTGATTTTCAAAACGAAATTTTTACAAGAGAATGCGAAATCTTCAATCGGTACGTATCAAGAACCGTTGTGTGCGTTCCCATGTTTTAAAAACAACAGTCATAACTTGCGTGTTTTGAGTTACCGGGATATGATATTTTCGCCACCGTTACGCGAATTCGAATCGGTCTTTGCACCGGTCCTTCTCTTTGATGACAATTATAACTCCGTGATGCTCAGCAGTTTAAATCATTTTATTCAAGCTCAAACGCATCGAAGGGCGAATGAAGATGGTGTGTTTCGCTATTATTTCGGATTTGAAGGCGAACTCAAGTCGATCCCCAAAGATACCGAATTACACGCTATTATCATGTTCGGATCCGGCATCTATGACCATTTCATGCGTTGGGGTGATATGCTTCGCAAATATTACGGCAAAAGAGTCGATGGGAAGCATCATGATATTGTAAACGAGAAATTAGGATATTTCACCGATAACGGCGGCTATTATTACTACAATCCTCTAAAAGGTAAAGATTATTCTGCCACATTAATTGCCGTGCACGAATATGCGATGAAAACCGGGATTCCGTTGTGTTATTATAATTTGGATTCGTGGTGGTATCAAAAATCGGTGCAGAAATGGAAGCGCGCACTCTTAGGCGACCTCGGAAGGATCCTTGGTGGTGGGCTTTACGGCGGCACTTTGCTTTGGGAAACCGATCACGAAGTGCTGAAGATGACCCCCAAAGAGCTTGGAGACCGATTGGACGTTGTTTTTACCGCACACAATCGCTGGGTATCCAATAAATCACCATACGTGAAGAAATACAAGTCGGTTGTTGAAGGCACCAAAGCACTCCCTATTGAAAAAGGCTATTGGGATGAAATCATGACCACCGCCAAGAACAATCGAATAGTATGTTACGAACAAGATTGGATGACGAATCATCTGCGAGGCATTTCTTACCTCAGAGAGCAATTGGATGCGCCCCGTGAATGGCTAAAACAAATGGCAGAGGCCGCCGCCGAACGAGAAATCTCCATTATGTATTGTATGGCGACTCCGGCGCAGTGGATGCAATCGATCGAGTTTGACAACGTAGTGGTTACCCGCGCCAGCGGAGATTACAATCCGAGATGGCCCAGAGTCTATGATACCCCGCCGTTCACACAAGCATCCATATTGGCTCATGCATTGGGCCTCAGACCTTTCAAAGATGTATTCATGTCCACTTGCACGGGCTCGATTAACGGAGAAAAACAACCCGAACTGATGGCATTGCTCTCAGCACTTTCATGCGGACCGGTCGGGTTCGGAGATGCCATCGGCAAAATGAGCAAATCTCTGGCAATGGCATGCGCAAGAAAAGATGGAACCCTCATACAGCCCGATCGGCCAATGGTACCGGTCGATCTCATGTTCATTCGGCATAGAAAATACTACATCCTCCATACCCTATCGGTTCATAAAGAAATCTCGAAAACATGGCATTATATCACGGTTCTCAACCTTTGGCCCTCCAGAGTAAAAGAAAACTTCTTTACTTTGAAAGAAATCGGGCAAACCGGTGATTATTTGGCTTACGATTATTATAAACACAAAATCCAATATGTTACCACCCCGGATGTGAAAATCACACAAAAACTCGCCGACCACAAATATAAATACATGATATTGGCCCCGAATCTCGGCATCGATTTCTATCTCATCGGCGATGCCTCAAGATTCGCCACCGCAAGTCCAAAAATAATTCAAAATATTTCGGTTGACCAAGGGAAAAAATCGTTGACCGCTACGCTTATCGGAATGGAAGGAGATGAATCCTCTCTTCTCTATTATGTTCCTCTCGGCACCGATAAACATTTGAAAATACGGCTTGAGAATCCGGCAGATGCGGACTTGGATCTTGAGACCGGAGACGATGGATTCGTGAAACTCAAATTACACTACCGAACTTCCAATCTCGTGAAGGTAACTGCATGGCTCGAATAATTAGTTAATATATATAATTTCATAATAAATTACGCACGCTGTTTATAAATAAAGTGCGTAAAT
>CAZUTM010000090.1:0-18845 GCA_964623665.1 uncultured archaeon
AAATTCATAGGGAAAACGGGCATTCTCGCAGAATATCCACACCGAAATCCGATCGTGGATAATTCAGTTAACGGAAACTTTTTTTATGTTTAGTATTATGCTTGTTTATATTATTAAAATAAAATTCTGAACTCCAATCGGGTCCATGGTTTCTATATTAGGCCAAAATTACTTCAAGGTGCAAGATCTTCAAGGTGCAGGGTGGAAAAGGTGAAAAAATAAAATTGAAACTGATTATTCCTTTTTCTTTCTCTGTTCGGTGAGATATTCGTGAATAGATTCTGCGGCCTTTTTACCCGCGCCCATGGCAGAGATCACGGTCGCTGAGCCGGTTACAATATCTCCGCCTGCGAAAATATAGGGAATTGATGTTTGCATCTTTTCGTTTACTTCGATGTATCCCCATTTGTTGAGTGTGAGGCCTTTTGTTTGTTTGGTGAGAAGCGGATTCGATTTAGTACCAATAGCCATGATTACAATGTCGACATCGAGTGGGTATTCGGATCCCGGCACTTCTACGGGTTTTCTTCTTCCCGATTTATCCGGTTCTCCCAATTCCATTTTTTGAATCAGTATTTGCTTGACTTGGCCATTTGCGTCTCCGATAATTTTGACTGGATTCCTTAAAAACAAGAATTCTATGCCTTCTTCAACTGCATGGTGGTATTCTTCTCTTCGTGCTGGGAGTTCTTCTTCACTTCTTCGATACACGATATAGACTTTTTCTGAACCCATTCTTAATGCGGTGCGGGCTGCATCCATAGCCACATTTCCTCCTCCGATAACCGCCACTCGTTTTCCGCATTCAACCATGGTATCACAAGCGGGAAATTGATATGCTTTCATCAAGTTTACACGGGTTAAATATTCGTTTGCGCTTAATACCCCATTCAATTCGATCCCGGGAATTTCCATGAATACGGGGAGTCCCGCGCCTACACCGATGAAGATTGCTTTATATCCAAGGTCTAAGAGATCTTGCATATCATAGATTTTTCCTATTATTTGATTGAGTTTAATCTCCACGCCGCAGCTTTTTAATTTTTCAATCTCTTTTTTGACAATTTCTTTGGGCAGTCTGAATTCGGGAATCCCATAAACCAAAACTCCTCCTTCTTTGTGGAACGCTTCGAATATCGTTACTTTGTAGCCTTTCTTTGTAAGTTCACCCGCGCAAGTGAGTCCGGCTGGTCCCGCTCCGATGACTGCTACCTTTATAACTTCGCCGAGATCTTCACATGAGTTTAGCCCAATATCCAATTGGTCGGGATGCTCTTGTCCCCAATCGCCTACAAATCTCTCTAATCTGCCGATGGCTACGGGTTGTGAACCTTTTGCTTTTCCGACCGTGCATCGCTCTTCGCATTGTGTTTCTTGAGGGCATACCCGACCGCAGATAGAAGGTAATACATTTCTTTGATACATGGTTTTGAACGCACCTTTGTAATCTCTCTTTGAGATACAGTCGATGAATTCCGGGATTAATACATTAACCGGACATCCTTGAACGCAAGGCCGATTTTTGCATTGCAAACACCTTTCCGCTTCTTTCAATGCTTCTTCTTCGGTGTATCCAAGTGCCACTTCCATGAAATTGGTTCTTCGAATTTTCGGGTCTTGTTCTTTCATCGGAGTTTTTTCTTTAATTAGGGTTTTCTTTTTCGGTTTTTCTTCAATTTTTCTTTCCGATATTTCACCGGAATTATTTTTATTATTATTATTATTGTTTTCGCTCATTTTCTTGCACCTTTTGATGATGTTTTATTGATTTCATATTACTTTGATGTTGAGGGTTTATCCAAGCCGATTTTACATGCATGGAGTTCTTCCATTGAGGATTTTTCTTCTTTGAGGTAGCGTTTATTTCTCATGAGAAGATTATTAAAGTCGACATTATGACCATCAACATCTGGACCGTCAACGCAAGCGAATTTTGTTTCTCCCTTCATCGTTAAGAACCTGCAGCCCCCACACATCCCGGTTCCATCCACCATGATCGGATTCAAGGATACGATGGTAGGAACTTTCGGTAATCCTTTATCTCCTCTGGTGAGTTCCGCTACGAATTTCATCATGATGAGCGGTCCGATTGCGATGACTTTTTCGATCTCTTTAAATGTGATGATTTCACGCAATGCATCGGTGACAAGCCCTTTTCGACCTTCAGATCCATCATCCGTAGTGATGATCAACTCATCCGAAATGAGTTTAAACTTATCTTGCCAAAATAATAGTTCTTTCGTTCGAGCCCCTAAAATCGAGATTAGATAGTTTCCGTTTTGTTTCAATTCTTTGGCTTGAGGGTAAATTGCGGCGATTCCGACCCCACCTCCGACCACCACAACGGGTTTATTGACTTTTTCGGTATGTGCATTCAAGCCCAAAGGGCCAACAAAATCGAGAATCTCATCTCCCGGGTTCATCTCCGAGAGGAGTTTCGTGGATTTGCCGATAGCCAAGACAACCATGGTGATTGTTCCTTTCTCCCGATCGTAGTCTGCTATTGTAAGAGGAAATCGTTCCCCCGCTTCTGAAAGCCGGAGTATTACGAAATTGCCACCTTTTGCCTTCTTTGCAATCTGGGGTGCTTCTACCACCATTTCAAAGAGTGTACCCGTGCAATTCAGAAATTTCTTTTCGACTATTTTCGTACCCATAGCTTTGGAAAATTGGGATCGAAATTAAATGCTTTTCTTTCGATTGGGTATCGTTTTCAGTAAAAGTTCCGAAATTTCTGCTGCAAAGAGATCGGGCTTGCCTTGAATAGGGATTGTCAGAATCCGAATGGCGGTGATATCGCCTATTGCTTTGAAGAGTTTAAGATAGAACGAAAGATTTTGCTGGTGTGCGGAATATACCCGGTCGATCGAAAGGAGGTCCGGATCGAGTATTTCATGGATCTGTTCAGTATTTTCTGCAACATCGAGTATGATAACGCTTCCAGAAGTGATTTCATCGAAGAAATCTTCCGGTTTTAAGCATTCTACGAATTTATAATACTTTTCTAATTCCGGTTTTTTTTTTAATAAACGACCGACTTCCAAGGCCATTCTATCTTCTTCTACAAGCGGATTTCCGAAATATAAAACGATTTGTCTGTCTTCTTTTTCATGCAAATCTATTTTTGAGTCTCGGACAAAATATTCGTGGTTAATGGACATGATCGGTCTCCCTTTCAAGAATTGAATAAATTAATATATTAAAAAAAAGCGGTTAGGTTATTTCCTAATGAATCGGATTTTCATTTGGTGCGTTGCACAGCTGATGCACGGATCGTATGATCGGACAAGCATTTCAATTTTCTTTATGAATTCCGGTTCCGACACGCCTTGATTCAAGAGATTTTGGGCATAATGTTTTATATCATCATCCATGGCTCCCGTGAAGAATGTGGTGGGTGCCATTACTCTTGCCGTTTCGATTTTTCCATTTGAATCCACCCGATATTCATGCATAATGGTGCCTCTGGGGACTTCTTGCATGCAAATTCCTCTGCCGGCTTTCGGTTCAACTTTGACTCTGGGTTCTTCTTTTAATTTAACATTTTCAAGTGCGCCGATGGTATAATCGCAGAAATGGTAGAGTTCAATTGCTTGGGCCAAGTTATTCAAGAAGGGATTGTGGCTTGGAAATGCGTTGGCATGTTTTGAATTTGCGATGAGTTGTTTGGTTTTATCGGTTAGGAATTGATAGTTCAGATTGACACGGGCAAGGGCATCGCAAACGACCGTTTCTGAGCGCGGAGTCTTTGTGACTTTATTGGAATGGTAAGGATGTTCGTATTCGATGAAGTATTCTGCGCCTTCTTTGTCGATGTTTATTTTACCGCCTTTCGAACTTATAAGTTCTTCCCCTTGGACGCCGTATTCTTTTGGGTTGTACACGGCGATATATTCGTGGTGCGGGCATTGATAATCCGGAAAATTTAAACTATCGAGGAGTTCATAGGTGAATTTTGCGAACGGCAAAGCCTCTTCCTTTAATTTCTTCAGAATTAATTCCATACTCGATTGTTTCGGAATTGAGGTCATCCCTCCCACGACAAACGTAACGGGATGGGTTGAGCGTCCTCCTATGATATCGAGGACCGTGTTGCTTAATTTCTTGACCTTTAACGCTTCTTTTACCACTTTTCCGTATTCGGGCGTCGCGGCCATGCTTAATACCGATTCATATCCGAGATAATCCGGCAATGCGAGCGCATAGATATGCAACGCATGAGATTCAATGATAGATGCGATGAGCATAAGTTTGCGTAGAAGTTTGGTTTGTTCTGTGCTTTGTACGCCTAATGCTTTTTCCATCGCTTCCAAACTCGCTAGAAGATGTGCTTCGGAACAGACTCCGCAGATTCTTGAGGTAACTATTGGTGCATCATAGAAAAAGCGACCTTTAAGCAATCCCTCAAAAAATCTTCTTCCTTCGTTGGGTATGAAGCGCGCTTCTTTAATCTGATTTCCTTCTGCTTCAATATGGACATCCGCGTGTCCTTCGATTCTACAAACATGGTCAATTTTTAATTCCATTTGAATTCCTCCATTGCTTTTATATGTCCGCCAAATTTAGTGATGATGCGATGTATTTCATCCTTTTCCATTCCTTTTTCCTTCAGAATATCAATAAATGCTTTGAGATTGGCATCCTCAGCGGGGCCTCTGCATCCTTGGCATCCGCGACCGAGGCTTGTACATAATGCATTGCAGCCGCCTTGGGTTATCGGCCCCATACAGAGATCCGGCTCGTATTTAATCAAATCCTTCGGATCCGCATCAATTCTCGGAAAAGAGCATTTTAACCATTCTTTGGTATCGGTATAGATGCAAGGATTATGCTTCACTTTGCATTCCAAACACACGGATTTTGCGAATACTTCCGGCATTTTCCCGATTAATAATTGTTTCAATACGTTCAGCACTTCTTGCTTGTCTATGGGGCATCCTCGAATTTCAAAATCGATCGGGATGACCTCTTTCAAGGCTTTGGGCTCGGTTCGTTTTTGTACCACGATATTATCAGCCGGATGTTGGATTTTTCTAACCGCTTCTTGATCGGGATACATGCGTTTATTGCGAATCATTGCCGGGAGCCCTCCCACCGCACTGCATGTTCCCAATGAAATAACGAATCTCGAGTTCTCTCGAATCTCTTTTGCCCATTTTATCTCTTCTTCGGTGATTACGGTACCCTCTATCAGCGATACATCGAATGTCCCTTTTTCTCTGAACATCCCGGGCTTTAATGCTGGTGAATTGGTGCCTCTTGCGAGTCGAAAATTCCGAATATCCAAGGCCCCAACCAAATCAAGCAAATCATCTTCACAATTTATGATTGTCATTTCACAACCATTGCAGCATGTAAAATCGAATATGCCTACAACGGGTTTTGAATTATCTGCCATCTTTATACCTCCGGTAAGGTCTTAACGACCGAATAATTAAACACTGGACCATCTTTACACACGTATTTGCCTCCTATCATACAATGACCGCATTTTCCTACTCCGCATTTCATCATACGCTCCAGAGACATCCATATCTGAGAATCTTTAAAGCCATAGGATTCCAATTTTGGCAAAACGTACTTTATCATTATCGGAGGACCGCAAACCACGGCAACGCTGTTCGGTTCCACCTTGGGTTTTTTATCATCCAATAATTTTGTGATCAATCCAACATCGCAAGACCAATCTTGACAACCTTCAATTCGGTCAACCGTTAAATGAACATTAAACTTTTCGCTCCATTCCGCAGAGAACAATTCATCTCTGAAAAGCACGTCATAGGGTGTCCTGAACCCGAAATAAAGATCCACTCGACCGAATTTTTCCCGATATTTCGCAATGTAATTGATTACCCCTTTGATTGGTGCGACACCGGTCCCTCCGGCGATGATGACTACGTTTTTCTGTTCAAAATTATTTACATAATAACCGTTTCCATACGGTCCGCGGATATGCATAAGGTCGCCTTCTTTAAGCTTAAATAATGCGTTTGTGACCCTTCCTACGGCTCGGACATTAAGATCCATGTATCCATCAGCGTAGGAACAGATACTGATGGGGGCCTCACCTATGAGCGGAACGCTGATTTGGACAAATTGTCCCGGTCGATATTTCATTTCTGTTTTCAGTCGAAATGTCCAAATATCTTTGGTTTCTTTCGTGATTTTGATAATTTCTGCTTTTTGCGGAATGTAAAGTCCATTTTCATCCAATTTCACTTCTTCAGGCCCGAATTTTTTAATTATTTGAACCATATCGATACTTGCGGGACACACTTGAATACATCTCCCGCAACCAACGCATCCGAGAATGTTGTAATCATCGGGGTAGTATTTTATTTTGTGATAGTATCGGTGTTTGAAACGGTGCTCCAAATCATGTCTGAAAATTTCTCCTCCGGCAACTTTGGTAAATTGTTTGTATTGGCATCCATCCCACAACCTTTTTCGTTCTCCGCTTGTTCCATTCATGGTCGGTTCATCAAATACATCATAGCAGCCGCAAGTCGGGCAAATATTGGTACACGAACCGCAAGATAAGCATCGTTGCGAAGCTTCTTTCCATACGGGTGATTTAAATTCATCTTGTGCAGCCTTAAGCTGTCGAAGCGTGATTCTGTCCGGAATATC
Source organism: uncultured archaeon (assembly GCA_964623665.1). Lineage (GTDB taxonomy): Archaea > Asgardarchaeota > Lokiarchaeia > Sigyniarchaeales > Promethearchaeaceae > CAZUTM01. The sequence continues at coordinate 6,631 of CAZUTM010000090.1, forward strand.
TATATGATAATCGATATCACGGCTTGCATCTTTTAAATTCATTTGGTATAAGAACTCCGCACCCGCTATACTTCCCGAGCTCACCAAATACCCCTCGTCCGTAGGTTCAATATAAAGATCGTATTCTCTTAAATTACTGATCGAGCCTCCGGTTTCGATTTCAAACATGTATTGGTTTGAAGGCACCTTCATAACGATATAAAACGTATTTTTTCTTCGGGTTTTATAGAACGGGTCGGGCATATTTTTGTCCAAAAAGAGGTGATCCAATACAGAGAGACTCAGCATATCTACCGGTGTAATAAACATCGCACGTGTCGAATTATCCACCTTGACGGGCTTGAATTCTAATGAGTCAATCATAAGAAGACTTTCGCCGTGAGGGAGAAAATGCACCTTTGGGGAATACTTTGGTAACTCCCACAATAAATTGTCAGCGATTTTCAAATCTCCATATAGAGAAATTCCACGTTCTGACAGTGTAGGGCCAATAATTGTTCCGAATTTTGCTTTCAAGCGATCAAAAAGCATATTAAATTCGGATTTGGCGATGATTTTCGCTACCATTGTGATTAATAGAATCGATCAAAATAAAAATATAGCGGATATTCGAAAAAAGAATCATATTTTTATATGATTTTGAAAAAAGAACATAATTGATTGATGATCATTTATGATTGCATTATATATTTTAATGATCAAAAAATAAAATTTATTCTTAGTTCATGGTCGTTTTCGATCAATACAAATTGATTGCATGATCATCTTCTATTTTTTCGGAATATGAATCAAATTGATCAATTAGGTTAAAATTTTGTATGTATTCGGATCTAAACTTTTTCTATTGTGGTGATCGAAAACCGAAATAAAAATTTAACCTAAGATCGGAGTCCGAAATTTATTTGAATTTGTTCGGTAAAAATAGAAATAGAGTATCTTTCAAAGAGATTTGTCTCTTCTTGAAGCAAAACATTTGTCATTTTAATTTATATGATCTATTCCGATCATGCATATAATTAATTTTGATCATATTTGGTATTTTTTTTCAAAAGATTTCGTATTTTTGATAATCCGATGCAAAGATTTATATAGAAATAAATAAGGTGAAGATATTATGTGCAAAATAAAATGTCAAGAATGTGAAACTGAATTTGAAGAAGAAAATGTAATAAACTGCCCCGTTCATGGGAAAACTTGCCCAATCTGTGGATTTAATATTGTTAATTCTGAGATGCAATCCACTTCAATTTTAATTTCTCAATAAACCTTTTTTCTCTTCTTATATTGATGATTTCGTTTATAATTTCTTAACAAAAGATCGATTTCGATTATTTTTCTCGGAATTTTGAAAAAAACTGCAATATTATATGGTTATTTATGTTTATTTTTGATAATTAATATTGATTTTCGAAAAGGGTATTATTTTTTACGATTTTTGACTGAAAAGCAAAATTTATTTGAGTTTTTTTTCAAAAAAGAGAAATATTTTTTGAAATAAAAGATTGAAATTCGAAAATATCCCACCTTAATGGGAAATCATACAAATCTGATAGGCTCAGTATTTACGCAAATAAAATAAAAGAGAGTTCTTAAGCCGTGACGTTATAATAAAGAGTAGCGATTTGTGAAAAAAATTATCGTTTTCGTATATAAATTTTGAAAAATTAGCGAAAAAAGGGAATCAATATGAATTCACACAGCGAAAATCTTCAAGTAGATCATCGGGAGGATAGTTCAACAGTCAAAAACGAAATGTTAAAAACGGACGAGTCATTCGACGTTAAGATTGTTGATAAAGTAATTGAAAAATATAAGAATAATCCCGGTGCGCTTTTGGGTGTATTGGAAGAGCTTCAAAATTCTCATCCAAACAAGTATCTTCCAAAGCCCATGCTGAAATATGTGTCTGAAAAGATGAATGTCTCACTTTCTCGAGTGTATAGCGTGGTGACATTTTATTCTTTCTTCAATTTAAAACCTCAAGGAAAGCATTGTATAACCGTTTGCAGAGGCACCGCTTGTCACACTAAGGGTTCTCGGGTACTTCTAGATAAAGTACAAGAATTTCTTAAACTAAAAGAAGATCCCAATGAAGAATCGGAAAAATTCTTTTTGACATCCGAAGATCGATTATTTACTCTTCGGACGGTCGCGTGTTTTGGCCAATGTGCATTGGCTCCGGTGGTTGAGATCGATGGAGTAATATATAGCAATGTAAAGCCTGATCAATTAAAATCTATCATTCAAAAACTTATGGAGTCTGAGAAAAAATGAAAATCATGGATGAAAAATCATTAAATGCGGTGAAACAAGCCGGTCTTAAAAAAATATTACCGGATAAAGTGAGGATCACCGTGGGTATGGGAACGTGCGGTATCGGGAATGGGGCCGATACGCTATTTTCCGCTTTGGATAAAACCATTAAAGATCAAAATTTAAATGCGGTGTTAGTACCTGTTGGATGTTTCGGATATTGCAGCCAAGAACCATTGGTTACAATTCATATACCGAATAATCCGATGTTAATGTTATCTAAAGTCGAGGCTTCGGATGCTGAATCAATCGTGTCAATGGTAAAATTAAAAGATTTCAAACATCCGAAATTAATGTGTAAAATCGAATCTTGGGATTTTATGACAAGTTCGATTACCTTCGGAAAATCAAGCCTTTCAATTCCTTCATGGAACGAAATTCCGTTTTACAAATGGCAAAAAAAGATTGTACTGAGAGATTGCGGGCTCATTAACCCAGATGATATTGAAGAATATATCGCAATCGGTGGTTATTCTGCACTATTCAAGGCGTTAACACAAATGAGTTCGACCGAAATCATAGAAGAAGTGAAAAAATCGAAACTTCGCGGCAGAGGTGGTGCCGGTTTTCCAACCGGTCGAAAATGGGAACTTATGAAAGCATCCCCTGGTGAAAAGAAATACTTGATCTGTAATGCGGATGAGGGTGATCCCGGTGCGTATATGAACCGGAACGAGATTGAAGGCGATCCACATGCGTTAATAGAAGGGATGTTAATTGCCGGTGTTGCGATGGGTTCCGATGAGGGCATTATTTATTGCCGTGCGGAGTATCCGCTAGCGGTGCAAAGAATTAAGCGTGCAATTTCTGAAGCGGAACACTATGGGCTTCTAGGAAAGAATATTTTCGGAACCAATTTCAATTTCAAATTGAGCGTTGTTGAAGGAGCTGGTGCATTTGTATGCGGGGAAGAAACCGCTCTGATTCATTCGATCGAAGGGAAACCCGGAAGACCTCGAGTAAGACCTCCTTTTCCGGCGCAAAGCGGATTATACGGCAAACCAACCAATATTAACAATGTGGAATCTTGGTTTAATATCGTGCCGATCATTTCAAAAGGGGCTAGCTGGTTTACTCAAACCGGGACTTCGACAAGTGCTGGCACTAAAGTCTTTTCGCTCGTTGGAAAAATTAAAAACACTGGACTGGTCGAAATCCCATTCGGTGTTCCTCTCGAAGTAATGATTTACAATATCGGTGCGGGTAGTTCAAGCGATAAAAACATTAAAGCAGTTCAGCTTGGAGGCCCCTCCGGAGGCTGCGTTCCTACGGATTTGTTTAATACTCCGATCGATTATGAGTCGCTTGCTTCATTAGGCGCAATTCTCGGTTCCGGGGGTATCGTTGCAATGGACGCGTACAATTGTATGGTGGATGTTGCGAGATATTTCTTGGAATTCACCACTTCGGAATCATGTGGAAAGTGTGTACCGTGCCGGGAAGGCTTGAATCAAGCCTTGGAAATAGTAAAAAAGGTGAGTTTAGGCAAGGCATGCATGCAAGATTTGGAGTTGCTCGAAAAATTATGTATCAACATTCGTGATTCTGCGCTTTGCGGCCTCGGCCAAACCGCGCCTAACCCTGTTCTCACTACTTTGAAATATTTCAAACATGAATACCAATCTCATATCATAGAAGATAGATGCACTTCCGGTGTTTGTCAAAATTTATTCATCGCGCCTTGCGAGAACAGCTGTCCACTTCACGCTAATGTTCCGGGCTTTCTTAGATTAATTCAAGAGGATCGTATCGAAGAGGCCTATGAATTGTTCATGGAGCAAAATCCTCTGCCATCAACCAGCGGAAGAGTATGCCAAGCGCACTGTAATGTTATTTGCAGACGGCATGATTTGGATGGTGCGGTGAACCAGAAAGAAATTCACCGCTATGTGGCGGATTTGGTCTATCATGCAAAAAAGGAGCAGAAAGTGCTCGAGAAATTTATTCAGAAAAAACTTCCGCAAACGGGTAAAAAAGTTGCTATCATCGGTTCTGGTCCAGCCGGTCTCACCGCAGCGTTTTATTTAGTTCGATTAGGGCACGATGTGACCATCTTTGAGGCCTTACCGAAACCCGGAGGGATGTTGAGATATGCGATTCCGGAATATCGATTACCCAAAGCAGTTTTGGATAAAGAAATCGAATTTATTGAAAATTTGGGTGTAAATTTCGTTAATAATACCCGAATAGGTGTCGATAAGCCTTTGAATGAACTCGAAAAGGAATTCGATGCGGTATTTATGGGTATCGGTGTGTGGAAAGAAATCGAATTGAATGTTCCCGGATCAAATCTTCAAGGAGTTTTGGCGAGCTTCAGAGTCTTAGAAGATGTCGCAGCAAATCGAAATCCAAATTTAGGCAAGAAGGTGGTTGTAATCGGAGGCGGTAATAGCGCCATGGATTCTGCGCGTTCATGCCTCCGGCTTGGTAAACATGTTACTATTTTGTACCGCAGAGAACGAAAGGATATGCCCGCATTTGCCGAAGAAATCAATGATGCCGAAGAAGAAGGGATAGAGTTCAAATTCTTGGCATCTCCCAAGGAAATTGTGGGCAAAGATGGAAAAGTGACGGGTATTGTTATAGAAAAAATGAAATTGGGCGATTATGATCGAACCGGAAGACAGAAACCCGTTCCGACCGGCGAAACCGAATTGATTCCTTGCGATAATGTTATCATGGCTATAGGTGAAACATGTGATTCCGAATTCATCTCGAAATACGGCATCAATACAGATAAAAACGGGAAAATCATCGCCGATCTATTTGCACTTCAAACCAACAAGAAGAAATTCTTTGCCGGAGGTGATATTGTGACAGGTCCTTCTACGGTGGCCGAAGCGATGGCATCGGGGAAACGAGCAAGTATTGCGATAGACCAATTCCTAATGGGGAAATCAAGATTCGAGAAGTTATTCTCCGAATTCCATTACGCGATGCAAGCGCCGCTAGATCCACAAGGTGGTGCAAGGAATAATTCCAGAAAAATACCCCTAAAGGCTCGCATGGGTAATTTCAAAGAAGTGGACATTGGATTGTCTGAGGAGCAAATGCGAATCGAAGCTTGCAGATGCTTACGATGCGACGTAAAGGAGAAACAATAATCAAATGGAGGAAAGAAAAATGAGTCAAAATACTGTCAAAGTTAAAATTAATGGCGTGGAATATCATGTTGAAAAAGGGAAATCGGTGCTTCAAGCATGTAGGGATAATAATATCGAAATTCCTACCCTTTGCTTTTTAGAAGGATTGAATGAAGAGGCATCATGTTCTATTTGTCTTGTTGAGATTAAGGGATTTCGTGCACTCGCTCGATCATGTGTCACAAAGGTATCGGAGGGCATGGAAATTTCAACCAATACTAAACGGGTCATGGATTCCCGAAGAATGAATCTCGAATTGATTTTGGCGAACCATCCCCACGATTGTTTGGCATGTGATAGAAATCAGAATTGCGAATTGCAGACCATTGCTTCCAACCTCGGTGTTGATAAAATTCGGTTTCCGAGCATTCGAAAACGAGAAATACCCATAGATGATTCCTCTCCTTCAATCGTTCGAGATCCGAATAAATGTATCCTTTGCAGAAGATGTGTAGAAGTATGTGCTCAGATACAATCGGTCAGTGCCGTTGAGATCATAAACAGAGGAAAATACGCCAAAGTCTCCACTTATGGGGATGAGCCGATGGATGCATCCCTTTGTATTAATTGTGGGCAATGCACACTCGTGTGTCCCACGGGTGCTCTGGTTGAAAAGGATTATATTCAAGAAGTTTGGGATGCAATTAATCATCCGGACAAGATTGTGATCGTTCAAACCGCTCCCGCCGTTCGGGTCGCTGTGGGTGAACCTTTAGGTATAGCTCCCGGAAATTCCACAACGGGTAAACTTGTGGCAGCATTACGAAGACTGGGGTTCGATAAAGTCTTTGATACGGATTTCACCGCAGACTTAACCATTATGGAAGAAGGATACGAGTTAATCGACCGGATCACGAATAAAAAAACCCTACCGCTCATTACCAGCTGCAGTCCTGGATGGATTAAATTTGCTGAAACCTTCTTTCCAAGAGCATTGGATCATGTCTCCTCTTGCAAATCTCCGCAACAAATGTTTGGAGCTCTTGCGAAATCCTTTTATGCAGAGAAAATCGGTGTTGATCCTCGGAAAATCGTAGTTGTGTCAATCATGCCTTGTGTGGCCAAGAAATTCGAAGCAAGACGGCCCGAAATGAATAGCGCATTCCATTATTGGAAAGAAAAACTGCATCTCACCGAAGATGACAATTTTCCTGATGTTGACTATGTGCTCACAACAAGAGAGCTGGCCAGAATGATAAAGAGCGCCGGAATCAAATATGAAAACCTTCCCGACGAGCAATATGATAGTCCTTTGGGCGAATCATCAGGCGCCGCGGTAATTTTCGGAGCAACCGGAGGCGTAATGGAAGCTGCATTGAGAACCGCTTACGAAGTAATCATGAAAAAACCATTGGAAAAATTGGATTTTGAATCGGTTCGGGGATTGGAAGGAATTAAAGCGGCCGAAGTTCAATTAAATGATTTGAAAGTCAAAGTTGCCGTGGCTCATGGGTTGGCAAATGCACGGAAACTGTTAGAAGAAGTCCAAGAAGGAAAATCACCCTATCATTTCATTGAAATCATGGCTTGTCCCGGCGGTTGCTTAGGCGGAGGCGGTCAACCGATTCCCACAAACACAGAAATTCGAAAACTTAGAATGCAAGCCATCTACAACGAAGATAAAGGCAAGAAGATTCGAAAATCGCATGAGAATCCGGATGTTCAGAAATTATATGAAGATTTCTTGGTGAAACCGCTTGGAGAGAAATCTCATCATTTGTTGCATACACATTACCACGAAAGAAAGCATTAAAATGCGTGATATTCTGCTTTTTTTTTTAATTTCTTTTTATTCTTTTTTTCCGCATCACCAGAAATGTCAAGCTCAAAAACAATTGCCATGATCGTTTTTGATCACGCATTTTTTTGTTTTTTAAAAAATTGAACTTTTTTCAAAATTTTAAGGGCGAATCGGTTTGCAGTTTTTTAAAGTTTGTGAGAAAAGCAAAAATAAGGGTGCGAATGGAAAAACTCAAAAAGTTTGGGAATTTTTTACCACATAACGCTTTGGATTTTTTTGTGGCGCGGGATTCTGATAAATACCAAAGAATAATTTTTTATGGTCATGATCTTTTTTAAGCTCAAGGAAATAAAATCCGAGTTGAAAAAACATGGGAAGTTATATTAAAGTTGAACAAATTATTTCCAACTATCCTCGAGGAGATCCGAGCAATCTTATCAGTATCCTTCAAGATGTCCAAGAAGTGTACGGATGGATTTCCGAAAAAAACATTTTGACTGTGGCGGAATATATTGGTGTAGCACCGGCAAAAATCTATGGTGTAGCGACCTTCTATGCTCAATTCCGATTAAAACCACTGGGCCGACATATAATAAACGTTTGCAGAGGAACTGCTTGTCATGTAAAAGGATCCGAAAGACTTTTACCGATATTAGAACAAGAGTTGGGCTGCAAAGTCGGTGAGACCACTAAGGACGGTAAATTTACATTGGGTGTTGTTGCGTGTCTTGGTGCATGTTCAATCGCACCGGTTGTAAATGTTGACGGGGAGTTTTATGGAAATGTAAAATCGAGCGATATAAAGAAGATTTTACGAAAATATGATTAGGGGGAAAAAAAATGGCAGATCATGAAATTCTTCATATTACTGAAGAAGAAATTAAAAAATCCAAACGAATTAATAACACCAAACCGATTATCTATATTGGAATGGGAACCTGTGGGTTGGCAAGTGGGGCCCAAGCAGTATTAAATAAAATTGAATCCGAATTGGAAAAAAATAAAATAGAAGCAGAAATTGTAAAGGTGGGATGCGTTGGGGCGTGTTTTGTAGAACCAATTGTAGACATCAAATTGCCGGGTCGCACTCGTGTGAGTTTCTACAAAGTGACCGAGGATCTCGCATTCAAACTCGTTGACTCTTTTATTAAAAACAGCCAAATTCCTACCGAAAACGTGATCGGACAATATCCACAAGATGGAGATCATCCCTTTGAGAATATTAAAGATGTTTCCGATTTCCATTATTTCAAAGGCCAATTGAAATTTGTCACTTCTCATTGTGGAGTAATCGATCCGCTCTCCTTGAAGGATTATGTTGCGTATAAAGATGGATTTAAAGCATTGAAAATGGTTCTCGAATCCCAACCGATGGATATTATTTCAAAAATCAAGACTTCCGGCTTAAGAGGCCGGGGCGGAGCGGGCTTTCCAACGGGCCAAAAATGGGAATTTGCATATAAGGCCAAGGGCGATCAAAAATATGTTATTATGAATGCGGATGAAGGCGATCCCGGTGCATTCATGGACAGATCGGTGCTCGAATCGGATCCATTCAGTTGTCTTGAAGGGATGATGATTATTGGTCGTGCAATCGGTTCAAATAAAGGGTATATTTATTGTCGGGCGGAATACCCTCTTGCGATTGAAAATTTATCGAAAGCAATTAATACCCTTAGAGAGCAAAAACTGCTCGGTAAAAATATCATGGGTACCGATTTTGAATTTGATATTTTTATTAAAAAGGGTGCGGGTGCATTCGTTTGTGGAGAAGAAACCGCGCTGATAGAATCTGTTGAAGGAAAACGCGGAATGCCAAGATTAAAACCGCCGTTCCCGGCAAACTTCGGATTATTCGGAAAACCCACCGTTATTAATAATGTTGAAACGATCGCACAGCTTGCGAAGATATTGTTATTCGGACCGGAAAAATTTGCACAGATCGGAACCAAAGGTTCAAAAGGAACGAAAGTATTTGCGGTGACCGGTAAAATTGCGTGCGCCGGATTAATTGAAGTTCCAATGGGCACCACAATCAAACAAGTAATTGAAATTGGTGGTGGAATCGCAAACGGCAAGAAATTTAAGGCAGTCCAAATCGGAGGCCCCTCGGGAGGTTGTATTCCGCAACATCTTATTGAAACACCAATCGATTATGAAAATCTTAAAACCGTGGGCGCAATGATGGGTTCCGGTGGGCTCGTTGTAATGGACGAGGACACATGTATGGTAGATACGGCCCGGTTCTTTATGAATTTCATTGAAGAAGAATCTTGCGGAAAATGTATCCCATGCAGAGAAGGAACGCTCAGATTACTCGAAACTTTAAAGAAATTAGTTGTGGTTCCAAAAAATGATAAAGAAGTATTAGATCGAATGAAATCGATGATATATCTTGAAAGGTTATGTACCGTGATTCAAGATACCGCGCTTTGCGGGCTCGGAATGTCTGCACCAAATCCCGTGTTGTCTACATTGAGATACTTCAAAAATGAATATGAAGAACATCTCTATGAAAACAAATGTAGTGCAAAATATTGTATCGGACTTCTTAATTTTAAGATCGATGCTGAAAAATGCATCGGATGCGGTCTTTGTAAAATGAATTGTCCGGCCGAAGCCATTGTAGGAGAAAAGAAGAAAGCGCACTATGTTTTAAATGAAAAATGCATCAAATGCGGTCTATGTAAAACAAACTGCAAATTCAATGCAGTCCTTTTGGAGTGAAAAAAATGGTAGAAGTATTTATTGATGGCGCAAAATATGAATGCGAAGAAGGAAAAACGATCCTTGAAGTTGCAACGAAAAATGGAATCTATATCCCGACTCTTTGCTACTTGGAGGAAGTGACACCAACAGGCGCTTGCAGACTTTGTGTGGTGGAAGTTGAGGGAACACCTCGACCGCAACCCGCTTGTGTCACCAAAGTGACCAATGGAATGAAAGTGCAAACCAACACCAGAAAATTGAGAAGAATCCGCAGAACGTTATTGGAATTATTGATTGCAAATCACCCAAACGATTGTCTCTACTGTGTTCGCAGTGGCTCTTGCGATTTACAAACTCTCAGTACCACATATGGGGTTCGAGATCATCGATATCTTGGTGCAAAAAGAGATTATCCGCTAGATGTTTCAAGCATGGCAATCGTTCGAGATCCGAATAAATGCATCCTCTGCGAGCGTTGTGTAAAAGTATGTGATGAAGTCCAATCGGTTCATGCAATCGATTTAATCAATCGCGGGTACAAAACTACCGTTTCAAGCGCATTCCAAAAAGCGATCCATAACTCAAATTGTGTCCTTTGTGGGCAATGCATTCGGGTTTGCCCCACCGGCGCTTTGAAAGAAAACAGCGCATCCGCTGAAGTTCAAGATGCCTTGAATAACGAGGAATTAGTGACCGTCGTTCAAGTTGCACCTTCTATTTCAATCACTATTGGTGAAGAATTTGGGCTTCCGCCCGGTACCGATGTTTCCGGAAAATTGGTAACCGCTTTGAAACGACTCGGCTTTCAATATGTCTTTGACACCGTTTTCGGTGCGGATTTAACCATCATGGAAGAAGCCAATGAATTCGTAAATCGATTCCTTTCGGGTAAGAACCTCCCATTGATCACAAGTTGTAGTCCCGGATGGATTAAATTCCTTGAAACCGAATTTCCCGAATTGATCCCCAATCTCAGTACATGCAAATCGCCGATGTCGATGCAAAGTGCAATCATCAAGACCTATTGGGCAAAACAAAAGAACTTCTCACCTAAGGACATTTATTCGGTAGCAATCATGCCTTGTGTTGCCAAGAAATTCGAGGCTGAACGACCCGAAATGGTAAACGATGGAATTCAAAACACCGATGCAGTGCTGACAACCCGAGAATTGGTGAGAATGATTAAAACTGCTGGTCTCAACCTTGCAACTCTTCCAGACTCGCCTTATGATGATCCGATGGGTGAAATGACTGGTGCGGGCAAGATCTTTGGAACATCGGGCGGTGTCGGTGAGGCCGCATTGAGAACCGCATATTGGTTGGTAAATAAACAAAATCCACCCAATCCGAACTTTGAATTTGCCAGAGGAAGCGACCCAATCAAAAAATTCTCTATCGAAATAAAACCGGGTGTCACGGTAAATGGAATCATCACCTCCGGGTTGGGCAATGCAAGAAAAGTATGTGAAGAAATTCGGGATGGAAACAAAAACAACATTCATTTCGTTGAAGTCATGGCTTGCCCCAATGGATGTATAAATGGAGGCGGTCAACCGGTAGGAAGAAACATGGATGCACTTACCAAGAGAATGATGGGGTTATATTGCATCGATGGACAGATGGTAAAACGATATAGCCACGAAAACGAAAGCGTACTAAGATTATACAAGGAATTCCTTAGCGAACCCGGCAGTAAAACAAGCCACCATCTCTTACACACCAAATATTATACAAGAAAGGAGGAGGAAGAATAAAATGGAGTTAAAATACAATTCAATTCTCTTTGTTCACATTGCGGATGATAAATTCGTGTCAACATTCATGTCCCACTTTGAAGAGAAAGGAATGAACGTTATTCACGTCGATAATTTCAACGATGCATACGGAATCATGGGTTCTAAGCAAATTGATTTAATCGTTATGGACATGGACACATCGTATGCTGAAGGCTTTAAGTTTGCGTATAAAGTAAAGAAAAACAAAAACTTGAAGGATGTGTTTATTATTGCTTTATCCGCAGCCCACCAAAAATATGGAATCTATTTGGAAGATCGGACTCGTGAAGCAAGAAAGTGGATGAATGTGAATATTTGGGTTAACAAACCGATCAGTGCTAAGAATCTCTATCTGCTAATCAAAAAAGAAATTGCGATGCTTGAAGGGATTGATACAAAGCAACTCGACTCGGAACCTGAATATCATATTCTTTAATTCGATGGTTCGACTTTTTTTTTAAAGCCTTTTTTTTTGTGGATTCACTTTGATAAATCGATTTTATGCAGTAAAAAGTCGATTCAATTGAAAACGTA